>DAHWKP010000100.1:0-9982 GCA_027343585.1 Acidobacteriaceae bacterium
GCTCCGCCTTCACTTTGCAGTTCGGCAACGCTGGGCACGGTGCCCCAGATATTTTTGCGCCCCTCTTCCTTCCACTGGTCGGCCCACTCGCCCATGGTGGAGGCGGGCGTGATGGGGTAGATGGTGATGACCTCCGACAAGCGGTAGGCGACAGAAGCGACGGCCTCATTGCCGTCGAGAATCACAGATTTTTGTTTGAGTGCTGGCATGTATGTGAACTCCGCTCCGCCTTCATTCTGCTGTGTGGCATTGGCTGACCGATGTGCGCTGGGTCACAGGGGAAATGGTGTGTGCGATGGCACAATGCTCAAGGCGGGGTGCGGTCTGGTTTGTGTGGATTTGCCTTCCGCGCGAATCTGGTAGTGTAGAGTGTTCGGCGCGATGGCAACGGAAACTTATATCCCGGTGGTGGTGTTGCTGGTTGCGGCTGCGGCCTTTGCCGTTGCACCGCTGGCGCTGGCCTGGGCTTGGGCAAAATGGTTTTCACCGCAGAAGCCCGGGCCGGAAAAGAACGCCATTTACGAATGCGGGCTGGAGGCCAAGGGCGGCGCAATGCCCTTTCATCCCGGCTACATTTTGTATGCGATTGTGTTTTTGATTTTTGATGTTGAGTCGATCTTTGTTTTGCCTTTCGCTGTGTCGTATGCGGGCTTGGGTGTCAAAGAATGTCTGGCCATGCTGGTGTTTTTGCTGCTGCTGGTGGAGGGTTTGGTCTGGGCCTGTAGCAAGAAGGCGCTCACCTGGGTATAGCGATTGTCGCATCCAGCGGAGCCAAGGGGATTGAGGGGAATCTTAGCAGTGGATGCGCAGTTGAAAACCGAGTTGCAGCGGCAGGGCATCTTTGCCACCACGCTGCAGGAGCTTTACAACTGGGGGCGCAAGAATTCCCTTTGGCCATTGAATTTTGGCCTGGCTTGTTGCGCCATTGAAATGATCGCCTCCACGATGGCGCGGTATGATCTGGCGCGTTTTGGTGCAGAGGTCTTTCGGCCTTCGCCGCGCCAGGCCGATCTGATGATTGTTGCCGGGACGGTGACCAAGAAAATGGCTCCGCAGGTGGTGCGGCTCTACAACCAGATGCCAGAGCCGAAGTATGTGATCGCCATGGGAGCCTGCGCCATCTCCGGTGGGCCGTTCAAGCAGGGTTACAACGTTCTCAAGGGCATGGATCGCTTCATCCCTGTCGATGTGTATATTCCCGGCTGCCCGCCACGGCCTGAGGCGCTGATCGACGCGCTGATGACGCTGCAAAAAAAGATTGATGCACAAACGCTGACCGGAGAGAACCAGCCGCGCTGTGTCGATGCCAGTGCTCCGAGTGAATTTCTGGTGCCGCGCTTTGGCGCTCACGATTTGGAGCCGCCGCAAAATCCGACGGTCTGGCATCCGCCGCTGGTGCAGATTACGACCGCGCAACCAGCAGCAACGGTGCCGCCAACTCACTCCACGGCAGGTGCGCATGAGTCCTGAGCGCAGCCCAAATATGGGCGTGGAAGCGGTGCAGGCCGCGCTGGCCGCCGCGGTTCCCGGCTGCACGGTGGAGATCATCGCCAACCCCAGCCCAGCCGCGCAGCACTCGCTGCTGATCGATGCCGAGCACGCCGTAGCGATTGCAGAATTTTTACGCGACGACGCTGCGCTGCGCCTGGATTATTGCTCGAACGTGACCGGCGTGGATTGGCCTGCGAAAGAGGGCGGCGGATTTTTGGAGGTGGTCTACCATCTCTACTCCATGGAAAAGAAGCACGGTCCGCTGGTGTTGCGCCTGCGCACGCAAGATCGCTCCGCGCCTGCGCATTTGCCATCACTCACGCCCGTTTGGCGCAGCGCAGAGTTGCAGGAGCGCGAAATTTTTGACCTCTTCGGCATTCACTTTGACGGCCATCCCGATCTGCGGCGGCTGCTGATGTGGGAGGGGTTTGTGGGCCATCCCATGCGTCGCGACTACGTGGAGCCGGATGATTACGAGTACGAGCCGACGGCACATGACGCCGTGCTGCAAAAGGCCCAGCAACACCAACGCGGGGTGGGGCAGTGATGGCGACCCAGACCACGGCGGAGTTGGAGCAACAGCAGGCCCAGAAGGGCTTTGACGATGGTGCCAGCCATTTGCTGGAAGTTTCCATGGGGCCGCAGCATCCCTCGACGCATGGCGTCTTTCGCATGGATGTGGTGCTGGACGGCGAGCGTATTGTGAAGCTGAAGCCGGTCTTCGGCTACCTGCATCGCAATCACGAAAAAATCGCAGAGCAAGAAACATATCTCGGCTCCATGCCGTATACCGATCGGCTGGACTATCTCTGCTCGCTGACCAACAACTGGGGCTATGCGCTGGCAGTAGAGCGGCTGGCGGGCATCCCAGTGCCCGAGCGCGCCGAGTATCTGCGCGTGATCGTGGCCGAGCTGACGCGGCTGCAAAACCATGCCTGCCTTATCGGATTTTTGCTGCAAGATATGGGTGCCAGCGGCACGCCGTTGATGTATGCCTTCCGCGAGCGGGAAACGATACTCGACCTGTTTGAGTCGCTGACGGGCGCGCGCATGATGTGCAACTATCTGCGCTTTGGCGGCTGCCGCGTGGACGCTACGCCGGAGTGGCTGCGCCAGGCGCTGCAAGCGGTGGAGGCATTCCCGAAATTTTTGGATGAGTTCGAGCAGCTACTCACCAGTAATGAAATTCTTGTCGCCCGCACGCAGGGCGTGGGCGTTCTGCCGGAAGAGATGGCCGTGCAGGCTGGCATCACTGGGCCAACGCTGCGTGCCAGCGGCGTCAACTATGACATCCGCAAGGTGGATGGCTACGGCATCTATGACCGCTTTGCTTTTCGCGTTCCTCTGGGCGAGCACGGCGATGTTTATGACCGTTATATGATCCGGCTGCTGGAGATGCGCGAGTCGATTGCAATCTTGCGGCAAGCGCTGCGGGAGATTCCGCCGGGGCCGGTGCAAGACGCAAAGACGAAGCTGCGCGGCTTTCGCCCCAAGCCGGGCGAGGCCTACGCGCGCATCGAATCGCCCAAGGGCGAGCTAGGCTTTTATCTGATCAGCGATGGCTCGGCCAATCCATATCGCTACCGTGTGCGCCCGCCCAGCCTCATCAACCTGACGGTGCTGGAGGAGATGTGTCTGGGGCGCAACGTGGCCGATGTGGTGGTGACGCTGGGCAGCATCGACATTGTGATGGGCGAGGTGGACCGGTGAGCGCCAGGCACAAGACGGCAGGAGGTGCGCGCCATGCTGGGTAAAGGCATTGCGTTGGGCCTGGCCGAGACAGCCCGCAACTTTTTCGGCAGCTTTTTTCGTCGCGAACGGCTGACCACAGTGCAGTTTCCTGAGGAGCGCCTGCCGCAGATTGAAGCTGCGCGCAACTTTCCTTTTCTCGTTTTCGATGGCGCAGATTGGCAGCAGGGAATGCGCTGCGTGGCCTGCCAGATTTGCGAAAAGGAATGTCCACCGAAGTGCATCCTGATCGAAAAAAGTAAAGACAAGAAGCCAGACGCCACTGGCAAGCCGCAATTTTATCCAGCGGTTTTTAATATCGACGTTTCCGTCTGCATGAGTTGTCAAATCTGTGTCGAGGTCTGTCCGTTCGACGCGATCAAAATGGATGTGGACTTTGAGTTGAGCACGCACGACCGCTTCGGCGGTCTGTTGTGGGACAAGCAGCGATTGTCGAAATCCAACGAGCACTATCACCACATTCATCCCACCGAGGCTGCCGCTGTCGATGCGGCACTGGCTGCGGAGCGCGCAAAGCTGGCCGCGAAGGCGCAGGCAGCCAGCACTGCAACTCCGGCGGCTTCGACTCCGGCAACGGCGGAGGGACAGGCGTGAGCCTTTTCATCTTGCATCTCCTCACTTCGATACACGCTCTGGCTGCGAGCACAATCGGGCACACGCTGCTGATGGTGGTTCCCGTGATGGTGGTTTTTCCCGCGCTCTTTGCCGTGACGACACTGCTGGAGCGCAAAGGTCTGGGGCGCATCCAGAATCGCTACGGTCCCAATCGTGCAGGGCCGTGGGGATTGTTGCAACCGATGGCCGACGGCATCAAAGCGCTGACCAAAGAGGATGTTGTGCCCGAAGCGGCAGATCGCCTGGTGCATTTTTGCGCGCCGGTGTTGATGGTGCTCTCAGCGTTTTTGGTATACGCCGTGGTGCCGGTGAGCCGGACGTGGGTGGTGGCTCCGCTGCGTGCAGGCGTGCTCTTCTTTTTCGCCGCAGGCTCGCTGATGGAGATTGCCGTCTTCATGGCAGGCTGGTCCAGCCGCAGCCAATACTCGCTGCTCGGCGCGATGCGCGCGCTGGCGCAGATGATTAGCTACGAGATTCCGCTGGTGCTCTCCGCCATGGTGGCCGTGATGGCTGCCGGGTCGTTGTCCATGGTGGAGATTGTGCGCCGTCAAGCAGGCTACACGGGCATTTGGCCCCACTGGTTTGTATTGACGCCGTGGGGGCTGTTCGGTTTTGCCCTGTTCCTCATTGCGGCCACGGCGGAATCCAACCGCTGCCCCTTCGATTTGCCGGAAGGCGAGTCGGAGATTATCGCGGGCTATTACATCGAATACTCCGGCTTCAAATTCGCACTGTTTTTTTTGGCGGAATATCTCGGCATGTTCGCCATCAGCGCCTTGGGCATCACGCTGTTTCTGGGCGGATGGTCTGCGCCGTTTTCGTTTTTAGCGTGGGTGCCTACGTGGATTTGGTTCTTTGCCAAACTGCTGGCGTTGATCGCGGGCTTTATTTGGATTCGCGGCACGCTGCCGCGCTTGCGCATGGATCAACTGATGCGTTTTGCGTGGGAGTTTTTGCTGCCGATGACGTTGTGCAATGTATTCGTGGCGGGCGCATGGAAGTTTTTGCCAGCGGGCGTGTTGCGCTGGCTGGGATGCGCACTGGTATTGCTGGGAGCCTATTGGCTGCTGGGGCGCAGGCTGGAACAGCGCGGTGGATTGCCGCAGCGCAACTATCGTTTTGCGGAGTGAGTGCGGAGTGAAATTGTCCAAGATGTTTGCAGGCAAAACAATGCGCGCAGCAACACTCCCCAAAATGAGGAGGCCGGAGCCGATGCTTCGGATTGCCGCATGAACTTTTCCTTTTTGTTGGTTGCGGCACTTACGCTGGCGGGAGCGCTGGCTGCGATGGCGCTGCGCAATTTAGTCCACTGCGTGTTGGCGTTGGTGGTGGGCTTTGTCGGCTTGGCTGCCATTTATCTGCAACTGGGGGCGCAGTTCGTCGGTCTGGCGCAGATTTTTGTGTATGCAGGCGCCGTGGCGATTTTGGCCGCGTTTGTGATTTTGCTGACGCAGGGCGTGGAGCATCGCACGCGCCCAGCAGCAGCGATGGATTGGGCCGTGGGCGCGCTGCTAGCCTGCGGCGTCTTTGCCGTGCTGGCTTGGGCAGTGGTGCGGGGCGTGGCCCATCTGCCCATCGCTGCGCCGCCATCCAATGCAGGCGTGCATGCCATTGGGGATGCCATGCTGCACCGGTTTGTGTTGCCGCTGGAGGTCGCGGGCTTGTTGTTGACGGTTGCGCTGATCGGTGCGGTTTTGCTGGCGATGCGCGATGGGGAGGCGGGCGCATGAATCCTTTAACTGGGTATTTATTGTTGGCAGCACTGCTGTTCTCCATTGGCTTGGCGGGCGTGTTGACGCGGCGCAGTGCGATTTTAATGTTGGTCGGCATGGAGTTGATGTTGAATGCGGCCAACCTGAACCTGATTGCATTTTGGCGCTATGGGCCGAATCCTGCGGCGATGACCGGCGTTTTGTTTGCGCTTTTCTCCATCGGCGTGGCTGCTGCGGAGGCTGCCGTGGGTTTGGGCTTGTTGGTTGCCGTGGCCCGGCGCGTGCGGACGACGGACGTGGATCAAATGGACGCAATGCGGGGATAAGCGATGTGCGAAAAGATTGCCGCATGTCGTTTGCGTCTGCGGTAGTAAACGATTTTCGAAGTGGACACTGATTTTTTTGGATTTGTGAAAGCTGCATGATGTCGATAGTTCCCATTCTCTGGTGGATCCCCGCGTTGCCGGTGCTGGCGGCGGGCCTGATCGCGCTGCTGCGCCAACGCCAACGCGCGCTGGCGCAAACGCTGGCCATCGGCGCGATGGGCGCATCGCTGCTTCTGTCGCTGGTGGCGTTTTTGCACGTCTGGGCAAATGTGCGGCGAGCAATGCCTACGCTTGAAATCGTCAACTTCAACTGGTTGCAAATTGGCGATACATGGCTGCGCTTGGGTTGGATGCTTGATCCGCTCAGTGCGTTGATGCTGGTGATGGTTTCTCTGGTTTCGTTGCTGGTCTTCCTCTACAGCACCGGCTATATGGAGCACGACGAAAACGCCACGCGCTTCTTCTGCTTCCTCGCGCTTTTTGCTGGCGCCATGTTGGGCGTGGTGATCGCCAATAGTTTGCTGCTGCTCTTCCTCTGTTGGGAGTTGGTGGGCGTTACCTCCTATTTCTTGATTGGATTTTGGTACGCGAAGCCAAGTGCAGCGGCGGCAGCGAAGAAGGCCTTCATCGTTACGCGCATCGGCGATTTGGGATTGTTTCTGGGCATGGTGTGGTTGCAAACCCGAACGGGCACGCTGCTCTTTTATGACCACGGCGCTGGCTGCATGGAACACGCGGCTTTGGCTCGGTTGAGTGTTGCGGCGGCGGCAAGCATCGCGGTGCTCATCTTCTGCGGAGCTGCGGGCAAGTCGGGACAATTCCCGCTGCATGTCTGGCTGCCGGATGCCATGGAAGGCCCGACGCCGGTGAGTGCATTGATCCACGCAGCCACGATGGTGGCCGCAGGCGTTTTTTTAGTGGCGCGTGTCTATCCACTGATGAGCGTGCATCCGGTGAATCTGCTGCACAGCTCGGCGATGCCGCCCACGCTGGCACTGCAAGTCATCACATGGGTGGGCGCGGCCACGGCGATCATCGCAGCGGCGATTGCCGTTGCGCAGAATGACATCAAACGCATCCTGGCCTACTCGACGATTTCGCAACTGGGATACATGATGCTCGGCCTCGGTGTGGGTGGCGTGGTCGTGGGCATCTTTCATTTGCTGACCCACGCATTTTTTAAGGCGCTGTTGTTCCTCGGAGCAGGTTCGGTCATCCACGGCTGCGATGGCGAGCAGGATATTCGGCGCATGGGTGGGCTGAGCAAGGCGATGCCGGTTACCTTCGCCACATATGCTGCGGGCATGTTGGCGCTCTGCGGATTCCCGCTGGTCTTCTCAGGATTTTGGAGCAAGGACGCGATTTTGCACGCCGCGCATCTGTGGAGTCTGTCGCAGATTCCGTTCTGGCTTGGCTCAGCGGGCGCACTGTTGACGGCCTTCTATATGACGCGCCAGGTTTGTTATGTGTTTGCGGGTGCCTATCGCGGTGCTCTGGATAAGAGTGCTGTGGGTCATGGTGCCCCTCCCGCTGCAGGGCCGCACGAAAGCCCTGCCGTAATGACATTGCCGCTGATTGTGTTGGCAATCTTTGCCATTGCCTTGGGCTGGCTGGGAACGCCCGCGTGGGAGTGGCTGCAATCGTTTCTGCAGGGTCAGCCTGCGGAGTTGCACTGGGCCGCATTGGCGAGTGCAGGTTTGCTGGGAACCATGCTGCTCTCTTCCACGCTCGTTTTTGCGGGCTTGGGCCTGGGGTGGTGGCTGTATGGGCGCAGGCCTGCGCAGCACGCCGCCGCGCCCGATGTTTTGGAACAGCAATGGCCGCACATCTTCACCGCACTGGGCAATGGCTTCCATGTGGATGCGTTCTATGCCGCGACGGTGGTGCGTCCGTTCGCAGCCGCATGTGCATTGAGTGATTGGCTGGATCGCTGCGTTTGGAGCGGCGCGGTGCGCGCCGTAGCCGCGGGCACGCAGTTGCTGGCGCGCGCCGAGGTATGGACCGATGCGCGTGTGGTCAACGCCGGTTTTGATGCTGGCTGCCAAGGCGTAACGCGCGGTGGACAGTTCTTGGCACTGCTGCAGAATGGCCGCGTGCAGCGCTATCTGCGCGTGCTCACGCTGGCGCTGATTGTCTTGGCGGTGGTGCTGTTGTGGAGGATGCGCGGATGATCAGCCCTGCGACCAATCTGTTTCCTTGGCTCACGTTGCTGACGCTGCTGCCTGCTGTGGGAGCCTTGGCTCTGGCTTGTATGCCAGCGCGCAAGCCGACGTTGGCGCGCATGGTGGCCCTATGGATTGCGCTGGGCGAACTGATGCTCGTTCTGTTGCTGCTGCAACACTTCGACCGCGCCAGTAGTGCCCTGCAGTTTGTGGAGCGGCGCGCATGGATCCCTGCGCTGGGCGTGGAGTACTTTGTTGGCGTCGATGGCCTGGGCATCCTGATGTTGCTGCTGACGGCCATGATTGTTCCCATGGGCATTCTTGCCTCCAAAAAAATTGCCGAGCGTGCGCGGTTGTATTTTGTGTTGCTCTTGCTGCTGGAATCCTGCTTGATCGGCGCATTTACCGCGCTCAACTTCTTTCATTGGTTTTTATATTGGGAGGCGAGTTTGCTGCCCGCCTTCTTCCTGATTCGTTTGTGGGGTGGACGCGCGCGCGCAGCGGCAGCGATGCAGTTTCTGGTTTATTCCATGGCAGGCAGCATCGCGTTACTGCTGGCATTTTTAGCTATCTTTGCCGGAACAGGCAAATTTGATTTTCTCAGTTTGGCCGCGCTGGCCCAGCGCGGGGAACTGATGCCTGCGGTGATTCAAACTCTGGGCTGGCATGGCTGCACCCCACAGCACATTGCGCTTGCGCTCTTTGTGGGCGCGCTCGCAGGCTTTGCCGTCAAGGTGCCCATGCTGCCGTTGCACACCTGGCTGCCGGATGCGTACACGGAAGCACCCACGGGCACGACCGTTGTGCTGACCGGAGCCATGTCCAAGCTGGGACTGTATGGATTGCTGCGGATTCTGCTGCCGATCTTTGGCGCGGAGATGCAGGCAGCGCGCACGTGGTTACTATGGCTGGCCGTGGCTACAATTGTTTTTCCAGCCTGCACAGCGTTGGTGCAGCGTGATCTGAAGCGCATCTTTGCGTATTCGTCGATCAATCACTTGGGCTATTGTCTGTTGGGAATTTTTGCGGTATTGCCTACACTGGCCACGCAGAGCGCCCCGGTCGTGGAGCGGCAGGCGGCGCTGCAGGGCGTGTTGCTGCAAATGTTCAACCATGGACTGACGGCAGCAGCGCTGTTTTGGTTTGTCGCGCTCTTGGAAGAGCGCAGCGGCGGTCTGCGCGCTCTGGAAGATTTTGGGGGCTTGCGCAAGCCGATGCCCATCTTTGCTGGGCTGATGGGCATTGCGATTTTTGCTTCCATGGGGCTGCCGGGACTGAATGGATTTGTGAGTGAGTTTCTGATCTTCCAAGGATCCGTTCCCTTGGCTCCATGGCAGGCCACGATTGCCTTGCTGGGCCTGTTGGCGACGGCAATATTTTTCCTGGGAATGGTGCAGCGCGTCTTTGCCGGGCCGTTGAACCCGCGCTGGGTGGCGATGCCCGATCTGGCATTGCAGGAGTGGCTGATACTTGCGCCTGCCATCGCGCTGCTGGTTCTCCTCGGCGTATATCCACAATGGGTGATGAGCATCTTCAATGCAACGGCGGTGCATATGGTGCAGCCGTTGCATTTTTAGCCGTACAGAAATTTTTTAGCAGTGGCGTAACACGAAGGGCTGGACGGAATTTTTATGTTGGCATGGACGATTTACAGTGCGTGGATCGGGGCAGCCGTGGCGCTTATGCTGCCGCGTAGATGCTCGCAATGGGCGCGCGCGGTGGCGTTGCTGGCGGCGGTATGCGTGCTGGGGGTGGTGCTGGCGGCGCTGGCGCAACATCCATCGGGAGCCATGCAAACCGTGGCGCAGCGATCATGGATTCCCGCACTGGGCATTCAGTATTCTCTGGCGGCAGACGGCATTAGTCTGACGCTGTTACTGCTGACGGGCTTGGCTGCCGTCGCCGGAGTCTTCTTCTCTTGGAATGT
>DAHWKP010000105.1:0-10353 GCA_027343585.1 Acidobacteriaceae bacterium
ACGACGGAGGCCTTGTGCGCCTCGGAGCGCTTGCCGCCGTGGTGGCCCGACTCGATGTATTTCTTGGCGTTGTCCCAAGCGCCGCCGCCGTTGTTCATCAGCATGGCCATCAGAATGCCTGCGATGGTGCCGACCATCAGCAGCGCGGCCACGGCCTCGGCACCGCTTAGATCCACGGGAATGCCATGGATGGTGGGCAGGTTGATGCCAGAGGCGACGTGGAAGGTATCGCCAAAGTTGCGGAAGATGAGGCCGACGGCCAGCGGCATGCAGACGACGAGCAGGCCGGGCAGCACCATTTCTCGCAGCGCTGCTCCCGTGACGATGGAGACGCAGCGTCCGTAGTCGGGCTTGGATGTACCCTGCATGATGCCGGGGTTTTCGCGGAACTGCGCGCGCACATCTTCGATGACGTACTGCGCAGTGCGCCCTACAGCCTGAATCGCTAGCGAGGAGAACAGAAAGACCAACATCGCGCCCAGCAATGCGCCCACGAAGACGGGAACGCTGGCCAGATTGACATTGGTGAATTGCCAGTCGGGCGGCATGTATCCGCCGGAGTAGGCGACCTTGTCGGCGACGATGCCGTGAATCTCTTCCATATAGGCAGAGAAGAGCAGGAAGGCAGCCAGTGCGGCGGAGCCGATGGCGTAGCCCTTGGTAAGCGCTTTGGTGGTGTTGCCCGCAGCGTCCAGCAGATCGGTTTTGCGGCGAATCTCCTCTGGCTGGTTGGACATTTCAATGATGCCGCCCGCGTTATCGGTGATGGGGCCGAAGGTGTCCATGGCCAGAATGTAGGCCGCTGACGAGAGCATGCCCATGGTGGCGATGGCTGTACCGTAAATGCCCTTGGCGTAGCTGGCGATGGTGTGTACATCGGCCAGTCCGCGCAGGCCGCAGTAATAGCTGAGCAGCAGTGCCGCGCTGATGACGATGGCGGGCAGCGCAGGCGTTTCCATGCCGACGGCCAGTCCGCTGATGATGTTGGTGGCCGGGCCGGTCAGCGAGGCCTTGGCGATGGATTGCACTGGGCGATAGCGGCACTCGGTGTAGTACTCCGTGATGCGGACGAAGAGGAAGGATGTGATGATGCCGATGACGCCGCTGGCGAAGAGCCACCAGCGTCCGCCCAGCATGAAGTGGACGGCAGCGGCAAACCCACCCAGCGCCAGCAGGGTGGTAATCATGTAGCCGCGATCGAGCGCGTGCATGGGGTCTTCCTGCTCGCCGCAGCGCACGGCACTGACGCCGATGACGCTGGCGATTAAGTTGATGGCATGCACGATGAGTGGGAAGAGAATTCCCTTGATGCCGAAGACTGGATAGAGCGCCGCGCCGAGGATCATGGCGCCGACGTTTTCCGCCGCAGTGGATTCGAAGAGGTCGGCACCACGGCCCGCGCAGTCGCCCACGTTGTCGCCCACCAGATCGGCGATGACGGCCGGGTTGCGTGGATCGTCTTCAGGAATGCCAGCTTCGACCTTGCCGACCAGGTCTGCGCCCACATCCGCAGCCTTGGTGTAGATGCCGCCGCCGAGCTGCGCGAAGAGCGCAACCAGCGAGGCTCCAAAGCCAAAGCCAACCAAGCGGTAGGGAACCTCTTGCGGATGATGGACGCCGCCGAAGGCCAGAAAGAGGACGCCAACGCCAATCAACGAGAGCGCGACGACGACCAGGCCAGTGACGGCTCCGCCGCGCAGCGCCAGTTGCAGCGCGCGGTTCAGGCTGGTGCGTGCGGCGCTGGCCGTGCGGATGTTGGCGCGAATGGAGACATACATGCCGGTGTAGCCGGCAATGGCGGAGCAGATGGCACCGATCAGGAAGCTGACGACCGTCATACCCGCGTAGGGAGCGGTGCGCCCGTACATGTGATAGCCAGCGTACAGGATGGCGGCGATGACCAAGGCCAGCGCGCCAATGGAGGTGTACTGCCGGCGCATAAAGGCCTCTGCGCCTTCGCGGATGGCGTTGGAGATGGCTTGCATCTCGGGCGTGCCACTGTTCGACGCCAGCACGGAACGGGAGAAAAGAAAGGCCACCAACAAGGCCAGCACGGCGACGGCGAGCGCGCCCCAAAGATAGTTCACATCGGCACAGGATGGGGCGTGGGATGTCGAAATGGATGCGGCGGATGATGCGACATCCGGCGTGGTTTGCAACAATAGCATGGCCGCATTCGCGAACAAAGATTCCAAGATGTTCCTCCAGAAACGCTCCGGTACAACCGGGTACTTGGTTCCATGATCTGGGCAGTTTTTGGCCGCATCGCCTCCACTTTTGACGGCGGCGATGGCCGGAAGCCGATAAGACAGGAACCGCGCTATTAGAGCATGCGGGAAAAACGAGGGTCAACCCCGCCGGGGATTTTCTTCTGGATGCATGGCTGTGGCGGCGGTCTGGGGAAGCCGGTACAATACCGTAACGGGAGAGCACTTTTTGCGGAGGCGGCAGGCAGGCATGGCGCAGACCAGTACGGCGGAGACAAAGGCCCGGACCTCGCATGAGGAAGCCGGACTGACGGCGCAGCAGATGGTGCAAATCTACCGGCTGATGTATCTTTCTCGCCGCGTGGATGACCGCGAAATTCTCCTAAAGCGGCAGCAGAAAATCTTTTTTCAAATCTCCTGCGCCGGACATGAGGCGTTGTTGATCGCTGCGGGCTTGGCCATGAAGCCGGGCTATGACTGGTTCTATCCGTATTACCGCGACCGGGCGCTGAGCCTGACGCTGGGCGTGACTCCGGAGGCGATGCTGTTGCAGGCTGTTGGCGCGGCGACGGATACGGCCAGCGGTGGACGCCAGATGCCCTCACACTGGACGGACCCTGCGCTGCACATCGTGACGCCATCGTCTGCGACCGGATCGCAATGCGTGCAGGCGGTGGGCTGCGCAGAGGCGGGGCGGTATTTTGCGCAACATCCGGAAGCGGCGCGCAAGCCGGAGGGCGCTGCGGGCGCATTCGATTACCGGCTGTTGAAGGATGTGCGCTTCCACGGCGATGAGGTCACCTACGTTTCCCTGGGTGAGGGTGCGACCAGCGAAGGCGAGTTCTGGGAGTCGATCAATGCTGCCTCCAACGGCAAGCTGCCGCTGCTTTTCGTGGTCGAGGACAATGGCTACGCCATCTCCGTGCCGGTGGAGGTGAACACACCGGGCGGCAACATCTCCCGCCTCGTGGCCAATTTCCCCAATTTTTACTTTGCCGAAGTGGATGGCACCGACCCCGTAGCCAGCTATGCGGCGATGAAGAAGGCCGTGGCGCATTGCCGCTCTGGCAAAGGCCCGGCGCTGGTGCATGGGCACGTGATTCGTCCGTACTCCCACTCGCTCTCTGACGACGAGAGGCTGTACCGGCCCGAAGCCGAGCGTGAGGCCGACGCGCTGCGCGATCCGCTGCCGCGGCTGCAAATGTATCTGCTGCGCGAGGGCATTCTGGACGAGCAGGCCCTGACGCGCCTGGAGCAAGAGGTGGATGAGCAAGTACGTCAAGCCGCAGAACATGCGCTGGCTGCGCCGCTGCCGAGCACGGATACCATTTTGCAGCACGTCTACTGCGACGCCATGCCGCCGACGGCGGTGGTGGAGTCTGCCGCGCCCACGCCCAAGGCCGAAGAGCCGGAGCACACGATGGCCGAACTCATCAACACCTGTCTGGCGCAGGAGATGCGGCGCGATGAGCGGATTGTGATCTTTGGCGAGGACGTGGCCGATTGCAGCCGCGAAGAATATTTGAAGGCTGGGCTGGTCAAGGGCAAGGGCGGCGTCTTCAAGCTAACGGCCGGCTTGCAGAAGGCCTTTGGTTCAGAGCGCGTCTTTAATTCCTTGCTGGCAGAGGCCTGCATCATTGGCCGAGCCACAGGCATGGGCACACGCGGCATGAAGCCGGTGGTGGAGATTCAGTTTTTTGATTACATCTGGCCAGCCATGCACCAGTTGCGCAATGAACTGCCGCTGATCCGCTGGCGGTCGAACAATAATTTTTCTGCGCCGATGGTGATGCGCGTGGCCATTGGCGGCTATTTGACGGGGGGATCGATTTATCACTCCCAATGTGGCGAGAGCATCTTTACGCACACGCCGGGCATTCGCGTGGTCTTTCCGTCGAATGCGCTGGACGCCAACGGCCTGCTGCGCACGGCTATTCGCTGCGATGACCCCGTGCTGTTTTTGGAGCACAAGCGTTTGTACCGCGAGACCTACGGGCGCAGCGTGGACCCCGGCCCGGAGTACATGATTCCTTTTGGCAAAGCCAAGACGGTGCGCGCCGGGAAGGATCTGACGGTCATCACCTATGGCGCGGTGGTGCCGCGGGCTTTGCAGGCGGCGCAGCGTGCCGAGCGAGAGCAGAATCTGTCAGTCGAGGTGATTGATCTGCGCACGCTGAGTCCCTATGACTGGGAGGCGATTGCCGAGTCCGTGCGCAAGACCAGCCGCGTGATCGTTGCCTATGAGGACATGCAGAGCTGGGGCTATGGAGCGGAGATTGCTGCTCGCATCGCCGATGAGCTGTTTGAGGATTTGGATGCGCCGGTGCGCCGCGTGGCGGCCAAGGATGTTTTTGTGGCGTATCAGCCGCTGTTGGAGGACGCCATCCTGCCGCAGCCGGAGGATCTTCTGCGGGCGATGGTGGAACTGGCCCGGTTTTAGCCGACAGGAAAAATTCAGCAAAATCAATAAAGGGGCGCGAGTGGATCGCGCCCCTTTTGCTGTTGTTGCCAGACGGCTTAGGCTGCGATTTCTTCTTCGTCGCCGCATTCGCAGTGATTGGGCAACAGTCCGTCAATGGACAGTGCGCCCGAACCATTGCAGAAGATGACAACGCAAAGGGCCAGGACGAGCAGGTGGTACTCATAGCCTTCGCCATGCAGCACGCCGCCCCAGTTCATAAAGAAGCCGACATGGATGTGATACATGAAGACGGCAACGATCATATCCACGGCGATGCCAATGACGGCGATACGGCTGAGCAGGCCCACCAGCAGGCCAATGCCGCCCAGGAACTGGGCTAGAATCGCCAACGCGGCCAGCGGCGTGGGAATGCCCATGCCGACCTTAAACATGTGTACCGTGCCGGGGAAGGTGTAGCCGCCAAACCAGCCGAGCACGAGCTGAGACCCGTGCATGAAAAAGACCAGGCCAAGAATGAGCCGGGCAATAGTCAGAGCGTAATCTTTTTTTGTTGCCGTAATCTTGCACAACATGATGCGTCTCCTAAGTGATGTACGGATGCGGATACAGCCAACAGATAGAGTGGCCTAATTTATAGCAGAGCGGAAGCAATTTCGGAAGAGGGTACTCAGCAAGGCACTCTGGCCAAAGGAATTCGGGCGAAATTGCATGGCCGCAGCAGGGGCAAGACCGGCAGCGGCCACGGGGAGGTTAAAAGTTGTGGCCAGCCTGTGGCTTGGGCTGGGGCGTGCGCGCGGCGATTGCGTCCAGCTTGCTGTGGGCCTGGACAGCCTCCGGGGATTTCGGATAGCGCTGGATGAGCGCGTGAAACTGGTGGATGGCCGCATCCCGCTTGCCCAGCGCCAGCAGGCATTGGCCCTGGCGCAGCATGGCCGCCGGAGCCTTGGCGTTGCCCGGATATTGCAGCAGCAGGGAGCTGTAGCCTTCGATGGCGTTCTGGTAGCTGCCTTGGCGGTAGGCAATCTCCGCCTGATAAAAGAGCGCGTTGCCGGCCAGATCCTTTTGCGGATAGAACTTGATGACGTCGCCAAACTCCTGGCTGGCCAGGTTGTATTTGGCAGCGTTGTAGTCGCCGAGCGCGGACTGGTAGAGCTGGTCGAGCGGTGGAGCCTGCGGTGCGGCGGGACTGGAGCCGCCAGGGTTGGAGCCATCCTGCGCGGCGGGCGCACCCCCATTGGTGGCCTGTCCGGCTTGCAGGGATTGCTGTTGCTGCTGCAGCGCGTCCAAGGCCTTTTGTACCTTGTCCAGCCGGGCGCGAAACTCATCAATAGAGTCGTTGAGCGATTGCATCTGGCCGGAGATTTGGTCGATCTTGCCGCTACTGGACTCCTGCACCGACTGCATGGATTTCTGCATGGCGTCCACTTGTGCGGCCATTTTGGCCACGCTGGCATTGGACTGTTGCAGCATGTTGGTCAACATGCCCATGTGCTCTTCCTGCGATTGCTGGATGGTGAGCAGCATGGATTGCAACTGCTGTACTTCAGTTTGCAGTTCGATGATGTCCTTGTTGGTGGCGCGGGCTGGCTGCGCGGGCAGCAACAGCGCGGCTGCACAGAGCAGGCCGAGACTCACGGCGATGCGGCGTGGACTGGATGTGGATGGACGATGAGCAAAGCGGGAGACGCAGAACATACAGCGGTGCCTCATGGGGTTTGGAGTGCAGCGCTGCCGGTTTGCAGCGCACAACCTTCACTGAAAAGTGTACGGCAGCATGACGGATTGCGCCATGCTGCCGTAGGTTGCAGTACGTGGACTACTGGTCGAGGGAGAACTGCGCGCGGCGGTTCTGCTGCCAGCACGATTCCTTGTGCTCGGTGCAGAATGGCTTCTCCTTGCCGTAGCTGATGGTGCGCAGGCGGCTGCCGTCGATGCCAGCCTTGACCAGCGCATCCTTGGCTGCATCGGCGCGCTTCTGGCCCAGAGCCAAGTTGTACTCTTCGGAACCGCGCTCGTCGCAGTAGCCGGCCACGAGGACCTTCAGGTCCGAGTGCGACTGCAGGAAGGCAACGGAGTCCGTCAGGGTCTGCTGTCCATCGGAGCTGATCTTATAGCTGTCGAAGGCATAGAAGACCGGCTTGACGTTCTGCTCAAACATGGCTTCCGTCATGGCTGGCGGTGGCGGCGGTGGTGGCGGCGGCGGCGGTGCGGTCACCGTAACCGTGGCTGTGGCGTCGGCGGAACCGCCATCGCCACGAGCGATCAGGTGATAGGTCGTCGTCGTCGTGGGGCTGACGCTCTGGGAGCCGCTGACGCTGGCATAGCCAACGCCATCAATGGTTACACTGGTGGCATTGGTCGTGCTCCAAGTCAGCGTGGCGCTTTGTCCGCTCTGAATGGAGGTTGGGCTGGCCGACAACGTGGCCGTGGGTGCAGCCGGTGGCGGCGGCGGTGGCGGCGGCGGTGGCGGGGCCACTTTCTTCTGGCATCCAGCTGCCAACAGCAAAGCTGCTGTCATCATGGACGTCATGAATACTGAGGTTTTACGACGGGCGTTCATGCAATTCCTCCTTCAGGTTGTACTTCTGTTTTGAAAATACGAGCAGCGTAGCGCGGCATTACTTCCAACTCCAATTCGGCATAGAGTTGCTACCGTCAGAGGTCAGGGCGTGCTGCCCCGTTCCGTCGGCCAGCATAGTCCATATCTGCCGCTGACCATGCTGTGAGTTCTGGAAGGCGATGTGGCGGCCATCCGGAGACCATGTGGGAAAATCGTTGCGTCCAATGTCATGGGTCAACTGAATCCAGCGCTTGCTGGCAATGTCCATGACGTAAATATCCTGCCCGCCCGGCGCGCCGGGGCCATAGCTGCGATCCCAGGCGAAGGCGAGAAATTGTCCATTCGGCGACCAGGACGGAGACGTGGCATAGCCGCCGTCGGTCATGCGCTGCACATTGGTGCCGTCGCCATCCATGATGTAGAGCTGCGGCAGGCCGGTGCGCCCGCTGATCCAGGCAATTTGCGTGCCGGTGCGTGGATTCCAGACCGGGGAAACATCCGGGCCTTCGAAGGAAGTGATTTTATGCGCTCCGTAGCCGCTGGCGGCGCAAATCCAAATCTCCGGGTCGCCGGTGCGTGCCGAGGAAAAGGCCAGCGAGTTGCCGTCCGGAGACCAGGCTGGCGATAGATCGGAGCCAGTGCCGGGGAAGTGTACCAGCCGGTTGAGATCCATCGAGTACATGCGGATGTCCCAGCCATTTTTGCCCAGCGCGGCGAAGGCCAGTCGGTGGCCGTCGGGCGAGATGCGGGGCGAGAGCGAAATGAGACCGAGGTGTGTGATCTGCTTCTGGTTGGCACCGTCGTAGTCCATCTGCCAGATTTCGCGGTGTCCGCTGCGGTTGGAGACGTAGTAGATTTTGCTTTCCGCAATGCCGGGGATGCCGCCGCCCAAGCGGGTGATGATGGCATCGGCAAACTCATGCGCGATGTGGCGCGCTGCATCCGGGCTATCGGCCTCGTTGTATTGCTGGGCCAGCACTTGCGGGGATTGCTTGTTTTGCGTGTCGTAGAGCCAGCCGGTGACAGAGATGTGCCCGCCGGAGACGGCCAGTGTGCCAAAGGCCACCATGGCCGCGTTGGCCGGGGGCAGGCTCCATTGGGTGAGAACGATCTCTTGCGGCGAGGCCGGCGCAGCCGTGGGGGCCATGCTCTTGGAGACCAGGTCGAATATGCCGGCATTCATCAGGTCCGAAAATAGGGTGGCGTCAAAGATCTGCTTGTCGCCGGAGCCTTGCGAGGGATCAAAGCTGGAAAGATGAAAGTCAGCAGCGGCCAAACGAATTTTTTGTGCGCCGAGGTTGGTGCCGGTATGCACCCAATCCTGAGCAGGGGCGCAGGCAGGAATTGCCAAGAGAAGAAGCGCGCTTAATGTATGCACGTATCGAGATTGGAATCGCAACAGCGTCCGTTGCCAACCCGTCATAGCTTCTCCTTTCCCACAATCCAACTGCCAATCACTGACCGGATTCCGCCACTGCGCCGGTGCGCTGGACAGGAATCCACTAAGGAATCATACCGGACAGAGAAAAAACTGCAAACAATACACTTGCGCAAGAGTTCACTGGGGGTCAACGACGGGTGGTTTCGTCGTAAGTAAAAGTATACGCGACGGATACAGAATTGCCAGCGTAGGCATCCGGCAGCGGGCCAAAGGAGTCCACGCGCTCGACGGCCTGAATGGCCGACAGGTCCAGCGAGGGCACACCGCTCGACTGTTGAATCCGCGCATCGCTGACCGAACCGTCGCGGTGTACGGTGAAGCTGACCACGACGGAGTGGCCCATGGAGGCCTGCGGATCGGCAAGCTGGCTGTACCAGTCTTGTGCGACCTTGCGCTTGATCACATCCACATACCAGCCAAAGCGTGCGCCAAAATCGCCATTCTGTACAACCACGCTGTGCGTGCTGGCGGCTTGCGCGTTCATGGGAATGCTGGAGGGAGCCGACTCGCCGTAAAGATGATTTTGCTGCGTAGGCTGCGGATGCAGCGGTGGCTTTTGGCGTTGTGTCTGGGGGGCGGTTTTTACCTTTGGAAGTGGTGCGGCGATGGGAATCGCGTCGGGCGTGGGAGCAGCCACAGATTTGGGTTGTGACAACAGCGGCGCGGGGCTGGGGTTTTGTGTGGCCAGCACATTGTCATTGGGATTTTGCACGGTGGGTAGCGGCAGGGAAGGCGCGCTGGAAACCAGCGAGGCCGTGATCGCATCGCCGCTGCTGACCTGACCCCAGGAACTGGTGTGTAGATTGGCGAAGAGTGCATACGCGGCCAGTCCGCCCCCAATCGCCAGATGCAACAGCGCGGAGCTGAACCAGGAGCCTGCTACGGGTTCCTGCATTGCCGCGATTCTGCTGCGTGATGCCATCTTTGATCTCCGCCGGGGCTGCAAGGTCAGTTAGTTGCTCCGCTGTGGATGGGCTGCGTGACGATGCTGACATTGGTGATGCCGGCCTGCTTGACGGCATCCATAACGGAAGCAAATGCGCCGAAGGGAACGTGCTCATCTGCGCGCAGGTAAATGACGGCGTGCGCCGGGTCTGCCGTGTGTTGCGCCAGCAGCGTGGGCAGATCATTCAGGTTCACCGGCTTGTCGTCCAAGTAAACCTGCTGCTTGCTGTCAATGGTGACTGTGCGGCGCTGCTGCGTGATTTGCTTGACGGTGCGCGTCTTGGGCACGGAGACTTCAATGCCGGATTGCAGCACCGGCGCGGTGATCATAAAAATGACCAGCAGCACCAGCACCACATCCACCAGCGGCGTGATGTTGATGTCGGCCAGTGCCGATTGCGTGCGCCCGTTGCTAGCGGTGAAGGCCACGCGGAACCTCCCGCTGCCGTGCATAGGCTTCGCCAGCGGCGCTGGTGGGCGCGGTGGCTTGGATTTCGTCAATGCTGGTCAGCAGCTCACGCGCAAAGCTGTCCATTTGCCCAGCGATTTCGCGCAGGCGGGTGTTGAACTGGTTGTAGCCAATAACAGCCGGAATGGCGACGAACAAACCTGCCGCCGTGGTGATGAGCGCCTCGGAAATGCCGGGTGCCACGGCGCGCAGTGTAGCTTCGCCGGATGCGCCGAGTCCGTGGAAGGCATCCACAATACCCATGATGGTGCCGAAGAGGCCGACAAAGGGCGCCGTGGCTCCGATGGTCGCCAGCCAGCTCATGCGGCG
>DAHWKP010000109.1:0-6944 GCA_027343585.1 Acidobacteriaceae bacterium
TCCCAGGCACGCAATTCCTCTTCGCTGTAGGCATTGTCCAGCGAGAGCATGGGCCGCGAATGCGCCATCTTGGCGAAGCCATCCTTGGGCTTGCCGCCAACGCGCTGCGTGGGTGAGTCGGGCGTCACCAGCTCTGGATGCTCGGCCTCCAGCGCGCGCAGCTCCCGGAAAAGCTCGTCATATTGCGCGTCGGTGATCTCCGGTGCATCCAGCACGTAGTAGAGATGCTCGTGGCGGCGCAGTTGTTCCCGCAGTGTGGCGATGCGGAGAGCGGCAGTTGGCTTATGCGCAGACATTGTTTGCAATTATAGAAAGCGTTTCCATTCTGTGCGCCCTGTATGCTGTGTGCATGGAACCGGTGACGCATTTTCTGACAGGCGCGTGCATGGGCCGCGCCGGATTCAACCGCAAAACCGCCTACGCTACGCTGGCCATGACGCTGGCCGCTGAAGCCCCGGACCTGGATATGTTTTGGGGGCTGCGCGGCCCGGTTGCCGCACTTGAGCATCACCGCGGCATTACGCATACCTTGGTGGGCGCGCCGTTGATGGCGCTGCTGGTGACGGGCGTGGTCTGGATTTGGCATCGTGTGCGCGGGCACCACAAGCAGCACAACGACCCACCCATTCTTTGGGGATGGATATGGTTCTGCGCGCTGCTGGCCGATTTCAGTCACATTCTGCTGGATTGGACGAACAACTACGGCGTGCGTCCGTTCTTTCCCTTCAACACGCATTGGTATGCGGGCAGTTTCGTTTTCATCTTCGATCCCATTCTTTTTGGCTTGCTGCTGCTGGCCTTGGTGCTTCCTGAGCTGCTGGGGCTGGCGGATCGTGAGATTGGCCTGCGCCGTCCACGCTTTCGCGGCCAGGGTTGGGCCATCGCCGCTTTGTGTGGAGTGTTGATGCTGTGGAGCTGGCGCTGGGCGGAGCATCGCGTTGCCATCACCACCATTGCAAACCAGCCAATGACAGAGGAGCCAGCCACACGCATCTTTGCTAGTCCGCATCCGGTGAGTCCATGGCTGTGGGATGTGGTGGTGGAGACGCGCGACTACTACCAACTGGCGCAGTTGAACCTGCGCACGGGCCTGATCCGGTCGCGCGCGCCAGAGGAGATTTTCTACAAGCAGCCGGTGACCCCGGCCATTCACGCCGCAGAAGGCTCCTGGCTGGGCCGCGTGTATATGGATTGGTCGATGATGCCGCTGGTCGATGAGGATGGTTCTTTCGGTCCGGCCAGCGCTCCCTACACACGCGTGCGCTTCCGGGATATGCGCTTCTTCTCGACGCTGCCCCTACTGCGGAGACGACATCACGCGCCGCTGAGCGGAGTGGTGACGGTGGCCCCGGATGGCCAGATCGATTCGATGGAGTTGGATGGACGCCAGCAGCGGTGAGGCGAAACCGGTGCGACAAGCGCTGTGCTTGTTTGATATAAAGGCTGCAACGCAAAACTACAGGGGCGAGTATGGCTGTCTTTACGGTATTTTTCTGTGGCACAGGTTCCAATAGCTTTGACTTTGGGAACAAAGACTACCACTCTGGAGAGCTGGTTTCCACGCTGGCCCGCAACTGTGGAGGCATGGAGTTTGTCGATTGGATGATCGCCGACGGCCCCGGCAGCGGCAACTATCAAGAGGATGAAAAGTTTGTCACTCCGGGCAACTATTCGCAGCAGCGTGGTATAGCCTTTGGCAGCGGGTGGGAAGAGAATGTGGCCCATGCGTTGGCCATGATTCACGGCGAAGCCAAGTGGAGCCGCAAACAGCTGACAGAACTGGGCTATAAGGTTTTGAAGCAAGCGGGTATTCCCATTGAAGATATAGATGTGGATTTGGAATCGATGAGTATTGTTTATCCAGACCGAAAGATTACGCAGCAACATTTGCAGATGCAGAAGATCAAGATCTTTCGCAAAAACAAACCAATTACCAAGATCAATGCCATTGGCTGGAGCCGCGGTGCAGTCACTACGCACATGTTTGCTAACGCCTTGGCAAAAGATGAGAAGTTGAAGAGCATCCCGGTCAACATCATTGCTGTTGACCCCGTACCGGGCACGGGCAACTTTCAATTGCATCGCACATCCATTCCCGATAATGTGCGGAACTATGTTGTTTTTTACGCACGGGATGAGCGCTCCCTAGGTTTTGCGCCCACATTGCCATCCATTCCTGAATCCGTGTCGGCGACCATCTATCCGCTGCCGGGCCGCCATGCCACGCTGGTGGGCAATGCGGGCAACTACATTGGCGGCAACGGAACGAATACCTTTTATGGGCCAGGCAAAGTGGTGCGGATGCTCTCCGAAAAATATCTGACGAGCTGGGGTACTTCGCTCAACAATCGCCTGGCGTATTCCGATCTGGAGATGCTCAAGTGCTATGACGAGATGATTGCGCAAAAGTCACAGTATGAAGCGTTGCGCTCCACTGTCTACACAACGCAGCGCGGCCAGATGGATGACCGCGATGTGGGCGTGGCACAGGACTGGTTGTCCACGAAATTTCAAAAGATCGAGGCGTTGAAACAGTCGGATATCTTTATCAATTGGCATCACGCCAATCTTTTTCATTCTTTAGGGGGCTTTGCTGGAGTTGTTACCAAAACTCATGCGCCAAAAACGATCCAAGCGATGAAGCGATTTCTGCAGCGAAAGGTGCTCAGATCCAAGCTATAGACTGCAAGTGTCGCGCTTGACCCGCGCCCGCTTCCCCCGCAGAATGGAAGAGCAGGTGCCAGCCGCTGGGCTGCGCGCCGCGTTGGGGAGGGTGGCATGTCGGTGTATCTCTTTTTGCTGGCCGCGGTTTTCAGCCGGATTCTTCCGCACCCGTGGTGGAACTTCACTGCCGTCGGTGCCTCGCTGCTCTACTTTGGCGCGCGCCGCAGCCCTCGCCAGTACATTTTGCCGGTTTTGGTGCTGGCCGCAACGGACTACTACCTGACTGCCTTCGTCTACAGCTATCCCTTTCACCTGCGGGATTACGTGGTGGCTTGGGCTTGGGCGCTGGGCGCATGTTTTCTGGGCCGCGTGCTGCTCAGCGGTTCTGTCAGTGCGGGGCGCATCGTCGGCGCAGCCCTGGCTTCGTCCACGTCCTTTTTTCTGCTGACCAACTTTTCTGTGTGGATGGGCTTCGGCATGTATCCGCACACGCTCAGCGGCCTGACAGCCTGCTACATCGCCGGGCTGCCGTTCTACCGCAATGATGTACTATCCACTACGCTGCTGACGGTGGCAGTCTTTGGCATTCCTCTGCTGGCGCAGCGGATTGCGCAGAGCCTGCGTGAAGGCGGGTCGAGCGCCATCGCCGGGTAGAGCTTTTTCGCTTCGAGTGGGAACGTTCTCTGGGAAGAAATATACACTCCCACCCTAGCCGCAAAGTGCCCGGCTAGGGTGGGGCACCCGTAGATTCTGATGGTGCCCTGCGGATTTTGTTGCCCCTCGACTCGAAAATGCTCTCTTTCCGATTTTCAGATGGCTGCGGAGGGCCGGTGCGTCCACTTGCGCCAGCCGAGGAAAACAGCGGCAGCCAGCAGCAACAGGAATCCCAACACCAGGCCCAGTCCATGCAGCCGGGTCTGGTGCGTTACCAATGTGACGATCTGCGGGCCGTAGCGCACGGTCAAAACTCCCAGCACAAGATAATGCAGCGTGCGCCCGCAGAAAACGGCGGCCATGTAGGGCAGCACGCCCATTTCAAAAACGCCTGCGCCGAAGGCGAAAAGCTTGAAGGGCGTTGGCGGTGGCAGACTGGCCGGGATCAGCACGGCCCAGAAACTTTGCCGGGCAAAGCGGCTGTGCAACTGGTCAAATTTGGCGCGATCCACGCGGCGCAACAGAAACAGCTCCCCACCGGCGCGGCCTGCAAAAAAGGGAACCAGCGCGCCCAGTGCTGACCCCAGCCCCACTAGGATTGCGTACACCCAGAAGCGGCTGCGATCGGCCCAAATATAGCCCGCGACGATGATGTCCATCGGAATGGCGATGGAGGAGGTGTCGAGCACGGCCAGCGCGGCCACGCCCCAGATGCCCAGCGGCTTCAAAACCGCCAGCAGCACCAGTTTGGCATGCAACAACCAGCGTCCCAACGTGTGATTCATCCTGCTCCCATGCGTTTGGCTAGTTGTGCGCCCCGGGCGCAGTGGCGTGGTCGGTTTGCCCGGCCAGCAGGGCCAGCGCGTGTTCTAGCAGTGGCAGCGCCGCCTCCAAAGAAGCCACCGCTCCACGCGGACTGCCCGGCAGGTTCAGAAGCAGGGATGTGCCGCGCGTGCCACAGACGGCACGGCTCAGGGCAGCGAGCGGCGTTTGCAGTGCGCCCACGCTGCGCATGCGCTCGGCCACGCCGTCCAGAATGCGGTCGCAGACGGAGCGCGTGGCCTCAGGCGTGCAATCCCGCGGGCCTATGCCAGTACCGCCAGTGGTGACGACCAGACGGGCCTGATCCGCAGCGGTGCTCAGGGCAGCGGTGATCTGTTTCGGATCGTCGGGAACGATGTGCGTGCTTGCAATGAAAAATCCTACCGCGCGCAGCCGTGCCGCCACCGCAGGCCCGGATTCATCCGTGCGCGTGCCGGCAAAGCAAGAGTCGCTGACGGTGATGACAATGGCGGAGGCCGCAGTGCCCACAGGCTGATTTTACCGTTCCGGGCAGGAAACCGTTTTGAGGTTCCATCCGTCAAAGAATAGTAAGATACAAGCTGGATTTCCACGCAGGTCCTCGCGCAGTGCGTGGGCCGCCCGTGCAGAACTTCAAGCCAAGCATGGCCACCACGCAAACACCACCGAGTCCGCCAGAACGCCCGCAGGAGCCGGTGCGCGATAGCACGCGCGCCCGCTACGAATACTACGAGCATCACGAACTGCTGAGCGTTATTGATGATCTGGAAGATGAGCGCTCCAAGGCCCGCGTGCGCGAAGGCATTTGGATTTCGCTGATCCTGCACATCATTATTTTTTGGTTCATTTCTTACGGGCCGCATGTGCTCTTTCATCGCCCCTACGTGGTCAGCCCGCTGACGGAGTTGGCCAAGCGCGACAAGCAACTTACGTTTTTGAATTTGCCGCCGGACCAGTTGAAACCGCAGAAGCCGAAACGGTCCGACATTATTTCCGACAAAGACCGCGTTGCGCAAAGCGCGCATCCCACGCTGGACAAAAAGACGCTGGAAGATCTGCAGGCCATGCAGCGCTCGGGCAGTGCAGCTCCGCCGCCGCAGCCCGCGCAGCAGGCGCAGAACGCGCCCCAGCCGCAGCAGGCCTTGCCTGCCGAGCCAGCTCCGCAATCGTCGATGCAGCAGCCACAGCAGCAACCGCCGCCGCAGGAGCAGGCGCAATTGAATATGCCCAGCGCGCCCAGGCCGGACCAGCCACGCAACCAGAATCCGAACCAGAACCAGACGCAGCCGGCCAAGCCGACCATGTCGGTGAATCAGATGATCCGCAACGCCGTGCAATACGCGGCCAATCACGACGACGGGAACCAGGGCAACAATGGCGACAACGCTCCGGATGCGCATCCGGGCATGCAGTCGGGGGTTGAGGTGCTCAGCGACACGATGGGCGTGGACTTCGGCCCCTACCTGCGTCAGGTGATCCAGGCCACGCAGAATAGCTGGGATATTTTGATTCCAGAGTCGGCGCGCGCTCCCTTGCTGAAAAAGGGCAAGGTGGCGATTCAGTTCATCATCGCTCCCGATGGCACCGTGCAAAAGATGCAGTTGATCGGCCCATCGGGTGATGTTTCGCTCGACAAGGCGGCCTGGGGTGGCATTCTGGGCGCGTCCCCGTTTCCTCCGCTGCCCAAGGAATTCAAAGGGCCATATCTGGCGCTGCGCTTCTACTTCCTCTACAACGAGCGCCCCGGCGAGAATTAGCCATGGTGCGCAGGCCTGATAGCGCGGAAACCAGCAGTATGAATGCGGCAGAGAATCTGCACGCGGAGAACCAGCGTGCATTGCGCCGCCGCCAGGCGCTGGGTTTGCTGTGGCTGGCGCTGCTGGTGCTTGTCGTTTGCGCCGTGCGCGCAGGCCGCCATGCCATTCTGCTGCCGCGCTGGTGGAATCTTTGGTGAACAGCCCAGCCGCGATGCAGCCAGATCCGTACACAGCACCGGATCCTTGGCTGGTTATTCTGCTGGGTGCCACTGCCAGCGGCAAGACGGCGCTCTCGCTGCATCTGGCGGAGGCGCTGAGTGGCGAGATTGTCAGTTGCGACTCGGTCGCGGTCTATCGTGGCATGGAGATTGGCGCGGCCAAACCCACCGCCGCAGAGCGCGCCCGCATCCCGCATCATCTGCTCGACATCACCACGCCAGACGTGGCCTGCACGGCTGGGGATTACAGCCGCGCCGCCCGCGCCGCCGTGCGCCAGATCGCCGCGCGTGGACGTGTGCCGATCGTGGTCGGTGGCACAGGCCTGTACTTACGGGCGCTGCTCAATGGACTGTTCGAAGGGCCACCGCGCTCGGAAGAACTGCGAGAGCGGTTGCGGCAACGTGCGGCAACGCGCGGCAGCGCTTGGCTGCATCGGATGCTGGTGCGGCTGGACGCCGAATCTGCCACCCGCATCCACGCCAACGACACGCCCAAGCTCGTCCGTGCGCTGGAGGTCTGCCTGACGGCGCGACGGCCGCTCTCCCAAGCCTGGAGCGCGGGTGCGGAGCCATTGCGCGGCTTTCGCCTGTTGCGCATCGGCCTCAATCCGCCCCGCGAGGAGTTGTACGCGCGCATCAACGCGCGCGCCGCAGCGATGTTTGCGCAGGGATTGTTGGAGGAAACGCACGAGCTGCTGGAGCAGTATGGCCCGGAGTGCCGCGCGCTCGGTGCGTTGGGCTACAAGCAGGCTGCGGAGCATCTGCGCGGAGCCTGCACGCGAGCGCAGGCTGTGGCCGCTGCGCAGCAGGGGCATCGCAATTATGCCAAGCGGCAGGGAACTTGGTTCCG
>DAHWKP010000110.1:0-8892 GCA_027343585.1 Acidobacteriaceae bacterium
GGTAACGTCGTCGTCGATGGCGTGGCCACGCAGCCGAGGATGCCGCAGTTTCGCTTGAGCGACGAAGAGTTGCGCGCGCTCTCTGCATTCTTGAGCGTGCAGAAGGCGCAGCCGGTTGCGGCCTATCACTTTAGCGCCAGCGCGATGGCTGCGGCGCGCAAGAACGGCGACCCGGCGGATGCAGGTGAGGTGCGCTTCAATCAAATGTTTTGCGTCACCTGCCATTCGCTGTCCGTAGATCGCGGCGGCGTGACGCAGTTGATCGGCGGCGACATTGGGCCGGAGCTGACCAAGGTGGGCAGCAAGGTGAATTCGCAATGGCTGGTGGCGTGGCTACGTGATCCGCAAGGATATTTGCAGCACACGAAGATGCCGCGCTATCAGTGGTCGGATCAGGATTTGTATGAGGTGTCGCAATATGTGGAAACGCGGCTGACGGATCCGGATCTGTTGAGCGATGTGCCCAAGCTGGGCGCGCCGACGCCTGAGGAAGTGCAAGAGGGACGCCAGCTCTTCCAGGACAAGGGCTGCATTCAATGCCACGCAATGCAGGGCATGGAGCGCCGCCAGAATTTTGCACCGAACCTGGCCGGGTTGGGCATGGCACCGGGGCCATACCTGTTTCAAGTGCAGTCGCACTTTGGGCAGGCGATCCCGATGCACTTCCCCGCAAAGCGCGATGCGGTGCTCGACATCAGCGTGGGAAAAATTCCGCGCTTCCTCATCACCTACATCCAAGCCAAGATCACCAACCCGGTATCGGTGACGCCAGAAACGCACATGCCGCAGTTTGCGATGAACCAAAGCGATCTGGATGATTTGACCACGGCCGTGTTGAGCATGACCGGCGGCGCATCCACAGCGGAGGAGCAGTATCCCATGCTGCCCAAACCGCATCCGGTGTTTCAGCCGAGCGGCGCTGCTGGTGAACTGTATCAGCGCTATCGCTGCTACGTTTGCCACACCTTCAACGGGTATGGCGGCACACTGGCTCCAAACCTGTCATATGAGGGCAGCCGCTCTCAGCATGACTGGATCGCCGCATTTTTGCAGAAGCCGCAAACTTTGCGGCCTACGCTGACCGCGCGCATGCCAGAGTTCAACATGCCGCAGCAGGACGCACAGGTGCTGGCAGATTTTTTGACCAGCACGATGCGCAACCCTGCCGTGGATCCAAATGCGGTGAGCGCGTCGAGCTTTACGCCAGAGATGGCCGCGCGTGGCAAGCATTTGTATGAAGGAAAATTTCAATGCCAGTCCTGCCACACCATTGGCTCCAGCGGCGGTTACGTTGGCCCCAGCCTAAACAACGCGGGCAACTGGCTGACGCCAGCGTGGATGGAGGCCTGGCTGCACAATCCGCAAGCGTTGCTGCCGGGTACGATTGAGCCGCGGCAGAAATTTACAGAGCAGGAAATTCAAGACATCACTGCTTATTTATTGACGTTGAAGCAGGCACCGGAACAGGCCGAAGCCGCCGGAGCGGGAGGACAGCCATGAAGACGATCGCACTGTATTTGGCGATGATCGCCGCGTGTTTGGGGCTGTATGCCTTCGCTGCGAAAAGCCTGGCGGCAACTCCGCTGTGGTGCTGGCCGTATGGAGGACAGGGATTGGTGGTGCGGCAAGTGCCGCATCCGAAGGGCGTAGAGTACGTTTCCTATGGCTCCTACGGATCGGATGTGGACGCGAACAATCCTGACCACACGATTCCGTTGAACTATGCGCAGGCCGATGGCAAGCGCGTGTATATGGAACAGTGCATCTGGTGCCATGCTGACTCGACGCCAGCGGGGCCGTCGAATCGCAGCAACGTGACGCCCACGCCGCCGTTGATGAGCGATGGCACGGTCTTCAATCCGATGAGCGATGCGGTGCTGGAGCGGGCGATTGCGCTGGGCGGCATGGCCACGGGCAAGTCAGCGATGATGCCGCCGTATGGCCAATCGTTGACGCCGCAGGAGATTACGGACGTGGTTGCCTACATGCGCGTGATCGCAACGCCAGCGTATGTGAAGCCAACACTATGGAGCCGCATCGCGCACAAAAAACAGAAGAGCGCGCCACCGGCGGCCACCAGTAGCGATGGAAGCGGCGGAAGCACGAGCAACGACAGCAGCAGCTCTCCAACGGGAAATTAAAGCAACCCTGAGCAAGTCTGCTAATCGTTCCCTCAGCGGCTGAAGCTGCACTTTGATGCTGGAACTTACGGCGGGACTCAAGTCCCGCCTTCAAAAACACAGGCTTGTTCCGGGATTCCTTAAAGCATTTTTGGGGTATTCAGGATCGAGAAATCACCGGTGTCTCCCACTCTAGCCGCAGAGAGCGCGGCTAGAATGGGGCACCGAAAACTTTTGTGAAGGCAGAAGCTGAAAGCGCTTGCAATAAACGCGCAGCCAGAGCGGCTGCGCGAGTTCCCAAACATCCATTCAAAAATGCTAGCAGTGTAAGAATCACTCCACAGTGGTCAGAGTCTTGGCTTCTGTGGAGTGATTTGCATTTTCGTTCGTGGGGATCTCCGGAGCAACGCCAGAGAGCAGTTTTTCTATGACATCGGCGGCGCGATAGCTGGAGCGGCCCGGCGGCAGAAACTGCGCGACGCTCACTAGGTCGTCGCCCGCGGTGACCAGGCCCACCTCAACGCGATGGCCATTGCGCGCCTGGGGATGGCCGATGTTGGCCAGCAGCGCGTTGCAGATACATTTGCGACCTGCGGCGTCTTCGGCCTTGCCGCCCTTGGACACGTAGACACTGATTGGTTCCGCAGCGCAACGATAGCCAATGGACCCGTCCGATGTGCGGTAGGCCTCGCGTAAAAAGCCGAGATCGCAGATGCGTGGACGCGTGGCGCAGATCTCTGCATCGGAACCCGTGCCTTCGAGTTGCGCAACCTTAAACGGAAATCCAGTGGGCGAGGCCAGCGGGTCAGTGAAGACGTGAGCTTCACCGCGCATGGCTTTGGTGAGCAACGCTTCTTTGTAGTCTGCACGCAGATCGGATTCCTCTGCAAAGGCAAAGGCTGTACCGACTTGTATGCCGGTTGCGCCGAGCGCGAGTGCCTCGCGCAATTTCTCCGCATGGCCATAGCCTCCGGCCAGCCAAAAGGGCACGCCGAGTTCGCAGAGCTTGGCAATATCGACGGTGTCGCGCTCGCCGTATACAGGTTCCCCGGACGTGGAGAGTTGCAGCTTGCCACGCGGCGGTGCATTGTGTCCGCCTGCCGTGCGTGTTTCGATGATGAGGCCATCGACGCGGCCATGCGCTTTTTTCAGCATGGTGATGGCCAGCGTGTTGGAGGAGACGATGGCCAGAAATTTTGGGCGCGTGAGCGTGGGCAGATCGCACTCCATCCACGTGCGCGGATCAAAGTGCATCGTGGTGTCATCGCCCTCGAGTGCTCCGGTGATGGCGAGCGGATAGTCGGCGGGCTGGTGCGTGGCGAAGCTATCAAGCACGGCGGGGATGCGCAGCGGGATGCCCGCGCCCATCAAAACATAACCCACGTTGGCGAGCATCGCGCCGTAGATTGCAGGCAGATGCGCCATCTGAATTTTTTCCAGATAGTTGATGCCGACGGGGTGCGCGTGGCCTTCGCGGGCGAGAAAAACTTCAACGAAGTTGCCCAGGATGCACAGCTCCGTCAGCTCGCGCGGGTTTTCCTTGGCGTGCATGGGCGCGACACGATAGGCAGTCTGCTCCGGTTTACCGCCGGGGATGAAGTACTGGCTCCAAACACGCGCGGCCATCGCCGGAAAGGGAAAGGCGTCGAAGGCGCGGCGCATGTGTCCGTCGGGATCGCCATCTTGCAGGCGACGCGCCAGGATCTGATCGAGTGCAGTGCCGGAGACCACGCCCAACTGGCCGAGACGCGAAACGGATTGCGCGAGACGCCAACTGGAGACGCCAGCGCCCATGCCACCTTGAATGATGCGAGGAAGTTGAGTCATATCGATCCTAATTGTTGCACCGCACGTGTGCGGCGTTCGTCGCAGTTTTGTAATGTTTGCAGGATGAATCTCATCTGTACTTAGCTTCAGGCACAGCGCACAGAAATTCTGTGACCGCAATCACTGCGCAGGGTGGAGGCGGAACTTAGTCTGAGGCTGTTGCGATGGAATGCGCACTGGGGAGCAAGTGATGCAGAAGACTGTGGTGATTGTCGGCGCAGGCATTGCAGGATTGGCGGCAGCCTGGACGCTGCAAAAAAAATCGCACGGAGCCGTTCGCTGTCTGGTGATGGAACGAGGGTTACATCCCGGTGGAAAAATTGTTTCCGAGTACCACGATGATTTTCTGGTGGAGCGAGGGCCGGATTCTTTCATCGTGCAAAAGCCGGATGCGCTGGAGTTGTGTCGCGAGCTGGGATTGGAAGAGCGGCTGCTCGGATCCAACATGGAGCAGCGCACGACGTATGTTTGGAGCCGGGGAAGATTGCATCCGCTGCCGGAGGGAATGATGCTGGTGGCTCCGGCGAAGGTGCTGCCAGTGCTGCGCTCGCGGCTGCTGTCGTGGCCGGGCAAGCTGCGCATGGGCATGGAGTACTTTATTCCCGCGCGCAAACCGGATGCGCCGGAAGAGAGCCTGGCCGCGTTTGTTCGCAGACGTCTAGGGCAGGAAGCGCTGGAGAAAATCGCCACGCCGCTAATGGCTGGCATACACGCTGCGGACCCGGAGCGGTTGAGTTTGCAAAGTACATTTCCTGTGTTTTTGGAGATGGAGCGGAAACATGGCGGCCTGTTGCGCGCCATGCGCAGCCGCAGACAGGCGCAGAAAAAGAATGCAGCTCAGGGCGGACTCCATCGTGTGGCAGGGCCCATGTTTTACAGTCTGCGCGGCGGCTTGCAGCAGATGACAGATGCGTTGGCGGCCCGGCTGGAGCCGGGAACGTTGCGGTTGGGCGAGAGCGTGGAAACGATTACGCGCCAGGATGAGCGGTACCTGCTGACGATGGGTAATGGACAGAAGCTGCACGCGGATGCAGTAATTTTGGCCGCGCCGGCCTATGCCGCAGCGCAGATGATTGAGGCGCTGGACGCACCGCTGGCAGAAAAGCTGCGCGCGATTCGATATGTTTCCACGGCGACAGTTTCGCTGGCGTATCGGCGCAGCGAGATTCCGCACGCGCTGGATGGATACGGCTTTGTAATTCCGCGTACGGAACATCGAAGCATAACGGCCTGCTCGTGGTCTTCAGTAAAGTTTCGTGATCGTGCGCCGGAGGATCGCGTGCTGCTGCGGGTTTTTCTGGGTGGAGCGGGCGCGGAGCACTTGGCGGAGCAGGGCGAGGCGGAGTTGATCGATCGCGCGCGCGTGGAGCTGCGCACCACGATGGGGATTGTGGCGCATCCGTTGCTGGCCACGGCGCATTGTTGGTGGAAGGCCAATCCGCAATATGAGCTGGGCCACGCGGCGCTGGTGAAAGAGATTGAGCGCCGGGCGGCGCAACACGATGGCCTGTATCTGGTCGGTGCGGCTTACCACGGCGCAGGCATTCCCGATTGCATCCGCAGCGGCAAAGATGCAGCTGCCGTGGCAGCAGAAAAAATCCAAATCGACAGGTGTGTGTCCTTATGATGGAAAACGCGAAGCGGTTGTTTGTCTCGAATCCAGGAGCTGTTGGGGTTGCACCCTCTGTGCAGGCGAGCCTGGCGCGCACAGGCGGCAGAGTGGATTATTCGAAGAATCCCATGCTGGTGTATTGGGAGATGACGCAGGCTTGTGCGCTGGCATGCCGCCACTGCCGCGCTGAGGCTATCGCCACGCCGCATCCCAATGAGATGACGCATGAAGAGAGCCGTTCGCTGCTGCGCCAGATACTTGCCTTTGGGCGTCCGTTGCCGCATTTGATTTTGACCGGCGGCGACCCGATGCAGCGGCCCGATGTGTTTGCGCTGATCGACGAGGCGCGCGCGCTGGGGCTTTCCGTTTCCATCACGCCGAGCGCGACGCCGAACCTGACCCGCACGGCAATCGAGAGGTTACAGCAGCACGGAATTGAGAGCCTGGGGCTGAGCCTGGATGGGTCCGATGCCGCGCGGCATGAGTTGGTGCGCGGCGTGGCGGGTTGTTATGACTGGACGATGCGCGCCTTGCGCGATGCCGGGGAGCTGGGCCTGCCCGTGCAGGTGAACACCTTGGTTTCTGCCGAGACGGTGGACGACTTGCCCGCGATTTACGCCTTGTTGCACACCATGCCGGTGATGCGCTGGAGCTTGTTTTTCCTGATCGGCGTGGGACGCGGACGGATGCTGAACCCTATTTCGCCTGAGCTGGGCGAGCAGTGGATGAACACGATCTACGATTGGACGCGCACGGCACCGTTTGCGATCAAAACGACCGAAGCTCCGTCGTATCGGCGCGTGGCGCTGAACCGGATGCGCGCCGAAGGCATGAGCGCGGAGAGCATTGAGCGCACGCCGATGTACCGCGGCTTCGGGATTCGCGATGGGCATGGCATCATGTTTGTCTCCAACCAGGGCGAGGTGTATCCGGCAGGATTTTTGCCGCTGAAGGCGGGTGATGTGCGCAGCGGGCATCTGGTGGACATCTATCGCAACTCCCCGGTCTTTCGCGCGCTGCACGCGCCGGAGAAATTTCTAGGCAAGTGCGGGCGCTGCGAATATCGTGCCTTGTGCGGTGGGTCGCGGGCGCGCGCCTATGCGCACACCGGCAACGCGTTGGCCAGCGATCCCTTCTGCCCGTATCAGCCGCGCACGGCAGCAGCCTCTGTATCAGCGTAGAGGCTTGCGCGTTCGAGCAAAAAAAATCTGGCACAGGCTAGGATCGTGCCGGGTAAAACAGCCGACGTTTTTGATTCGAAACTTTTCGTTGAGAGCAGGAATGTTTTTGACGAGGAGATCGACCTCCCCACCCTTCGCATCCGAGGCGAAGGATGGGGCACCCGGTGCTGTCGTGACCCCATGTCTCAAGAGCGAGACATGGGGCACCCATATGAACGTTTTAGGGAAGAGATGGACTCTCCCACCCTAGCCGTAAAAAGCGCGGCTAGGATGGGGCACCACAGGTTTGGCTCAGACCCTGCTTGAAAAGGCTCTAGCGGGGGCTGCGGTATTGGTTGTGTTTTTCGCGGTAGATTTGCCGGCTGGCATTGTTCTGGCGCCGGTAAATGTTGCGCCGTTGTTGCGGTGTGAGCCTGCCGCCATTGGCCTGGCGGTCGGCGTAGATTTGGCGGTTGATGCTCTGCTGGCGATTTTCCGCACGTGCGGCCTCGCCCGGCGTCATTCGCCCGCTGCGGATGCCTTGGGCGATGCGCTGCTGCTGGTTGTAGCGACGGTCATTGATGGTGCGCATGGCCGGAGATGCGGGCTGGCCATGGTTGACCGAAGCCCACTGCGAACGATCGGCAGCAGCGGACTGTTCATGCGCAAACTGGTTGGCCGTGGGTTGGAAGTGCTGCTCGCGTGCGTAGCTTTGCTCCTGCGCGGTGGGCATGGCGTGGATGCCGCCTTCACCACCGTTGTAGCTGACGCGGTTGATGGTGGTGCGGTTGACGATGGTCTGGTTGTACGTGTTGTGGATGATCGTGGTGTTCACGTTCATCACGGCGCGGTTATACAGGAAGTGCCCGCCAGCCCAGTAGCCGCCGTAAAAGCCGACGCCGGTATAGCCGAATCCATAGTTGATGCCACCATAGAAGCCCACATGCGGCCCCCAGTAACCCGCGTGCCAGGCGTACATGCCACCACCCCAGCCCCAATAGCCGGGCGTCCACAGCAGGCCGATCATTGGTGGATGCACCCAGACGCCGGGAACCCAGTAATAGCCCACCGGGCCGTAGCCCCAGTAGCCGGGCGTCCATAAAAATCCTGGGCCGGGGCAGAGCGGTTGTGCGTAGACCGGCAGCGGCGGCGGAGCAATGGCCACGGAGACGAAAACTCCGGCGTGTGCGGCTGGCGGCGCGCAGAGGACGCCAAGCAAGAGAAGCAAAAGGGGAAGCGTAAGCAACAGCTTTCGGATGGAGCGACGAGCGTTCATGGCGCAGCGCCTTTCTGGGAGGACATTCGCATTTTACGCCGGGAGAAATTCGGCTGGCCCGGCGAGCGGCTATTAGGGCAAACACAGAATGGCGGCGGATGTTGCGAGGGCATTCGAAGATTTTTCAAGAGGCGCAGCAGGCTATCCAGCGGATCAAGAAAGGAATATGACGCGATATTTACAAAATCGTGAATACAGAAGGAGCCGGTCTGAGGCACAATAAAGGATACTCGCAGTTCCTGGGCATCCAACGATGGAGGGAGAATCCGTGCCGCGCATTCACTTTCAACAGCAACTGGCGGAGCTGAAAGACAAGCTGCTGGCCATGGCCGCGCTGGCGCAACAATCGCTGGACTGCTCTTTGGATGCGTATCTGAAGCGCGACCCGGTGATGGCCGACCACGTGCATGACCATGAGACGGCCATCAACGCGGCGGAGCGCTCCGTGGATGAGATGGCCTACGATCTGCTGGCCATGGAACAGCCGATGGCGATCGACCTGCGCTTTCTGCTGGCGGTGATTAAGATCAACGGGGATTTGGAGCGCATCGGCGACCAAGCCGTAAATATCGCCGGACGCGCGCAGGAGTTGTTGCGGCATCCTGCGGTGGATTTGCCGGTGGATTTGCGCCAGATGGGCGAGCTGACGGGATGGATGATCCGCGTGGCTATTCAGTCCCTGCTCGATGGCGACGCGGGCATGGCACGCTCTGTGTTGACGATGGATGACAATGTGGACCGGCTGAACCGTGAGACGCACCAGCGGCTGGTCGAGGTGATGCAGGTGCATCCCGAGTGGAGTGAGCAGGCGCTGAATACCATCATCATCTCGCGCAATCTGGAGCGCATCGCCGACCACGCCACCAACATCGCAGAAGATGTCATCTTCTGGGTGCA
>DAHWKP010000127.1:0-1271 GCA_027343585.1 Acidobacteriaceae bacterium
GGATGCCAGCCTGGACGTGAGCAAGATCGACGAAGTGGTGTTGGTCGGCGGGCAGACGCGCATGCCGCGCATTCAGACGCTGGTGAAGGAACTTTTTGGCAAGGAGCCGCATAAGGGCGTCAACCCGGATGAAGTGGTGGCCGTGGGCGCAGCGGTGCAGGCTGGCGTGTTGGCCGGTGAGGTGAAGGATCTGTTGCTGCTGGACGTGACGCCGTTGACGCTGGCCATTGAAACCCTGGGCAGCGTGGCGACGCCGATGATTCCGCGCAACACGACGATTCCGACGAAAAAGTCGGAGACCTTCTCCACGGCAGCGGACAACCAGACCGAAGTGGAGATTCACGTGTTGCAGGGCGAGCGTCCGATGGCCAACCAGAATCGCACGTTGGGCAAGTTCAAGCTGAGCGGCATTCCTCCGGCGCAGCGTGGCGTGCCGCAGGTGCAGGTGACCTTTGACATCGACGCCAACGGCATTTTGAACGTGACCGCGAAGGATATGGCCACGGGCAAGGATCAGAAGATCACGATCACGTCCTCCTCGGGCCTGAGCAAGGAAGAGGTGGAGCGCATGGCCAAAGAGGCTGAGGCGCATGCGGCGGAGGACAAGGCCAAGCGCGATGAGATCGAAGCGCGCAACGGGTTGGACAGCCTGGTCTACAACATCGAAAAGATGTTGAAGGATAGCGGCGACAAGGTGGCCGATGCCGACAAGACCGACGTGGAAGCGGCGTTGGCCGAGGCCAAGAAGACGCTGGAGGGCCAGCCCAGTGCTGCGGAGCTGAATGCCGCGCGCGAAAAACTGACCACGGCCAGCCACAAATTGGCCGAGGCGATGTACAAGGCCAATGCCGCGGCTACACCGGGCGCAGAAGGTGCAACCGGCGAGTCAGCATCTGCAAGCGCGGAAGCCACGGCAGGCGAGGCGAAAAAAGACGAAGGCGTTATTGACGCTGAGTACGTGGACGTGGACGAGAAGAAGTAAAGCAAACAAGCAGAGCTTTTTGTACTGGCACGAAGAATCCTGGGGCGCTTCCGCAATTTTTTGCTGGGGTGCCCTGCGTTTTTTGGCAGCACAGAGTTTGCGGCAAGGGAGGGATGACTATGCAATCGGAGACGGTTTGGAAATGCGAGCAGTGGCTGGCTGGCGCGGTAAAGGATCGCCAGCTTTTTCCAACACGCGAGGAGGCCGAGAGCTTCGCGCGCAAGCTGGCGCGCGTTGCGCCGGATCTGTTCGTGCGCATCGAACCCATGGACGTGAAGATGGTGTGGAA
>DAHWKP010000129.1:0-5172 GCA_027343585.1 Acidobacteriaceae bacterium
CCAGTGCGTGTTCATCTTTGTATTGGTGCGCGATTTGTATCGGCACGCGACTGCGCATCTGCCCGGCATGGAAAGCCTCGGTTCTCTGATCTTCTATGGCAGCATCCTCGTCTCGGGCGTCATGGCACTGGGCGCGGTTGCTTCGCCGCATCCCGCCGGCTACTCCGCCATCGCAATTGTGCTTTTGCAGCTGGAGCGGAGTAGTTGCATTCTCATGCTCTGCCTCTTTACCTTCTTTGCTTTTACCGCACAGAAGCTAGGCCTTTCCTATGGTAGCCGCGTCTTTGGCGTCACCTTTGGCATGTCCATTCTCGCCACCGACCGTCTGGTGACCACGGCATTGAGCTGGGCCAACCCGGGCAGTCGCCTGATGGTGGATCTCGTCAGCGAGTTTGTGCAGATTGGTGCGATTACGCTGTGGATGGTCTACTTCTTGAAGGCCGAGCCGGAGCGCCGCTTGGTTACGGTCGACATCAATTCGCCGCTGGTGCGTTGGAATGAAGTGGCCCAGCTGTTGGGCAATCCCGCAGGCCGCGTGGTGGTCAGCAGTCCCAGCACCTTTATCCCCGCCGTGCGGGAGGTGGCGCACAACGCCGCTACACGCACAGGGAACCTGTCGCCTGCCCATACCGAGACGCAACCGGCCATCGCTGCGGTTCGCTAGCTGCGGCAGGCAACTCTCCCCGCGATCGCTTTCCAACAAGTCCTTCTGCGCCGAGCAAGTGCGTACGCGCCTCCTCGCTCCGAAGGAAGCAGCCTCCCGCATCCGCACCCAGCCGCTTCCCAAAATGAGACAGGCCCGCGTGTCGTCTCTAGGCGGGAAATCCTTCTCAAATCTCTGTAGATTTCCGATGATCTTTCCAGGTGTCTTTGCAAGGATGGACGCAGTCGCATCCCTGCAGGCACGTCGGTGCCAAGGTCGACAGAGGCGTGGGTTTGGTCAAAGTACTCTTCATCTTCGGCACGCGCCCAGAGGCGATCAAACTCTGCCCAGTCGTGGAGCGCCTGCGCGCCGATGCCCATACATTCGAAGTCAGCGTTTGCGTCACAGCGCAGCATCGGCAACTGCTGGATCAAGTGTTGCAGGTCTTTGGCATTCGCCCCGACTATGACCTGAACACAATGTATCCGGGGCAGACCCCCTTGCAGGCGACGGCACGGATGCTGGAACGCCTGGAGGGCATTGTGCGCGAGGCCCGTCCAGATCTCGTCCTGGTGCAGGGCGATACGATGACTACCTTTTGCGGGGCGATGGCGGCATTTTATGCTGATGTTCCCGTTGTACACATTGAGGCAGGCCTGCGCACGGGGGATATACGGCATCCCTTTCCAGAGGAAATGAATCGCGTGCTGGTCGCGCGCTTGGCAGAGTTGCACTGTGCAGCCACGCGGCGCGCAGAGGAGAATCTGCTGGCCGAAGGCGTGCCGCGTGCGTCGATCGTGGTCACGGGCAACTCGGGCATTGACGCAGTCTTGCAAGTGCAACAGCATTTGCAGGCGGGAACATTGCGCGCACGCCCCTGGCCGGAATTGGATCCTAACAAAAAACTCGTATTGGCGACGGCGCATCGGCGGGAGAGCTTTGGATCGGGCTTGGAGAAGATTTGCCAGGCACTCTTGCAATTGGCAGCTCGCGGAGATGTGGAGATTTTTTATCCATTGCATCCCAATCCAAACGTGATGCAGACCGCGCTCAAAATGTTGAGCGGCCATGCGTGCATTCATTTGCTGGAGCCGCTGGACTATGTTTCCTTTGTGGATTTGATGCAGCGCTCGTATCTGATCCTGACTGATTCTGGCGGGATTCAAGAGGAAGCGCCAGCGTTAGGCAAACCGGTACTGGTATTGAGAGAGAAGACGGAGCGTTCTGAGGCCGTGGAGGCGGGAACATCCCGGCTTGTGGGGCGGAATATGGAGAAGATTGTGCGAGAGGCTGGGCGTTTGTTGGAGGATCCCATCGAGTATGCCACGCGCAGCCGGATTCATAATCCGTATGGCGATGGCAGGGCCAGTGAGCGGATCGCAGCTGCGCTGTTGGCCTATGGTTTCCAAAAGAAGACCGCGCTGCGTGGACGGCGCACTGCAACGTTGCCAGTGCCGATTGCGGTTCCGAAGTCCATCGAAGAGGGAATTCACGGAATTGGCTAGGGTTTGTGAAGGTAGGAGTGGTGCGCCCGACAAGATTCGAACTTGTGACCTAACGCTTCGGAGGCGTTCGCTCTATCCATCTGAGCTACGGGCGCATCCCCATTAGGCTACCACGGGGTACAGCCCCCTGCAGCCACAGGCTGCGCAGGGAACGTTCGCTGCCGCCAAAAGAGCACAGCGAAGAATGCACGGAATCTCCGCTCATTTGTCCTGAGAGATGCGTGTTCTCCCTACTCGCCCTTACGCGCAGGGAAGGGCTAACCACTCAATCAATCCTGCTATTCCAGATTCCATGCCTGAATCGGCAACGGCTGTCTACGCTCCTGCAGCCTTGCATCCCGCAAATTGCGCGTTTGCCCTGTCTTTGGCCGTCGGATAGCGGGCTTGCGCTCTGTCGTACAAGAGAATATCTTGCTGAATTTGCACCCCGATGTATGATAGCGAAGGATGTATGCTCACGAAATAGGAATGGGGCCGAGAGTCGACAGGAGGAGCAGTTAACTTCTTGCCGGAGGCTTACTGAATAGGAACCCCCAAATGTTTCTGCTGAAAATTGTGAATTCGTCTGCTATGGTTCTGATGTCATGCTGATTCGACAATACTTAGGGTTGGCGCGGAAGTGCGTGTGTGCTCTGGTGCTGGTTGCAGGCCCTGTTGCGGCCTTTGGGCAAGCGGCGGCCGGGGTGGATCCTGCCCTATTATCCAAGGCGCAAGCGGGTGATCCACAGGCAGAGACCAGCTTGGGCCTGCTCTATGACATGGGGCAAGGCGTGCCGCAAGACCCGGCACAGGCTGCGGACTGGTATCGCAAAGCCGCCGCGCAGGGCTATGCGTTGGCAGAGTCCAACTTGGGTGCGCTCTACTTCAATGGACAAGGTGTGACGCAGGATTATGCGCAGGCAGCGGATTGGTACCGCAAGGCCGCGGTGCAGGGCTTGGCCGATGCGCAATATGGATTAGGGACGCTCTACTTCAATGGGGAAGGCGTCAGCCAGGACTTAGCTGCAGCGGCGAGTTGGTATGGCAAGGCTGCCGCGCAGGGATTGATGGACGCTCAATATAACTTGGCGCAGATGTATGCCAAGGGGGAAGGCGTCAGCCAGGATTACACGCAGGCGCTGATTTGGTATCACCGCGCTGCGGACCAGAACGATGCCGATGCGCAATATGCGCTGGGCACGCTCTACTACAAGGGCCAAGGCGCGCCCCAGGATTATGCGGTGGCCGCAAGCTGGTATCGCAAGGCCGCCGATGTGGGGGATGTGGACGCAGAATATGACATGGGCGTGCTCTATGCCCATGGGCAGGGTGTGCCCAAAGACTACGTGCAGGCGGCAGGCTGGTTCCGCAAGGCCTCCGATGTCGGCGACTCCTATGCGCAATACGCGCTGGCAGAGATGTATTACAAGGGCCAGGGAGTGAGCCAGGATTATGTGCGGGCGGCAAAATGGTTCCGCAAGGCAGCTGATGCCGGATACATTCCAGCGCAATACAATTTAGCCGTCATGTATGCCAAGGGTCAGGGTGTCCCGGTCGATGCCAAGCAGGCGCTGGCGTTGTACCAAAAAGCTGCAGATCAAGGCGATGTGGATGCGCAATACGGGCTGGCCAACATTTACATGAATGGGGCTGGCATTCAACAGGATTATGCCAAGGCAATGGATCTGTATCAGAAGGCCGTTGCTCAGGGCAATATTCCTGCGGAATACGCGATTGGCATGATGTACGCCAAGGGCTATGGCGTGCCCAAAGATGTGAATCAGGCAATGCAGTGGTATCAGCGTGCCGCCAGCCAGGGCAACTCAAATGCAGAGTATGCGATGGGCCGTTTGTACTATGGCGGCCATGGCGTGACGCAAGATTATGCGCAGGCGATGTCCTATTACCGCAAGGCTGCAGATATGGGCAATGCCGAGGCGGAGTATTCCTTAGGCGTAATGTTTGCCAGGGGCCAAGGCGTGCCGCAGGATTTTGCCCAGGCCAATTCCTGGTATAGCAAAGCCGCCGAGCAGGGCAGCGCCGAGGCCCAGTTCACCATGGGCACCTTGTATTACAAGGGAGATGGTGTCAAGCAGGACATGGCGCAGGCTTTTGCCTGGTTTACCAAGTCCGCCGAGCAGGGCAATCCCTGGGCGGAGTACAACCTGAGCCTGATGTATGACCAGGGCTTAGGCACTACGCAGGATATTCAGCAGGCGATTGCCTGGTACCGCAAAGCTGCCGAGCAGGGCTTTGCCCGCGCACAGTACGGCTTGGGCGTGATGTACGACAACGGCACGGGCGTGCAGCAGGATATTCAACAGGCGATTAGCTGGTATCAGAAGGCGGCAGCGCAGGACAATCCCGATGCAGAGTATCGCTTGGGCACGCTCTACTACACAGGCAACGGCGTCGCGCAGGATACGCAGCAGGCGATTAGTTGGTATCAAAAGTCCGCAGCCCTCGGCAATGCCGATGCCCAGTTTGCCATGGCGACGCTGTACTACAACGGTCAAGGCGTTAACAAGGATCTGGCGCAGGCAGCCTCTTGGTGCGGCAAAGCGGCGCAGCAAGGCGGCGCAGCAGCGGAAGACTTCATGGGCCACCTCTTCGCCAACGGTGAAGGAGTGCTCAAGGATTACAGTCAAGCTGCGTACTGGTACCGCAAGGCCGCGCTGCAGGGCAACGCATCCGCGCAGGGTGACTTGGGCATGCTCTACGACAAAGGTTTGGGCGTGACTCAGGACTATGCGGAGGCGGCCACTTGGTACCGCAAGGCTGCCGATCAGGGCATTGCCGCTGCGCAGGCCATGCTGGGCAATCTCTACGTGAAGGGTTTGGGCGTGACACAGGATTATGCCCAGGCCTACTTCTGGTTTGATTTGGCCGCTGCCGGGAAGATTGAAGGCATGAAGCAAGAGGATGTCGCACAGGATCGCGACAATGCCGCCGCGCATCTGACGCCAGTGCAGCTATCCCAGATGCAGGAAAAAGCGCGCAAGTGGTTTGCTGCGCACACCGCCTTCTAGCCGTAGCAATTCCCAA
>DAHWKP010000132.1:0-10713 GCA_027343585.1 Acidobacteriaceae bacterium
TTGTGTCATGGTTTGTGTCATAACCCTGCCATCCCTGCCAGTATCGGGCAGTCTATCACCGTATCACTCAGGCATACACGACAGGCAGAGAACATGCGTTAAACCCGCATGAACACTGCCTCTCTCTATCACTCACGCTTCTTAGGTGTCGCATCGTATGAGACGGGGGCAAGATTTGACACGGTAGAGGTCAGGAGTTCGAGTCTCCTCGTGCCTACCATTTTCCCCACCGAACCCCACGGCATGCGGCCCACGTGGTTGTCCCATATCCATTGGTGATACGAGCGGGCATTGCATACTTCATGCCATGCTTGAGCGGGATTCCGTTCTGAACGCTAAATCGTGCGCGAGGAAGGCTGCATCGACCCGGACGATACCCGGGTAGGAGACTGCGCAGGGTGCGCTACTGCAACTGTGCGGTTTCTGGCATCTCGACGGAGGCCATCTGGCCCACGGTGATGCGCATGTAGCGATAGGGATTGACAGGCGTGCCATGCACGTGGACTTCATAGTGCAGGTGCGGGCCGGTGCTGCGTCCGCTTTGGCCTACGTAGCCGATGATCTGACCGCGGCTGATCGCTTCGCCCGTCTCCACGGTCATTGAGGACAGATGCGCGTAGAGGGTTTCGATGCCGTGGCTGTGGTCGATCAAAATTCTGCGGCCATAGCCGCCGTCCATGTTGGCGGCTTCCACAACGCCATCGGCAGTGGCGTAGACGGGCTGGCCGTACTCGGCGCCAATGTCAATGCCGCGATGGAATTCACCCTCTCCCTCGCCGCCCATGGGGTCGGTGCGCTCTCCAAAGGAACTGGTGATGCGGCCCATCACGGGCCAGAGCGTCGGCGAACTGGCCAAGCGTTCCCAATCCGCCAGCGTGTCCGCGCTGCCCAAGCCCACTGAAAGCGCGCTGGCAGCCACCCCAGAGATTGCCGTCAAGCGGAGCGCGTCCAACTGCCCAACGGTGGCCGCGTAGTCATCCTTGGTCAGGGCATCGGCATTTAAGCCGGCGGCAACGGCAGCCGCACTCGGCGCAGACTTCGTTGTGAGAATTTTGGATTGGCGCAGTCCGTAGAGCGCGGAGACCTCACCTGCCAGGGAACCCAGCGAGGCCACTTGAATATCTTTTTGCTTCACTTCACTTTGCAGTTGCAGATAGTCGCGGCGTAGCGCTTCATGCTCGCTGCGAATCTGGTTGAAGCGCTCGGTCTTGAGCAGCATGCGCGTATAGGAGCCGGCCAAGCCCGTGATGGTGAATAGCCCCACCACGGCCGCGCCCACAAACATATATGCGTAGCGCATGGCAATCGGCACCTTGTTCAGGTTGCCTTGCTCATCCCGCGTCACGTATACGATGTAGCGCTTCCGTTGCAAAATCCTTCTCCCTGTCGCTGCAAAAAAACTGCTCAAAGTCTCTGCGGATTGCCGTGCGCGCAAAGTCTGCTCAAAGCCGACTCCTACGCTGTGCCCCGAGCAACCGCAGCACCAAAAGACTACATTGGACGGCTATCGACAACCGCTTGCGGTACTTCCGTTTATGAAGGCAGCGTTAACTGTAACAAAATACGCCGTAGCGGGTCAATGCAATAGCCAGTTGGCTGTATGGATTCCCTGTGGAAATCCTAATCCTTCCCGTTGCCCCGTCCGTTCCCCCATCGCGCGGCGCGTACGATTGCCCTCACTGCCCTGTATCTCGGCAGAAAAATCCCGTAGCATGAGGGCTGTCCGATGCCAGCCGCACCCACGGAACGTGCTTTGCTTCGCGCCCTGCGCTCCCGCGTGGAGCACGGAGCCAGCCGCGCCTCCGGCGGCGGCAGCCCAGTGCGCATCGGCATTGGCGATGATTGCGCCGTGTTGCGGGTTCCGCGCGGGCATGAAGTGCTTATCACCACAGATATGTCCTTGGACACCATACACTTCCGCCGCGACTGGCACGCGCCAGAGTCCGTTGGGCATCGCTGTCTGGCCCGGGGTCTGAGCGATCTGGCTGCCATGGGAGCCAAGCCGATCGCGGCCTTTTTGTCCCTTGCCTTGCCGCCGGAGTTACGGATACAGCAACGGGGACGGCCCGCATGGCAGCAGCGATTTTTGGACGGCATGTTGTCTTTAGCCGACAAAAAGAACGTGGTTCTGGCTGGAGGCGACATGGCGCAGTCTCCAGCCTACAAAGGAATCCAAATTGGTAATATCTCCACGGGTAACTTTGGTTCCCTGCGGCGGGGTACGACCGGCTTGGCGCTAGCCGACATCGTCCTGGTGGGCAGCGCGCCCCGTGGTCGCGCCTTGCTACGCTCGACGGCCCAGCCGGGGGATCGCATCTATGTGACCGGATCCCTGGGCGGGGCAGCGGCGGAGTTGGCGCGACTCGAAAAAGATCCCCGGCGCTTTGCGCGCGTACGGGATGCAAATGTCGACGCGCAAGACGCGCAGGGAATGCGTGTCACAGAGCACCCGCATCTGTTTCCGCAGCCAAGGCTGGCCGTGGGGCAGGCATTGTTGCGGCGGCGCTGGGCCACGGCGGCCATCGACATCAGTGATGGCCTCTCGACCGATCTGGATCATCTGTGCGAGGAGTCTGGCGTGAGCGCGGTGATTGAGGCGGCGCGCCTGCCAGTGCATCCGTTGGCAGCCGCATCGCAGGATGCGTTGGCGCTGATGCTGCATGGCGGCGAGGATTACGAACTGCTGTTTACGGCTGCTGCGGCGACACGCTTGCCGCGCACCATTGCGGGCGTGCCGGTGACCTGGATTGGAGAGATGCAGGCTCCAAAACGCAAGAATCAGCCGCGATTGCAATTGCTGCAGGCGACAGCCAAGCGCCCTGTACCCCTGCAGGCCGCAGGCTGGGAACACTTTCGCAGCTAGAGACTTTTTGGGTGCGGATCAGGAGTTGGCAGTGTTGGCTGCTCTCCACTGCGCATGGCAAAAGGCATCGGTCATGCCGGCGATGTAGTCGGCGATGACGCGTGGAGCGCCTTCTGTCGCGATGAGCGCGGCATGTCCGGCGGGCAGGAGTTCAGGCCGCCGCATCCAATGCGCGAAGAGGCCGCCGATTACGGTGCGGGCCTGTTCGTGGTCCCGCTGCATCTCCGGGGAGTCGTACAGATAGCGGAAGAGATATTGCTTGGCCTCGCGGCGCTGCGCCTCCATCTGCGGAGAGAATGCGGCCAAGCGCTGCGGGCAACGGCGCACATCCTGCAAGCTGCGCACGCCTGCGGCCAGGGCGTTGGTGTGCGTTGTGGCGATTAAGTCCCCGGCCAGCGCGTCCAGCATGCGCTTGATGGATTCATGCAGCAGCAATTTTTCCGGTGTATCTGTGTGCTCTGTAGCCAGCGGATCGTAAAACCTGGCGAAGAGGGGAACCTGGGCGCGCACGTGTTCCCAATGGAGAATGCCGGCTTCGATGCCGTCGTCGATGTCGGCGGTAAGATAGGCGATCTCATCGGCCCAGTCAATGATCTGCGCCTCCAGCGGAGGGCGCTGATCCAGAAAGTAGGGCATAAGTTCCGGATGCTGCGCCGCGGTATAGTCACGCGAATGTTTGACGATGCCCTCGCGCATGGCCAAGGTCAGGTTCAAGCCGCGAAAGGCGGCATAGCGCAGCTCAAAGTGTTCGACGATCCGCAGCGCATGCAGATTGTGATCAAAGCGCAGGCCGTGTTGTTGCAGTGCAGCGTCAAGCGCTTGTTCCCCCGCATGGCCAAAGGGAGGGTGGCCGATGTCATGTGCCAGGGCAAGCGTCTCGGTGAGGTCTTCATTGAGGTGCAATGCGGCGGCGACGGTGCGCGCAATCTGCGCGACCTCAATGGTGTGCGTTAAGCGACTGCGGAAGTGGTCGGAGTAGCGATGGGTGAAGACCTGCGTCTTGCCAGCCAAGCGGCGAAAGGCGCGTGCATGCACCACACGGCCACGGTCGCGCTGAAAGGCAGAGCGGTAGGCATGGGTGGGTTCGGCGTGCGCGCGGGCCGAGAGTGGATCGTCTGCTGCGCCCGAAACTGCGCATACTGCAAGGGAGTATTCCGTCATGCGCCCATTGCCGCGAAGTTATTTTTGCGTTGCTGCATTGCCGCGCACTTCCACCTTGGAGAGCTTGGACAGGCGCATCTTGGCGCTTTCCAATTTCTTTTCGACCTTGCCGGCCTCGCCTGGTTCGGCGTCGCCCGGAGCGGAATGCGCATATTCGGCCAGAGAGCGCTCCCACTGTGCGATTGCCTGACGCAGGCGCCCGGTGCGTGCGTAGAGTTCTCCCAGGTGATCGTGGACCGTGGGGTCATCGGGCATCCGCTCGCTGGCCTTTTCCAGGTTTTCTTCCGCCAGCGCATACTGGCCCAGCTTCAAGTTGGCCCAGCCGAGAGAATCCAGATACGCTCCGTTTTGCGGATCCAGCCGCACGGCATGTTGGATGAGCTGGAGCGCCTCATCCAAGTGCATGTCATGGTCGGCCATCATGTAGCCCAGATAATTCAGCGTCATGGGATTGTCGGGCGCAATGGCCATGGCCTTGCGGAAGGCGGTCTCGGCAGCATCGAAATGTTTTTGCCGTTCTTCGAGCGCTCCCTGCAAAAAGTCGATGTACATTTTTTGCTGGGGCTGGGTGCTCAAGGCTGCGGCCTGGTTGAGAGTATCTGCAGCTTCCTTCCAGCGGCGCAGCCGGGTGTAGGTCTGCACCAAGGCCAGCAACACGGCGCGATTGCGATTGTTCCCCGCTTGCGTCTGGGCAGCGTCCGCGTTGGCGGGTATCGTTTGCAGTAAAGATTTTTCCAGAGCGATGGCCGACTCGGACTTGCCCGTGTCCACCAGTTCACTGGCCAGTGTCAATTGCATGTCTACAGACTTGGGAAATGTCTGAACGGCCTCCTGCGCTGTGGCGAGAGCCTGGGGCCAGGCGTGCGCGTCGCGATCGGCGTCAATTTCGCCCTGATAGCCATGCTCGGCGTAATCCCCGCCCAGCGCAATCAATTGTCTGTAGCTGGCAATGGCAGCCTCGGTTTTGCCTTGTTCGCGTTGCACATTGGCCAGTCGATCTAAAAAGATGGCCAGATTATTTTTTTCACCGTCAGTGTAGACGTTGTTGGTGTGCGTGGCTCCGGCGACAAGCTTTTGCAGGCCATCGGCGGCGCTTTGCAAATGTCCCTGCGCTTCGTCGAGCAGCGCGCGGTTGTAGTGAACTTCCACCGAATCCGGCTCCGCTTTTTCTGCCTTCAGCAATGCGGCCTGGGCTTTGTTGAGATGGCCTCGTTCCCGCTCCAGCTCTGCTACACGCAGATCGGACTGCACATCGTCGGGGTCTTCGGCGGAGATGCCTTCAAAGAGTTTCAGCGCCTGACGTGTGTGCTCGGTTTGCAATAAATCCTGGGCCAGCGCGCGCTGCGCGTCCAGGTTGTCCGGGTCGTTGTCGAGCGCGTTCTGATAGGCGGCAATCGCATTTTTTACGTCATGCACCTGGTCATAGGCGCTGCCGAGAACGAAGGAAATCTTCGGGGTGCGGTCGTCGAGCGAAACACTGTTGAGCACCTGAATCACATGCTGCCAATCGCCCTGGCTGCCGTAGAGCCGCGCCAGGCCCAGCACCGCGTCTTCTGAGTTGGGATCGATGGCGTGTGCGGCCTGCAATTGTTCCTGGGCCTGGGCTTCTTGATGGTTCATCCCATACAACTGGCCGAGCATCAGATGATTTTCAATTTTGTTCGGCTCCAATTGCACGATGGTTTGAAACTGCTCAATGGCCAGCTTCAACACGTCCGGAGACGGCTGGCTGGAGCCATCGCCGAGCGAGCGGAGATACACGCGGCCCAGCAGCTTGTGCGCGTCCAGATTCTTCGGATGCTCTTGCAGGACTCGCTGCGCGGTGCTGACCGCATCGCGCACATTGCCCATGCGAAAGTACAGATCGGCCAGGCTATTCTGCAAAAACGGAGACTTGGGGTCGTAATCCATGGCCAGCTTGAGCTGTTCCACGGCCTGCGTGGCCAAGTCGGCGTTTCCGCTCTCCGTGGCGGAGTCTTCGTACAAATGCCCCATCATGAAGTGGTAATACGCTTCGGCGCGATGGTTGCTGTTGGCGTCGGCATCGGATGCACCCGCGTTGGCATTTGGGGCGGGAGTTTTGGCTGTAGCCCGGGCCGAGGCTGGCAGCAGGAAGAAAGCGCCCGCCAGCATTGCTGGAATCGTCCAGCTTGCGTGCAGCGTGCGCTGCGCCTTGCAATGCAGATTCCTCGTTTGCCGCTCTACCGTCATAGATATGTTGCGCGCCTTTCCCTCTCCGCAGCTTTGCGCGGCGCGCGCCGCGTACGGCATGGCCGCCGAGCGCGCTAGCAAGGATTGTACGCCTGCCGCATTGCCGATGGAGAAGGATGCAGGCGGCCCCGCCGGGCAATTTTAGTGGCGGAAGTGGCGCATTCCCGTCAACACCATGGCCACGCCCAGCCGGTCGGCTGCGGCGATCACTTCGGCGTCGCGCACGCTGCCGCCGGGCTGCACCACGGCGGTTGCGCCCGCCTGCACGACGGTCTCCAGGCCATCGGGAAAGGGAAAAAATGCGTCGGAGGCGGCCACGCAGCCGGTCAGCGGCAACACAGCCTTCATCGCGCCAAACTTGGCAGCGTCCACGCGGCTCATCTGGCCCGCGCCAATGCCCAGCGTCTGCCCCGCGCGCGCGTAGACGATGGCATTCGACTTGACGTGCTTGCAGACCCGCCAGGCGAAGTGCAGCGCGTGCAGTTCTGCCTCGGTGGGCTGGCGCTGGGTCACCGTCTTCAAATCCTGCGCCGTTACCTTGCCGCGATCCACATCCTGCACCAGCAGGCCGCCGGAGATTTGCTTCACCATGCGCACCGTCTGCGAGGGCGAGGCCTGCACCAAGCGCAGATTTTTCTTGGTGGCGAAGATGGCCTTGGCCTCTGCCGTGTAGCTGGGCGCGACGATGGCCTCAACGAAGAGCTTGGCAATCTCGGTAGCGGCTGCGCCATCGACCTCGCGGTCAATGCCAATCACCGCGCCAAAGGCCGAGACGGGATCGGCAGCCAGCGCCTTTTGATAGGCCTCCAGCACTGTGGCTCCCGTAGCCACGCCACACGGGTTGGTGTGTTTGATGATGGCCACGGCCGGCTGGTCAAACTCATGTACCAGCTCCCAGCAGGCATCCAGATCGACCAGATTGTTGTAGCTCAATTCCTTCCCTTGAAACTGCTGCAACCCGGCGATGCCGGAACCACTGCCATCCCCGTAGAGTGCCGCGTTTTGATGCGGATTTTCTCCATAGCGCAGCGACATGGTTTGCGGATAGGCCAGGCGCAACGTGGTGGGCAGTGGAGCTACGGCTGCTGCAGGCAACTGCACTGCGGCCTCTTCTTCCAGCAACTCTGGAATCGCCTCCAGCGCATTCGCAATGCCCAGGTCATAGGCTGCCGTCAGCGCAAAGGCCTGCTTGGCCAGCCGCCAGCGCGTGGCCCGGCACAGTTGGCCTTGGTTCGCTTGCAACTCTTCGGTCAGCGCGGCGTAGTCGGCCACGTTCGTCACCACGGCGACATCTTCAAAGTTTTTCGCAGCCGAGCGCACCATGGACGGCCCGCCAATGTCGATGTTCTCAATCAATTCGCCAAAGTGGACGCCGGGCTTGTTCAACGTGGCCGAGAAGGCGTACAGATTCACCACCACCATGTCGATGGGCAGAATGCCGTGCGCAGCCACGGCCTGCTGGTGCTCGGCCTTGGAGCGGATATGCAGAATGCCGCCGTGAACTTTGGGATGCAGCGTCTTGACGCGGCCATCGAGCATCTCGGGAAATCCGGTCAGCTCGGAGATGTCTTTGACTTGCAGGCCCGCAGCGCGCAGCGCCTGCGCCGTGCCGCCGGTGGAAACCAGCTCGGCCCCCAAGCCATGCAGCACGCGGGCAAAGTCCACAATGCCGCTTTTATCCGTCACGCTGAGCAGCACGCGGCGCACCGATTTCCAACCCTTCACAGGCAACTCCTCAAAGTAAAAAAATAAATCCAGAAAATCTAATTCTAATGCACAAAATCTTGCAGACACGTCGAAATACATGGTAGGCTGGGCGCAGGGCGGTGGTTCCTGCCGCTTTTGGAGAACCAAAAAACATTATGAACATTGCAACTGCGCTAGAACCTCCGAGTACTTGGAGTTCCGTCCTGCGCTGTGATGTGCGTTCCGGGTCAGTTCTGCAGTAACTGATGAACCGCCTCGCTCCTTTCACAGTGCGCAACTGTGAAAGGAGCGAGTGAGAATCCGCTACCCTCGTTGCGGTCTCCCACCCCCTCCTCAATTAACACAATTCAAGTACCACGCGATCGTGCTCTGGTCTTGTGCGCCGCCTTGTTTTGCAAGGTGTCCTGTGGCTATGTGCGTATGAAAAGCGCGCGTCTTGAAAAGGAGGAACCATGATCCGCGCCTTCGTTTGCCCCGCTGTCCCTGGACGCAGCTTTGCAGGACGTGCCCGCTTGGAGTGCTTCTGGATTGAAACCGGAAACACGCAGCAACCGCTCCAGTGTGTTTGGAACGCCGTGCATGAATCCGCTTCAAGTGGGTCCGGGCAAGAATCCAGCAGTCAACCCGTGGAGTATTCCCGATGCGCGTGATGAGTGGTACGCAGAACGACAAAGGCGTCGTAGTCCGGCGCTCCTGGCAAAAAAATCTTTTGACGTTTTCGATGGTTTTTGGCCCCGGTCTCATTGTCATGGAAGCCGACAACGATGCCGGAGCTGTTTCCACCTATGTGCAGGCTGGTGCGCAATACGGCCTACACCTGCTTTGGATTCTGCTCGTGCTCTTGCCCATCTGTTATTTTGTGCAGGAGATGGTCGCCCGGCTCGGCATTGCCACGGGCAAAGGGCACGCGGCCATGATCTATGAGCGATTCGGCAAATGGTGGGGCAGGTTTTCTCTCTTTGATTTATTGGCCGTCAATTTTTTGACGCTCATCACAGAGTTTGCCGCCATATCTTTGGCGCTCAGCGTGCTGGGTATCTCGCCGTTTTTGTCTGTTCCTGTTGCCGCCATCGGCCTCATCGTAATGGTCATCAGCGGTAGTTATCTGCGTTGGGAGCGAACCGTCATTGCGCTCTGTCTTCTGGACATTGTCTGGTTTATCTTGGCGGCCAAAGTCCATCCCAACTGGGCTGCTGCCGCGCGCAGCACACTGGTTCCGGGCCTGCCACCAGGGAAAATCACCAGCAGTCTGATTTTTCTGATTATCGCAATCGTCGGTACCACCATTGCGCCCTGGCAGCTTTTTTTTCAGCAGAGTTGTGTTGCAGAAAAACGGCTTCGCTTTGCCGACTTAAAATGGGCGCGATTGGATACGCTGATCGGCGCTACCTTCACCGTCCTCGTTGCCGGAGCCATGATGCTGGTTGGCGATTTTGGCTATCGGCACGGCATCCCCTTTACCGATCCAGCTCAACTTGCCAGCGCGATGGCTCCTCTAGCCGGGGAATTGGTTCGCAAAGGCCTGCTGCTGCTGATGGTCAATGCCGCCGTTCTCGGCACCACTGCCATCTCTTTGGCCAGTGCTTGGGCGTACGGAGAAGTGCAGGGATGGGAACACTCCTTGCACAAAAAAATCTGGGAGGCTCCCGGATTTTATGCCGTGTACATCGGTTGTGTCGGGGCGGCGGCTGGCATCGTTCTCATCCCGAGAGTTCCACTGCAACTGGTCATTGTTAGCGTGCAGGTTTTTGCAGGAATCATGCTGCCCTCGGCCATTATTTTTTTGCAGCTACTGCTCAATGATCGTGAATTGCTGGGTGAGCGCTGGGTCAATCGTCCGTGGAACAACTGGATCAACTGGACGATTATCGTGGTGCTTTTTGCCCTATCGCTGTTGCTGGCCGCACAAGTCATGCTGCCAAAACTCTTCAACTAAAACTTTCCAACGAACCGGAGGTTCCCCATGGCCACGATGCAACCGTCTTACGAAGTTCAATCCTTTCGCGTGATTCATCCACTGCAGGATGCAATCGAGAAAAAATGCAGTAGCCAAGGGCTGGGACCTATGGCGATTACTCGGCCTGTGCGGGTCTCGCTGATGCTCTTGCGCGGCTACTTGATCGCAATGACGCTGCTGCTGGGCTTCTACATCTTTGGCGTGCTGCGATAGCGGAGCGCTGGGGGTTCCGATGGAGGCGATGGTGCCGACGCGGCATGTTGTCATTCTGGGTCGCTCTGCGTAGCTTGGAGACATGAGCACCCTAGGGCAGAACGGAGCGCACGAGGGCCTGCGCCGTGGCTCCGCGCGCCCGATCGAAGTGGAGCTACGAGCAGACTAGGACTGACGAAAAAAATTCCTTTCCTGCAATCCTTCTTTGTTACGATGGTACGTATCTTCTTTACATCCCTTTTCAATAGGTTCCTTCATGTATAAATTTTCTACTGTTGCCGATCGCCAACACTCCGGGGGATTGGATTTGCGTTGCTCCCGGCTTTTCAGCTCTATGTGCACGCGGCTTCTGTGGATGCTGGGTATTGCGGGCACCACGCTCCTTGCCGGATGCGGAGGTTCAGCCACCGGATCGCAAAATCCCCAAAGCGTTAGCGTGCAGGTTGCCAGCGGCAGCGTGATGCCAGCGGCCGTAGCCACACAGGTTGGGACAGGTGCATGGACAGCGGCTACACTCCAAAACGGGCAATTCACCATCGCCATTCCCGCGGACACGCAGAACTATGCGTATGCGTTCGTCTGCCCGGCAAGTTCGCAGGGC
>DAHWKP010000138.1:0-3654 GCA_027343585.1 Acidobacteriaceae bacterium
AAGGCATGAAGCAAGAGGATGTCGCACAGGATCGCGACAATGCCGCCGCGCATCTGACGCCAGTGCAGCTATCCCAGATGCAGGAAAAAGCGCGCAAGTGGTTTGCTGCGCACACCGCCTTCTAGCCGTAGCAATTCCCAATGCAGCATTCTGCAACCGTATCTCTAGGAAACCTCGGAACAAGTCCGCGTTTTGAAGGGGACGGGCTTCAGCCCGTCCGCAAGTCCAAGCATTGCATTGCGGCTTTAGCTGTTGAGGGCGCGATCAGAAATTGTTCAGGGTCTCCCTAGACAAGATCTTTTTACTCGCGGTCTCGCGCGTGCACTGCGTGCGGAATTTCATTTGACATGCGCTGCACGCCGTTCGTAGTATGGGCACGCACCAACTGTAAGACTTATTTTTCTCCCAGCCATGAACACTCTAAATTGAGGTGTTCGTATCATGGCTTTGATGCAGGAAAAAAGCCTCGAGCGCGCGAGTAATATCGCCGTGATCGTGGTTGCTGTTGTTGTTGTTATCACGTTGTTGCATCGTGAATTTCGTCCCTCCACTCCTTCTCACGCATCCCTGAAAGGGACCCATTTTTCGCTGTCGAAAATTACCACTGCTCCGGCCAAGGTGAATCTGGTCTTGGGCATCTCTACTGTGTGCCATTTCTGCGAGCAGAATGTTGGCTTTTATCAGCAGTTGAGCACACTGGAAACTCCCGGCAAACTGGCCTTCTACACCGTTTTTCCTCAAAGCGCATCGGACGCTGCTGCGTTTCTGAATCAGAAGGAGATTCACCCTAATGGTGTCGTCTCCAGTCCGCTCTCTCAATACAAGATCACCGGTACGCCGACGTTGCTTTTGGTGGACGCTAGCGGCAAGGTGCAAGAGGCATGGGTGGGCGCATTAGACGCCTCCCGGCAGGCTGAGGTCGTCAAGACTATCCGCCAGTACGAATAACTTGCCGTACTTTCCATCCAAATCCAAGAGCGGAATTTAATTCAATTGAAGGATTCATCCAATGAATATGAAGATTGTTCGCAATTTCTCGATGATGGCGCTGATGTTGGGTGCCATGTTTGTTTTGACCAGCCGCAAGGCCCAAGCACAGAATTATCAGTGTACAGATCAGTGCTATGAGACCTATGGGGCGTGTGAGGATGGGTGCGGGAGTGCAGGTGGACCAACATGTTTCGGTGAGTGTCAAGGTAACCTGAATACCTGCCTATATCTTTGCAATAATTAATTAGTGCTGGATTCAGTTTGAACTGCAGAACAGCCCCGCTTCTAATGGAATCGGGGCTGTGTTGTTTGGTTTTTTTCATGCAGAATCAGCTTTTTTCAGCGAAGGGTGCGGCTTGCAGGGAGCCGTCTTTTTGTTTGAGCAGGATTTGCACCTTGCCCTCGGCGGTTTCAATCTCCACCTTGCAGGCGTTCGATAAGCGCACTCCCTCTTCAAAAAGCCGCACAGATTCTTCCAGCGGCAGATCGCCTTTTTCCAGCTTGGCGATGATGGCTTCCAACTGCTTGAGTGATTCTTCAAAGCTGGCCATGTTTGGTCTCCTTATTTGCTGGCAGGCTGCAATACGGACTGCAAAATCTCGACGGCGGCGGTGAAGCGTCCGGCGGGTGCGCTGACTTGCACGCCCTGCACCATGGGCTGCGCGGCAGCCAGCATCTCCTGCGCGATGCGCACGCCTTCCGCGCGGGCCTGTTCTGGGCCTTCGGCGCGTTGCATCCGCAGAAAGATTTCGTCGGGCACGCTGACGCGCAGATCGTTGCGCATAAACTCGGCATTGCGCAGGCTGGTGAGCGGCCAGATACCAGCAATGACGGGGATGCGAAAGGACTCAATGCGACGGAGAAACTCCTCCAGCAAGCGCAGATCGAAGACGGGCTGGGTAATGGCAAACTCCGCGCCAGCCTCAACCTTGCTGGCGAAGCGGCGCACTTCATTGTCCACATCGGGCACGCCGGGGTTGGCGGCGACCGAGATGGTGAAGCCAGCGGACGCGCCGATGGGATTGCCACCAATGTCCAGCCCGTGATTCAGTCCGCGCACAATGCCCGTCAGGCCGATGGCGTCCACATCGAAGACGGCGGTCGCGTCGGGATAGTTGCCCATCTTCGGCGGATCGCCAGTGAGGCAGAGAATGTTGCGCAGGCCCAGCGCAGAGGCACCGAGCAGGTCGGATTGGATGCTGAGCACATTGCGATCGCGGCAGGTGTAATGCAGCACGGTTTCCATGCCGGTCTGCTGCTGAATTTGCACGCAGAGGCTGAGCGCACTTTGCCGGGCGGAGGCGCGCGGCGAGTCGGGCACGTTGATGGCGTCAATGCCACTCTGCGCTAGCATGCGCGCTGCGGCCAACTCTTTGCTGCAATCCACGCCGCGCGGCGGGACGATTTCCACCAGAGAGACAAACTGATTTGCAGCCAGGCGCGCACCCAGCTTGGAACGCTGCGCCAAGGGGCCGGGCTGCACGCTGGATGCCTCCACGGAGATGGCTGCGCGAGCCGTGCCGGAGCTGCGAGCATCCAACGCGCGCACTGCGGCGCGCATGGAGCGAATGTGGCTGGGCGTGGTACCACAGCATCCGCCAATGAATTGCACCCCGGCTTGGACGAACTTTCGTGCGTAGCTGGCCATATACTCCGGCGAGCTGAGATAGATGTTGCGGCCTTCAATCATGCGGGGGATGCCGGCATTGGGCATGGCCACCAAAGGCAGGGAAGTGGCCGAGCGCATTTTTTCGATTGCGGTCAGAATCGTGGCCGGGCCGGAGCTGCAATTGCAGCCAACGGCATCTGCACCCCATTCGGTGATGCGGGTAGCGGCGGTTTCTGCGGTGGAGCCGTCCAAGCAATGCGTGGCGTCATCAACCGTGACCATGACAAACAGAGGCAGATGGGGAGCAACGCTGCGCGCGGCCAGCATGGCCTGTTGCGTCTCCTGCAGGGAGGTCATGGTTTCGATCATCAGCAAATCGACGCCGCCTTCGGCCAAGGCGCTGATTTGCTCTTCGAATACTGCGCGCGCTGCGGGAAGCGGAACTTTGCCGAGCGGTTCCAAAATGACGCCGAGCGGACCCACCGAGCCGGCGACAAAGATGCGCGTCGCCTGTTTTTCCTGTGTGGCATCAGCTGCGGTGCGGGCCAGTTTGGCTCCGGCTACGTTGATGGCGCGGGTTTGATCGGCAAGACCGTGGCGCTCCAGCCGGAAGGCGTTTGCACCGAAGGTGTTGGTCTCAATGACCTCGGCTCCGGCTTGTAGATACTCCTCATGCACGGTGCGAATCATCTGCGGCTGCGAGAGATTCAGCTCGTCATAACAGCGGTTGATAAAGACGCCCTGCGCGTAGAGGGAGGTGCCCATGGCACCGTCGCAGAGCACGGTGCGGTGGGCGAAGAGTTCTTGCAGTCGAGTGGGCATTGATCGAAGTCCGTGCGCTTATCCTATCGGGAGTTGCCGCCGGACGCCAGCGCGGGTTTCCGTTTGGTATACTCAAATTTTCCACGCAGAAAGCACGCAATGCCCGGAGTCTGAGGAGCATAGGGATTTGATGAATCGCAGTGTGTTGGTTCGAGTGGCCGTGGCAGGTGCGGCGCTCATCGCCGGTCTCTCCATGGTTGGATGTCTGGGCCAGAGGTCTTTTTTTGCGGGCC
>DAHWKP010000148.1:0-2887 GCA_027343585.1 Acidobacteriaceae bacterium
GACGAAGAGATCGTATACGAAGGCGATGCGCTCGCGCGAGCCGCTCCACGCCTCCAACATCGGCGGCAGAATCGAGGTCGCTGGCGCATTCCACGCATGGGCCATGGCTGGCGGCGGCAAGACCTCAGCCTGGGGCTGGGCTGCGCCGGCACCCGCAGCCGGAGCCGTTCCCGGTCCCGTCTCCTGCGTTGCCTTTTGTGTCGCCGCATTGGCTTCTAATGGCTGGGCTGCGTCGGCAGCCAGATAGTCTCCCGTGAAGTAGAGGCCGCGAAAGTAGAAGGATTCCCGATAGGCTGTCGAGCGCAGCGCGCGTCCCAGATACATCCGCAGCGGCGCGTGCAGTGCCTGCAACTCTCCCGGAAAAAGAAACATGGATTGGCGGTCCGCGGTGTAATCGCGTTCGGCAAACAATTCGCTTTGCGTCTGCTCAATGGAGTCGCGCACCTCCAGAAACGCCTCATCCACCCAGCCTGCATCAAAGGCCGCATCCAAGTTATAGGGGCTGGACCAGCCGAAGATGTCGCGCAGACGCTCTTCGGGCAGCTCGCTGCAAAAGCCGTGGAAGCCCGGGATCTGGTCGCACTTGGTGACGACAAAGTAGACCGGCAGGCGGAAGCCGAGAATCTGCTGGGCCTGGATCAGACGGTCATGCAACAGGGATGCGCTGCGCAGTAACGCGACTTGATCCAGCGCCTCCGGCCCGATCAAATCGGCGCAAGAGAGCGTAACGATCAGCCCGTCAAGCGGACGCTGCGGGCGATGACGGTTCAACAGACGCAGCAGCCGCTTCCAGTTGCCAGCCTCGCGGCCTTCCCCGCTCATGGCCCAGGCTCCGGCGGTGTCCAGCACGATGCCGTCGCCGTAAAACTTCCAGCCAATGCTGTGTTCGCCGGCAAAGCCGCGGCCATCCTCTTCCAGCAATTGGCGCAGGTGCGACTCTGTGAGCAGCGTGGTCTTGCCCGACTCCGCAGGCCCCAGCATCAAATACCACGGCACGCGGTAGCGGTAATCCCGGCCCGAAACCCGGAAGCGCAATTGGGCCATCGCCTGTAAAAATGAGGGTGCCAGGACTGCCTGCTCCGGCTGCTGATCGGGGGGCGCAGCGGCGGCTTTATCCGCCTTCTTTTTCGCGGCGGCCTCGCGCTGTTGCGCGGTCACAATCCACAACACGGCCAGCAGCAACAGAATGGCCAGCAGCACCATGGCCCCGGCCAGCGCATAGAGCAGCCAGGAGCCAACGGGAGCCGTTACCGCTGCGGCGAAGGTCATAGATGCCCACTCCACTGCGCAGAGGGTGAACTTTGAATGCTATGGATCAGCGTGTAGACGTCGGCGGTCAAGTGGTGCCAGAGCACGCCAGAGACGGCAATCCACAGCACGCCCACACCAGCCAGCACCCAGAGCCACGTGCGCGGGTCGGGCAGCTTGCGGCCATCGCCTTCGTCGAGCGTGGGCTGGTAGGACTGCGGAAACAGCGTGCGATCGTGCGCCAAATCCTGCGGCGGACGATGGTAAATCTGCACGAAGAGCCTGCGCCGGTATTGCTCCAGTTCGCCTCGCTCGTCGTGATCGCGGTACTTGCCGCGAAAGCCCAAGGCGAGCGCCTGAAAGTAGATCATCGCCAAGTCGCTGTGGCCGCGGCTGCGGTCTTGCAGCAATTGGTCAATCCGCTGGAAGAAAATCTCTCCCGAAGCGTGGGAGTGAAAAAGTTTGTGTTCGAGCAACGGCCAGTTTTCGCGTCCGGGCCAGTTCGCATTCAAAAAGATTTCATCGGCCAGTGCGGCCATGACATATTGCGCTTCGCGGTAGACCTCATAGGTAAAGGCTCCGCCCGCACGGCCTGACTCGGCGCTTTGCGCCTCCAGCAGCCGCACCAGACTGCACCAGGCATCGTTGGCGCGCGCGGCCAAGGCTGTGGTCGGCGCAGGGGCATTGAGGGCGGCAGCCGATGAGGCCGCAGGCGCTGCATGGGAGCGCTCCAGGCGCAGCTTCAGGTGCAGCACCTCGCTGTAGAACTGGCGAAAATGCTGCAAGAGCAACGAATTTTCCGTTCGTACTACCGCCATACCTACGCTCAAATCCACGGGGCCAGTTCGCTGCCGCGCCCGCAATCGGCTTGATGGATTCAAAAACTATAACCCAAAACAAATCAACGCTTTTGCTGCTCTTTGTTCGAGGGATACTTTACATATAAAATCAGCTCTGCCGGAGTGACGCCGCGGTCTTCACTGCCGATGCCGATCACCTGCAGCACCTCGTTCAACTCAATGTAGTCTGGGTCGTAGGCCAAAGAAAAGAGCAGCACGCCTTGACCGGCGACCAGACCCTCCTCACAAGCCACGTAGTGCCGCGCCGCGCCGAGCACGCGCTTCTCGCGCATGGAGCGCTGGCGGTTGGCCGAGCCGATCAGGCACCGCTCCGCCCAGGCGACGGTTTCCGCATCGGGAATGCCCGCCTGGCAGCGCACGGCAAGAATCAGGCGGCGCGTCGCCCACTCAGGCTCAAAGGTCAGCGAGAAGATGCCGTCAGCAAAGCTGAAGGGGATGCCCACGTAATTTTCAGGAATGCCTTCGCGCAAAATGGCGTTGATGTACTGATCGACTGCGGCGAAGCTTTCCAGCAAATGCTTGTGGTCATAGGGTGGAAAGACGGGCGGGATCATCGACGCGCCCAGGCCGGCGACGTGACCGGCCAGCGCGCAATACTCCACGAAGAGTACGTAGGGATTGGTGCGTCCAGTGGCCAGCAGCGCTTCAAATGCGGGCAGGCCCGCGGTCAGGCTGCGAATGCGCATCAACTGCTGCGCCTCCATCTGCCTGCGTCCGCTGGCGGAGAGCGTGCGAATCTGTTCGTTCAAATAAATGGCGCGCTCTCTCATGCGTCGCAC
>DAHWKP010000156.1:0-2195 GCA_027343585.1 Acidobacteriaceae bacterium
GCAAGTTCCACGAGATTGATCAATCCAAGATTTCGTTCGCCGCGTTCGATACCGCCGATGTAATTTCGATGAAGATTTGCTTTCTCCGCCAATTCTTCCTGCGATAGCCCAAGCGCGAGTCTCAGCTTGCGGACATTATTGCCAAAAATAGTTTTAGGGTCTTGTGTCTTCACTCCCTCATCATGTCGATATGACCACTATGGGTCTACACACTATTAGTGTTATATTGACAACACTGATAGTGGTCACATGCTGACACCATATCCCATACCGTATACAGGCTCCAAAACTGAGGCAAGCGCAATTATGCTCCTTTGCATTCTCGTCTGGAGCGCGATTCTCGTTCGCATGATCTTAAACTCTGGCACGAAGCAGGCAGGGCGGCTGTTCCGCTGGGCCGTTCTGTATTTTCGACAGATTGTGGAGTGCTCCATCGAAATTCACATGAAGCGGATAGTGGGGCAACTCAGAAATCTTTATGGCCGTCTTCTTTGACCTAACGAGCCAATTCTGGCTTCGGACACCACAATACCGCGCGGGATGGTTGAAATTGGCAAACGCCTCAAGAGGCGAGCCTGCTTCTTTGTGCAGATGCAGGCCTTATCCGGCGCAACAGGAAAGTTGTTTCACGTCTTTGGTAAAGGTCTGCGCGGCCAGCTTGAGTCCTTCCACCATGGTCAGATAGGGAAAGAGTTGGCTTGCGAGGTCATTGACCGTCATCTGTGCGCGAATGGCGAGTGCAGCGGTTTGGATAAGTTCTCCCGCTTGGGAGGCGACGGCCTGTACGCCGAGAAGCCTTCCACTTCCCTCTTCCGCAACCAGCTTGATGAATCCGCGTGTATCAAAGTTGGCAAGGGCGCGCGGCACGTTGTCGAGCGTAAGCGTACGCGTAGTTACGCTGAATCCATTCTGACGTGCAGTGGCTTCATCCAGGCCAACCGTGGCAATCTGGGGATCGGTGAAGACCACGCCAGGCAACACGGATAAATCCAGCCGCTCGCTTCCGCCGAGCATGTTCGCGGCGGCCCTGGTTCCGGCAGCAGCGGCTACATACACATATTCCGGGTTGGTGGTGCAGTCACCTGCGGCGTAGATATTGGGATTGGATGTGCGTAGGAACTCATCCACTGGAATTGCGCCATGTTCGTTGGTGAGCACGCCCGCATTCTGCAAATCGAGGCTGGCGGTATTGGGCCGCCGACCCGTGGCAATCAGCAGACGATCGCCAACGATAGGTTCGCCGCCAACTTCCACGGTGAATTGATGGCTGTCGTACTGGACCCGCTCGATCTCCTTGCCAGTGAGAACACGCATCCCTTCGTCGATCAGAATCTGCTGAATCGTATCGCCAATCGCGTGGTCACTGCGCGAGAGAATTCTGGAGCGGACGATCATCGTCACTCTGCTGCCCAGCCGGAGAAACGCCTGCGCCAATTCCAGCGCAACGTAAGAGCCGCCATAGACAAGCAAATGTTCCGGCAACTCCTGGGCAGCGAGAGCTTCGGTAGAGGTCCAGTACGGCGCGTCATTCAAACCAGGAACAGATGGAATCGCCGGTGACGCGCCGGTGGCAATCAGGGCGCGGTCGAAGGCGAGCGCCTGCTCGCGCTCATCTGTCCCTCTGACCAGCAACGTGTGGTCGTCCTGGAATCGAGCCTCACCGTGCATCAAGCGGATATTCGGGCTGCTGTCTAGGATGGACTCGTATTTGGCCTTGCGCAGCTCCTCCACACGAGTCTGCTGCTGCGCCTGCAAGACAGCACGATTCACGGTCGGCGGCACGGCGGAGATACCACCATCGAACGGACTGGACCTGCGCACATGGGCAACATAAGCAGAACTGATGAGGATTTTGGAAGGCACGCAGCCGACGTTGACGCAGGTGCCTCCGATTATGTCGCGCTCAATCATCGTGACGTCCGCGCCCGCTTCCTGCAGCCGGATGGCTGCGGCAAAGGCTGCTCCGCCGCTACCGATGATGGCGACTTTATTCGGCTTCGCCTGCGGCAAAGCGCAGCAGGCATCCTCTTTCGTGGCAGACCCCACCTTGGCAAACCAACTTTTGGAGGGCATTACTTCGCCTTCCCTTCTTGTGTCGAGGGATAACCTGCGTTGGCAGTCGCTTTGGTCAGTGCGGCCACGGATGTCTTGCTGTCATCGAAGGAAACAACCGCGTCTTTCTTATCGAAGTTCAC
>DAHWKP010000158.1:0-2738 GCA_027343585.1 Acidobacteriaceae bacterium
CGAGCCGGGCGTAACGTCCAGCCGCGCTGATCTGCGCCATGCGTTGCACTTCGGCGGCTGGCTGTCGGTGAGCAACCTGATCGGCCCGCTGATGGTCTATGCCGATCGCTTCTACTTGGCTAGTGTGTTTCCACCGGCGACGGTGGCGTATTACACGGTGCCGTTCGATACCGCGTTTCGCGCCACGTCCCTGCCGCAAACCGCGATGAACGCACTATTCCCCGCGCTGGCCGAAAACCAAGCGCGTTCGGAAGTTTCGACACGGCTTTTGGCGTTGACGCACCGGGTGTTGATTGTTCTCGCTTTGCCTCCCATCGTGCTGACCGCGGTGTTTGCACATTCTCTGCTCGCGCATTGGCTGGATACATCATTTGCAGTTTCAGCCACGCCGGTATTGCAACTTTTGATGATCGGTATATTTTTGAACAGTGCCGCTCGCGTGCCTTTTACCCTGTTGCAGGCACACGGCCGCGCGGACTTGACCGCCAAGTTGCACATCATCGAGCTGCCGATATTTGCCGCGCTATTGGTTGCCGGTGTGCATGCGTTCGGCATCACCGGCGCGGCATTGGCCTGGACGCTACGCGTGGCGCTGGATACCACACTGTTGTATTTGGCCGCCTGGATGCTGCATCGCCCGCAACGCGTGGCGCTGGCTTCAGGCGCAGGCCTGTTGGGCATGGTGACGGCTGCGCTGCTGGTGGCGGTTTATGTTTTGTCTGCGAGTGCGCAGTGGGCGTTCACCGGCGTCATCGTGTTGGTGTGCGCTGTTTTTGCCCTGCGCCTGATTCATGGCGGGAGGGATGGCACTCGCAAGGCAACCACGCCATGAGCGAAACACCGCGCCCATGGCCGCAGGCTGACCTTGAATCCGTGCCGCATTGTCCGGTGTGCGGCAGCGCAGAGCGCAGTTTGCTTTACAAGGGGTTGACTGATCGCGTGTTTTGCGTAGCCGATGGCGCGTGGGACATGTACCGCTGCGCAGGCTGTTCGTCGGCATGGCTGGACCCAAGGCCCACGCCGGGCAGCGTTGGCCGCGCCTACGAGACCTACTACACGCATACTGCGGAAGACGATGCCTCGATGCTGCCCAAGAGCGCCCTGGTGCGCCAGTTGCACGCCTGGCAGAACGATTACAAGAATGCGCGTTACGGGTTGCAGCGCAAACCTGCAGGTGTTGGGGGGCGTTGGCTGGTTCGGCTTGCACCCTCGCTGCGTGCAAAGGCTGATGCGCAATGCCGCCACATGCGGCGTCCCCCGATCGGCGGGGGACGCTTGCTGGATGTCGGATTTGGCAGCGGCGCATTCCTCAAGATTGCCGGTGAAATGGGGTGGAATGCGCATGGCATCGATTTCGACCCTAAGGCTGTCGAGGTAGCCCGTGCCAGAGGCCTGAGTGTGTCCTGTGCTTCGGCCGCTGAACTGGCTGTGCAGGAAAATCAGTACGACGTCATCACGATCAGCCATGTGATCGAGCATGTACATGAGCCGATAGCTCTGCTGCGGAATTTGTACCGGATGCTCAAACCAGGTGGATACCTCTGGCTCGATACGCCGAACTTATCCAGCTTCGGGGCGCAGCGATTCGGATCAAACTGGCGAGATCTCGACCCTCCGCGTCATCTCGTGCTCTTCACGCCACAGTCAATGATTGGTGCGCTAACAACAATCGGGTTTCAGCAAATCTCGCAGCATTGGCACGGCATGACCTTGTTTTCGATCTACGCAGAAAGCACCGCTATCGCACGCGGGAAATGTGCGCAGGATGTGATCGATCAGGTATTCCCGTCACTGGTGGCGGTCATCGACGAATTGCGCGAGATGCTGCGGCCCATGCGGCGCGAATTTCTCACCCTTTCGGCGCGTAAGTAAGCGGTATGCAACCTCAGGCCAGCAGCAGGGTTTTCGCCGTGGTCGTGGCTTATCAGCCCGACACCGGAGTGTTGCGCGCGTTGCTCGATGTACTGCTGGCGCAAACCGAGGGCGTGCTCGTGGTGGACAACACGCCAGCGGACGACCGGCGTGTGGAGGCACTGTGCGCCGCGTTGCCGCATGATGCGCTGCGCTTGATCCGCATCGGGGGAAATCTCGGCATCGCGCGTGCATTGAACATGGGTATCGACGCGGCCTTGGCCGCGGAGGCCACGCATGTGCTGCTGAGCGATCAGGACAGCCTGCCCGCGCCCGACATGGTGGCCGAACTGTTGCGTGCGCAGGATGCGCTGATCCGCGCGGGGCGGCGCGTCGGCGCCGTCGGCCCCACCTACATCGACCGTCATACCGGCATCACCTTTCCCTTCCAGGCCGAAGTGCCGGGCAAGTTTTTCTACAGCCACCAGCGACCCGATGCGATGCATCCCGCCATCGAGGCGCTGACGCTGATCACATCCGGAACCCTGATTCCCGCGTCGGTGCTGCGCGAAGTCGGACCCATGCGCGAGGATTTTTTCATCGACCACGTGGACATCGAATGGAGTCACCGCACCCGTGCGGCGGGTTTTTCACTGTTCGGCGTCGGCGCGGCGGTGATGTTTCACAGCATGGGCGATCACATGCTCCGGTCCTGGCGACTTGGTTGGCGCAACGAAAGCGCCTACAGCCCGGTGCGCGTGTACTACCGCATCCGCAACTTCGTGGCCTTGTGTCGCATGCCCGGCATTCGCAGGCGCTGGAAGCTGCGCAGCGCTGCCTATTGGGTTTACTTCGTCTACACCCAAACCGTGTTCGGCCAGCAGCGC
>DAHWKP010000175.1:0-1225 GCA_027343585.1 Acidobacteriaceae bacterium
TCGTGGTGCGCAGCTTCATTTATTTTTTCTTTTGCTTTCGAATCTGCGCGATCTCCATCATGCGTTGGCGCAAAAGTTTTTCGCGGCCCTCATCCGTCGGCTGGTAGTAGGCGCGTCCTTCCAAGCCGGGCGGCATGCACTCCATGTCGGCCACGCGCCCGGCTACATCGTGTGCGTACTGGTAGCCTTCGCTGTAGCCCAGCTCTTGCATCAGCTTCGTCGGCGCATTGCGCAAGTGCAGCGGAACCGGCTCGGCCCGCGTCGCCTCCACATCGGCCAGCACGGCGCTATACGCGGTGTACACGGCATTGGACTTCGGTGCCAGCGCCAAGTAAACCACGGCCTGCGCCAGGGCCAGATCGCCTTCCGGCGAGCCGAGAAAGTCCATCGCATTGCGCGCGGTCATCGTTAAATTCAGCGCTTCCGGCGCAGCCAGCCCCACATCTTCCACCGCCATGCGCACAATGCGCCGCGCAATGTACATCGGATCTTCGCCGCTGCGCAACATCCTGCCCAGCCAGTACAGCGAAGCATTCGCATCACTGTTGCGCACAGATTTATGCAGCGCAGAGATCAGGTTGTAATGCTCCTCGCCCGACTTGTCATAGAGCAGCGTGCGCTGTTGCAGCGCGTCTTGCAGTAACACTAGCGTCAGCGTCGAAGCGCCCGCCTCCGCAGCCAGCCGCGCCACAGCCTCCAGCGCGTTGTAGGCGCGGCGCACATCGCCGCTGGAGAACTGCGCGATATGCAACAGCACTCCCTCTTCAGCGCTCAGTTGCATGGAACCCAAGCCATGCTCTGCGTCCTGCAATGCGCGGTGCAGTAGCGTCACGATCTGCGCATCACTCAACGGCTGCAACACAAAAACCGAGCAGCGCGACAGCAAAGCGGCATTCAATTCAAAGGATGGATTCTCCGTGGTTGCGCCGATCAGCCGGATTGCGCCTCGCTCCACATACGGCAAAAAAGCATCCTGCTGGCTTTTGTTGAAGCGATGAATCTCATCAATAAACAGTACCGTGCGGATGCCCGACCGCGACGCTGCATCGGCCTCGCTCATCACCTGCTTGATCTCTTTGATGCCAGAGATGACGGCAGAAAATTCGATGAACGATGCGTGCGTTGCCTGTGCCAGAATCTTGGCTAGCGTAGTTTTGCCCACGCCCGGTGGCCCCCAAAAAATCATCGACGCAGGCTCATCGCGTTCAATCTGTACGCGCAGCGG
>DAHWKP010000178.1:0-1015 GCA_027343585.1 Acidobacteriaceae bacterium
CCATGCGCACCATCAATGACCGTCGCTACAACCAGCAGCAACGCATCGCGCAAGGCATCCGCAGCGGGCAAATGACGCCGGGCGAGGCCGCACGCGCAGAAAATCGACAGCAGAGCATCAACCGCCAAATCTACGCCGACCGCCAAGCCAACGGCGGCTGGCTCACCCCACAACAACGGCGCAATATCAACCGGCGCCAGAACAACGCCAGTCGGCAGATCTATCGCGAAAAGCACAACCAGTACCGCAGCCCGCGCTAGAACCTACTCAAGTACGTCGTGAACAAAATCATGCGGGTGCCCCATGTCTCGCTCTTGAGACATGGGATCGCGACAGCACCAAGTGCCCCATCCTAGCCGTGCTCTTTGCGGCTAGGGTGGGAGAGGTCTCTCTCCTCCTCAAAAGCATTTCTGCTCTCAACGAAGAATCTCGAATCAAAATCGTCAGCCGTTTTACCCTGCACGGGCCAAGCCTGTTTCAGATTTTTTTTGCTCGAGCGCGCAAGCCTCTATACAGATGCGGAGGCTGACGCTGTGCGTGGCTGATACGGGCAGAAGGGATCGCTGGCCAACGCGTTGCCGGTGTGCGCATAGGCGCGCGCCCGCGACCCGCCGCACAAAGCACGATATTCGCAGCGCCCGCACTTGCCCAAAAATTTCTCCGGCGCGTGCAGCGCGCGAAAGACCGGGGAGTTGCGATAGATGTCCACCAGATGTCCGCTGCGCACATCGCCCGCCTTCAGCGGCAAAAATCCTGCCGGATACACCTCGCCCTGGTTGGAGACAAACAGGATTCCGTGTCCATCTCGAATCCCGAAGCCGCGGTACATCGGCGTGCGCTCAATGCTCTCCGCGCTCATACCTTCAGCGCGCATGCGGTTCAGCGCCACGCGCCGGTAGGACGGAGCTTCGGTCGTCTTAATCGCAAACGGCGCTGTGCGCGTCCAATCGTAGATTTTGTCCATCCATTGCTCGCCCAGCTCAGGCGAAATAGGATTCAGCATCCGTCCGCGTCC
>DAHWKP010000211.1:0-5349 GCA_027343585.1 Acidobacteriaceae bacterium
AAAGAACTTTTTTCCAGACTCCACCGACGCTCTTGTTCACTGGCCTGTGCGTACAGGTCTGGATGCAATCTGCGACTGAGCCGGTAAAACTGTTTTTCCAACGCGGGCACGTCCAACGCCAACCGGCGCGGCAGACCGAAGAGCGCAAAGTAATCCACATCCACAAGTGGCAGCAACTTGCCACACGAGGTGCAAAGCTGGCAGTGCGCTTGATTTTGTGAGCCACAGCTCCAGCAGTTTATGGTCGCGGATTGTGTAAGGGCATGGGTCATAGCAATTCATATTCGGCGTGGGCCGCAAGATGTGGATTGTGTTTTTGGCCTTCACCCCGCGCGCCGTGCGCACGGCAAAACCGATCTACGCCAAACGGTCTACGCGGAAAACGAGGAGCCGCAGCCGCAGGATTTTGTGGAGTTGGGATTGACGAAGTGAAACCCCTGCTGCATCAGCGATTCCTGATAATCCAGCACCATGCCGTGCAGGTAGATGAAAGATTTTGGATCGACAAAAATGCGCACGCCATCATACGTATAGATGCGGTCGCGCTCGCGCGGCTGCGAATCAAAGCGGATGTTGTAGGACAAACCGGAACAACCTCCGCCTTGCACGCCCAAGCGCAGCCCGCCCTGCTCGGCAGAGATGCCTTCCTTGGCCATGGCGGAACGAATGCGCTTGAGCGCGCGCTCGGTAACGTCGATGCCCTTTTGCGTGGGCGCAGCCGCTTGGCCTGCGGACGTGATGCCCACCATCGGCTGCTGATTCGCTGCTGATTCGGCTATGCTCATCGCATTCCCTGCCTGATCCGTTTAGTGGGCTGCAACGGCAGTTGGCTCGGCCACGCCGTTCTTCTTTTTCCAGTCGCCAATAGCCGCGCGAATCGCATCCTCTGCCAGCACGGAGCAATGAATCTTAACCGGCGGCAGGGAAAGCTCCTTCACGATGTCCGTGTTCTTGATCTGCAATGCCTCTTCGACGGTCTTGCCCTTGACCCACTCCGTGGCCAAAGAAGAAGAAGCAATTGCTGAGCCGCAGCCGAAGGTTTTGAACTTGGCCTCTTCAATGACCTGCGTCTCCGCGTTCACCTTGATCTGCAACCGCATGACGTCGCCGCACTCCGGTGCGCCAACCAAACCTGTGCCCACCTCGGTGCTGGCCTTGTCCAATTGGCCCACGTTGCGGGGATTGTTGTAATGGTCGATGACCTTGTCGCTGTATGCCATGGTGATTCTCCTCACGTTAACTGAAAACTGTTTTCTGCAAAAGATTTCTAGTGCGCTTCCCATTGAATCTTGCTCAGGTCGATGCCTTCCTTAACCATCTCGTAGAGCGGCGACAGCTCGCGCAGCTTTTGCACGATGTCGATCAGCTTATCGGCTACATAATCCACCTCGGCCAGCGTGTTGAAACGGCCCAGACCGAAGCGAATGGAACTGTGCGCCACATCATCCCCCAAGCCGAGCGCCTTGAGCACATACGATGGCTCCAGCGTAGCCGAGGTGCAGGCCGAACCGCTGGAAACAGCAACATCGTTGATGCCCATCAGCAGTGACTCCCCTTCGACATAAACAAAGCTCATGTTCAGGTTGCCGGGCAGCCGATGCTCCATGGATCCGTTCACGTGGATGTAGTCGAGCTTGGATTCCAAGCGCGCCTTCAGATGATCGCGCAGTTTGCGCAGGCGTTCGATCTCCGCAGGCATCTCTTCGCTGCACAGTTCACAGGCCTTGCCCAGGCCCACGATGCCCGTCACGTTCAACGTGCCGGAACGCATGCCGCGCTCGTGGCCGCCGCCGTTGATCTGTTCTGCAATCTGCACGCGCGGGTTGCGCCGACGCACATAGAGCGCGCCCACACCCTTCGGCCCATACATCTTGTGTGCGGAAAGCGAGAGCACATCAATGTTCATCGCATTCACATCCACCGGAACCTTGCCCACAGCCTGCACCGCGTCCGTGTGGAAAATCACGCCACGCTCACGGCAGAGCTTGCCAATTTCGGCAACGGGTTGCACCACGCCGATTTCATTATTGGCGAACATGATTGTGACCAGAATGGTCTTGTCGTCCATGGCGCGCTTCAGGTCTTCGAGTTCGATCAGGCCATCCGCGTTGACTGGCAGATACGTAACGCGGCAACCCGACTTTTCCAGCCGCTTGCAGGTGTCCAGCACGGCCTTGTGCTCGGTGACCTGGGTGATGATGTGATTGCCGCGCTCACGGTACATCTCCGCGATGCCCTTGATGGCAAGATTGTTGCTCTCCGTGGCACCGGAGGTGAAGATGATCTCCTTGGCCGTAGCTCCAATGAGCCGCGCAATCTGCTCGCGAGCCTTCTCCACGGCCTGCTCGGCCTCCCATCCAAAGGAGTGATTGCGGCTGGCAGCATTGCCAAAGATTTTGGTGAAGTACGGCATCATGGCTTCGAGCACGCGCGGGTCCATGGGCGTGGTGGCATGGTTGTCCATGTAGATGGGCAAATGCACGCCCGTACTGCTTCCGTTGTGCGTCGTAGCGTGGGTCTCTGTTGCCGACATAATCTGCTTCTCCTGGTTCGAGTTGCTGTTCCTGTTGCGCTTGCCGCCGGTTTGTTGGTGCGGCCCGTCGTTGCTGCTTCCAAACTTGTGAACTGCCCGGCTAATGCCGCAGCGTTACCAACGTCTCTTTTGCCGTTCGAGCCTGCGTGCGCATGGCCGCCGCCTCTTCACACAAATCCGAGATGCGCATGCCTGTGAGCAGATCCCGAATTGTGTCATTCAACTTTTGCAGCGGCTCCTTGATGGTGCAGCACGCCGTTAAATCGCAGGGGCCATGCAGCGTAGCGCACGAGGTGATGAAGAGCGGCCCTTCAATGGCACGAATGACTTCAAATGCCGTAATCATCTCTGCCGGACGGCCCAGCGAATAGCCGCCGTTAATGCCGGAGTGCGAAACTAAAATCCCCGCGCGCGTGAGCTGTTGCAAAATCTTGGCCAGCAGCGGCACGGGAATGTGATACGCCTCTCCTATATCTTTGGCGCTTTGCGCATGCACGGGCGCGTGCTCAGCCAGATGCTTGACGGCAATCAATCCGTAGTCCGCTTTTTTGGTGAGTCTGAGCATCCATCCACCTGCCCGGTGCTGGGTACACCTTGGGGCAATTATACGACCCTTTTAGTCCTACATGCAAGCAGTCCTAGCCGCCAAAATTTTTCTACCAGTATATAGATGCACTTGCTTTGCCTGGCGAAGCAGGATTCGCCGAAAAAAATCTTTCGTGCAAGACGATTTTTCTTTTGACAAGTCTCCACGGTACAGGCAAACTGACGCCAATGACAGCCGCCAGGAGCGGCTACATCCATTCGAGCCACCATGTCCGTCTGCAAACATCCTCAGGTTCGCATCATCGCCCGTGAAGAAGATACCGAGTACGTTGAGTGCATCCAGTGCGGCGAGGTTTTTGACGCCGACGAATATAAGGACTTGTCGCTGGAGACAGCACAGGCCCCCGGCGCTGAAGCAGATACGCCCGAGGCCTGAATGTTCTCTCGCCGCGTAACTAGGCAGCGTGTCGAGGCCACGCAACTAGGCCACGTTACTAGGCCAGTTGCGCGTCCAGAGTAATCTCCGCCTTCAGCAGGCGCGAGATGGGGCAGCCCGCCTTGGCATCCTGGGCAGCCTTGTTGAAGACCTCTGCGCTGGCACCGGGAACCTTGGCGCGCGTCTTCAAGTGAATCTTCGTCACCGTCCAACCGGCTTCGAGCTTGTCAAAGGAAAGCTCCGCCGTGGTGTCAATGGACTCTGGCGGCAGGCTGGCATTGGAAAGCTGCGCGCTCAGCGCCATGCTGAAACATCCGGCGTGGGCGGCGGCGATCAGTTCCTCGGGGTTGGTACCCACTCCATTTTCAAAGCGCGTGGTAAACGAGTACTGCGTGTTCTGCAGCACGCCGCTGGCCGTTGAAACCACTCCCTTGCCCTCTTTCAAACTTCCCTTCCACTGGGCGCTGGCTGTTCGTTGCATAGAATTTTTTCTCCTTCAATCGATGGATGGCGCTACGTTGCAGCATACCACCCAGCCCTGACGAGAAAAAATTCTCGCGACGATATGCGGGCCGATGCACTGCAATCCGTTAGGCAACGCCCAGCGCAGAGAGCGTCTCGGTTGGACAGCCCTGCCAACTGCTTTGCGGTTCATTGCCCACATAAGGCAGCGCGCCAATACCCATCTCGCTGGTAAAGTATCCGCAAAGCGTGAGCATGCGCAGTTGGCTGAAAAACTCCGCCGCCGGACCATCCTGCGCGGCGGTCTTGTTGGGATAGGCGATGCGGTCGAGGATCCGTGTTTGCTGTGCAGCGTTGCAGGCGGCAAAGCGATTTTGAAATGCGAGCAGACACTCAGCATCCACCCAGGCCAGACCAAACTGCATCTGCGCAAGCAGATCGCCGCGCAGCCAATTCGCCCAATCATCCAGAAACTCTGGCACGCCGGCGTCACTGGCGCTGCCGCTCTCCGCATCAGCGGGCACAATGCGATTGCACAGTGCGCGCAATGCGGCAAACTCCTGCGCGGTGAAGGCCTGCGGGGTAAAGACCGCCGCATCCGGCGCATAGCCCAGCTCCGGGCCATCGGGCGGCGTGCTCAACCCCTGCGCCAGCAACGATGCAGACGGCATCCATGCCATCGCGCTCAACGCAGGCGCGGCTAGCATCATCTTCAGCACCGCGCGGCGATCGATGCGCCGCTTCGGCTTGGAATTTGTTTCGTTCATCCCGGCCTTCCCTGCCTTTCAGTCTCCATTTGGATTCGCAGTTAAGCGTTGAGTCCACGCATCTGTGCGAGGATCGCGTCTGAGGTGCGCCACGCCAGCGCGAGAATCGTCAGCGTTGGATTTTTGTCGGCCTGGCCCACGAACGGCGCGCCATCGGCGACGAAGAGATTTTTGCACTCCCAGGCGCGGCACTGCGGGTCGAGCACAGAGTCCTTTTCGCTACTGCCCATGCGCGCGCCGCCCACCTCATGAATCGCCTGCCCGCCGCGGGAGATGCCGCCGCGCCGCTTCGGCTCAGAAACGGCGATCACCTGCCCCCCGGCCGTCTCCACAATCTGCTGAAAGGTGGCTTGCATGTGCCGCGCCATAGCGACTTCCTCATCGCCCCACTGGAAATGAAAGCGCAGCGTGGGAATGCCCCAGCGATCCACACTGTTTTTGTCGATCTCACAGTAGCTCTGCGCATTGGGGATCATGTCGCCGCGACCATGAAAGTTGATCAGCGATCCGTACAGACTGCGGCTCTTCTGCTTCAGCTCCGCGCCATAGCCGGAGTTCAACAGGCCGCCCAACTGCTGCATCGTTCCCATCTCCGGCATGCCGCG
>DAHWKP010000250.1:0-1586 GCA_027343585.1 Acidobacteriaceae bacterium
ATCCCAGACCTTGGCGCAGAACGCCTACTACACGATTGTGACCACCGGGCCTGCGGCAAGCGTGGGCATCACGGTGCTGACCGATGATGACAGCCCTCCGCAAAGCGGAGACTACAAGTTGCGCTTCATGGATACATCCGCACTGGCCGGCCCTGTGGATGTGTATATTGTTCCCCCGGGCACCGACCTGAACAACGCCACCCCAGTACTGAGTGGGGTTAGCGACAGACAGGTTTCCAGCTACCTGCAACTGGCCCCCGGTTCCTATGTCATGCAGGTCACAAAGTTCGGAGTCAAAACTTCTGTTCTGTATTCGGTCGTGTTTGCTCCCGCAGCAAATGGCATCTATTCAACGTTCTTCCTGGACCCGGCCTCCTCTGCCTCCACGAACTATCAAGTACTCACCGTCACAGATCCAGTGGTCGCAACCGTCAAATAGCAGAACAGCCGCAAGCCCTGACCATCCAGCGTGCGGGCGTACACTATGCGTGTGCGCCTGTGCGCGTATTCTCGATTGGAGAGATTTTAATCTCTCAACGGGCCACGCAGAACAAAGCGACCTGTGTCTCCCGCTGCAAGCAGTACGAGCAGCAACATCCAACAATTGCAAACTTAGAGGGGGCAAGAATGCAGCAACGCGCACTGGGAAAAAGCGGGCTGGAAGTGTCCGCACTGGGACTGGGTTGCATGGGCTTGAGCTTTGGGCTTGGCCCGGCCACGGAAAAGTCGGCAGCCATCCAACTCATCCGGGCCGCTGCCGAGCGCGGCGTCACCTTCTTTGACACTGCCGAGGTCTACGGCCCCTACGTCAATGAAGAGATCGTCGGGGAGGCTCTCGCACCCTTCCGCAAGAATGTCGTCATCGCTACGAAGTTCGGCTTTGAGGCTGCTCCCGATGGCAAGTGGACGGCGACCAACAGTCGTCCCGAACACATCCAGCAAGTTGTCGAAGGTTCGTTGAAGCGTTTGCAAACGGACACGATCGATCTTCTCTATCAGCATCGCGTCGATCCCAACACTCCCATTGAGGAAACGGCGGGGGCGGTGAAGGACCTAATCCAAGCGGGCAAAGTCAGGCACTTTGGACTTTCCGAGGCGGGCGCAAAGACAATTCGTCGCGCTCATGCTGTGCAGCCTGTCACCGCGTTGCAGAGCGAGTACTCCCTCTTCTGGCGCGAACCCGAAGAGTCCGTACTGCCTACGCTTGCAGAACTCGGTATTGGCTTCGTGCCGTTTAGTCCGCTGGGCAAAGGCTTTCTCACGGGAAAAATCGACGCATCCACCCAATTCGATCGCACAGACTTCCGCGCAATCGTTCCCCGCTTCAGCGAAGAAAACCGAAAAGCCAATCTGGCCCTGGTCGAGGTCATAACAAAGTTCGCAGATCAGAAGAGAGCCACGCCGGCGCAGATCGCCCTGGCATGGCTGCTCGCCAAAGCGCCCTGGATCGTTCCGATCCCAGGGACTACCAAACTTTCCCGACTGGAAGAAAATCTTGGCGGGGCTGCCATCGAACTCACCCCAGAGGATTTGCGCGCGCTCGAAACAGCATCGTCCGCAATCCAGATTGCAGGCGAGCGCTACCC
>DAHWKP010000081.1:0-16417 GCA_027343585.1 Acidobacteriaceae bacterium
GCAGTTGCCGCCGGGGCCTGCATTGGCTGCGATCATGGTCTTGGCGCTCTGGGTGGTCTTGGCCGACAGATAGTGATCCGCAGCGAAACCGGTGAGCAACATTCCGAGGGCGAGGGCGCGAACAATAATCTTCATGGCGTATTACCTTTCAGGGTTGGGAGTAGTGTGTCAGTCAAGGGCAACTGACTGAAATCATCCTACGACAACCCTTCAGGAAACGCCTTTACTTTCAGCGACAAAGCAAACAAAACGAAAACTTTATAATCAAGGGTAACTGCAAAATTTAAACAAGAATCTCGCTTTCAAGTTTACCCTTTGAGCATCGACACAATTGTCTCTATCGTGCATCCCAGACCTTTCCATCAATTATTTCTCCTTTGCTTGCTTTGCCCCCGCAAAGGCCCAAGAATCCTCCGTACTGACTCGCGCAGCCGGAAACCGCAGCCGGAAACCTTGGATCCCATTTCCCCCAAAGCCCTGCGACCTATTTATACTGGGAGTTCTATCCATTAGGTAGGCTGCATGGCGACGCATTTGGACACAATTCTGGCTGCAACCCGGCGCACCGTCGCCGAACGGAAAGCCGCTGCCGACCTGCGCGCGCTGGAGCGCCGCGCCGAGGCACACTCCCCACGCGGCTTTGCCCGTGCTTTGCGGGAACGCGCGGTCACTGGCCCGGCCATCATCGCCGAACTGAAAAAGGCTTCGCCCTCGCGGGGACTCATCCGCGCCGACTTTGCCGTGGAGCCGCTGGCACGCGCGCTGGCTGGCGCTGGAGCAACGGCGCTTTCCGTGCTCACCGATGAACCTTTCTTTCAAGGCAGCCTGGCGAATCTGGAAATGGTATCGGCAGCCGTTTCCCTGCCCTGCCTGCGCAAGGACTTTATTGTCGACGCGTTTCAGATTCTCGAAGCCCGCGCCCATTGCGCCGACGCGATTCTGCTGATCGCTGCGGCGCTGACCGATGCCGAATTGCGCAGCCTGAGCGATGCCGCACATGCGCTTTCGCTCGACGTGCTTTGCGAAGTGCATGATGCGGATGAGGCCGCGCGCGTCTTTGATCTTGGCGCAGAGGCCGTCGGAGTCAACAACCGCAATTTGCGCACCTTTGCTGTGAGTCTGGAAACCTCAATCGAACTGGCGGCCCATCTGCCGCAGAGCGCTGTTTTGGTTGCCGAAAGCGGCATCCATACGGCGGAGGACATCGCGCGGCTGCGCGCGGCTGGCTACGCAGCGTTTTTGATTGGGGAATCGTTGATGCGCCAGCCGGAGCCGGGTCGCGCGTTGCAAACGCTGCTGGCGGTTGAAGCTGCAGCGGGCAAAGGCGTCTAAGATGTGGATCAAAATCTGCGGCAACACGAATCTTACCGATGCCCAATTTGCCGCCGAATCCGGCGCGGATGCCGTCGGATTCGTCTTTGCGCCCAGCCCGCGCCAGATCGCTCCAGAAACCGCTGCACGTATCACCGCACATTTGCCGCATACGATGGAGAAGTACGGCGTCTTTGTGGATGCGGACTTCGAAACGATCGTTCACACGGTGGAAACAGCGGGCCTGACGGGAGTGCAGTTGCACGCAGTGCCTGCAATGGGTTTGGCGCAACGACTGCGCGCGCATTTTACGCAGCAACCGGTGCGTATTGTGCAGGTATTGCACTATGTTCCGGATGCAGCGCGCTTCGCTGCTGATCTACACGCGCTGCATGCACAACAGGAGTTGGATGCCGTGCTGATCGACTCTCGCACGGCCACGTTGGTGGGTGGCACCGGCATTGCCTTTGATTGGCAGTCGGCCCGCGCAGCCTTTGCCCGCGAAGAGCGCGCCCTGCACCTGATCGCCGCAGGCGGTTTGCGGCCAGAGAATGTTGCTGAAGCCATCCATACGCTGCACCCATGGGGCGTGGATGTTAGCAGCGGCGTGGAAGCACAGCCAGGCAAAAAAGATCCGGAGCGTGTGGCGAGATTTCTCCGCGCGGCACGCGCAGCGGCGGCAGCAATGGAATCCGCACAACAGGCACCACCAGAGTTCGCGCACAGCCCAGGCAGAAAGGGAGCATCCCAGTGAGTAACGCTACCGCAACCGAATCCCAGATCCCACAGGTCGCAGCCGGGCGCTTTGGTGCCTATGGTGGCCGCTATGTGCCGGAGACGCTGATGGCCGCGCTGGAAGAGCTGGAGCGCGCCTATGCCGAGGCGCAACGCGATCCGGCCTTTCAAAGCGAGTTGGACTACCTGCTGCGCAATTATGCGGGACGGCCCACGCCGCTCTACTATGCTGCGCGACTCAGCGAGCACCTGGACGGCGCAAAAATTTATTTGAAGCGCGAAGATCTGCTGCATACGGGCGCACACAAGATCAACAACTGCATTGGCCAGGGATTGCTGGCACGCCGCATGGGCAAGCGCCGCATCATCGCCGAGACCGGCGCGGGCCAGCATGGCGTGGCCACGGCCACCGTCTGCGCGCTCTTTGGCATGGAGTGCGTCGTCTACATGGGCGAGGAGGACATGCGCCGCCAGGAGTTGAACGTCTACCGCATGCGCCTGCTGGGCGCGGAGGTGCGCGGCGTGCGCTCCGGCTCGGCCACACTCAAAGATGCCATCAATGAGGCCATGCGCGACTGGGTCACCAACGTTCGCACCACGCATTACCTGCTAGGCAGCGTGTTGGGAGCGCATCCCTATCCCACCATGGTGCGTGACTTTCACCGCGTCATTGGCAACGAAGCGCGACAGCAAATTTTGGAAGCGGAAGGTCGCTTGCCCTCCGCCGTGGTGGCTTGTGTTGGCGGCGGCTCGAATGCGATTGGTGCGTTTTATGCTTTTATCCCGGACACAGCCGTGCGGTTGATTGGCGTTGAAGCTGGTGGACGCGGCACAGGTTTGGGCGAACACGCTGCGCGCTTCCAGGGCGGATCGCCGGGCGTGCTGCAAGGAACCTATTCGTATGTGTTGCAGGATGACGCGGGGCAAGTCTCCTTGACGCATTCTGTTTCTGCCGGGCTGGACTATGCTTCCATCGGGCCGGAGCACGCCGCGCTGCATGACTCTGGCCGTGCCGCATACGTCTCTGCCGATGATGCGGCGGCGCTGAACGCCACTGTCACGCTGGCACGCATGGAAGGCATTTTGCCCGCACTGGAAAGCGCGCACGCCGTGGCCGAGGCCATGCGCATCGCACCCACACTCCAGCGCAGCGATCTTTTGATCGTCAATCTCTCTGGCCGCGGCGACAAGGATATGGGCATCCTGGCGCGCGAACTCAAGTTGCAAGGGGCGTAACCGATGCCAATACAATTCCGACACAAACCGGGACTAGTGGTCTATCTCACGATTGGCGATCCCGATCTGGCCACGTCCAAGAAAATTGCTTTGGCCGCCATCGATGCGGGCGCAGATGTGCTCGAACTCGGCGTGCCTTTTAGCGATCCACTGGCCGACGGCCCGGTGATCCAACGGGCCAGTGAGCGTGCCTTGGCGCACGGAACACGCCTGACCGATGTACTGGCGCTGGCACGAGAGTTGCGCGCAGAGCGACCGCAAACCGGACTGGTGATCTTTTCCTATTTGAATCCTGTGCTGCGTTTGGGCTTGGAGAGTTTTTGCGCGCAGGCTCAGCAATCGGGCGTGGATGGCGTGCTGCTGACCGACATGATTGTCGAAGAGGCCGACGAGTACCGCGCTGCCATGCGCCGTCACAAATTGCAGCCCATCTTTTTGGCCGCGCCCACCAGCCCGGATGCGCGCCTGCAAAAAATCGCCGCCGCCAGCGAGGGCTTCATTTACGCCATCTCGCGCACCGGCATCACCGGCGCACAACAACAAATGGCCGGTGACGCGGAGCAGTTGACCGAGCGCCTGCGCACCTACTCGCGCCTGCCCATCGCCGTGGGCTTTGGCGTCTCCACGCCGGAGCATGTGGCTGCCGTGGGCCGCTTCGCAGACGCTGCCGTCATCGGCAGCGCCATTGTGGCCATCATCGAAAAATCCACACCCGCGCAGGCTCCCACGGCTGTGGCGGAGTTTCTGGCCAGCCTGCGCTTGCAGCCCGCAACGGTCTGAGCCTGTGCCAACGGCAGCACGAATCGCTGCGAGGGACTCGCGCCCATTTGCCGCACAAAACGCCGTGCTCTGCCCGTCGCTTCTAAAAAACGACCCGGGTCGTTTAAGATGGTAGGGATACCCTGCACAGGGAATGCAATGCCGCCTGCGGGTGCTGTGCGCCCGGGCAACCCAGGTTGAGGTGTGTAATGGAGATAGCCGATTGGCGGCGCAAAATTGATGAGGTCGATCAGAAGATTGTGCATTTGCTGAACGAGCGCGCCAAGGCCGTGCAACACATTGGCGCATTAAAGGATGCAGCACAGCTGCCCATATATGAACCATCACGCGAGCGGACGATTTTTGAAAATGTGTGCAAAGCCAACCAAGGCCCACTGCCTGACGTGGAACTCAAGCACATTTATGAGCGCATCATTGATGTGATGCGAGCCATGCAGCGCGATGAGCTTGCCTCGGATGGCGCAAGCGGCACGGCACAATAAAAGTTGCAGCACAGGTTTCCAACAAGAAACAGCAGTACAAATCAAAGCATGAGGAACGGGTTCAACCAACATGATTGTAGCCATGGAAGAAGGAGCCACCGAAGAGCAGATTCAAAAAGTGCTCGCACGGATGGTCGAGATTGGATTCAAAGTGCATCGCACCACAGGTGTCGAACAGACGGTTCTGGCCGGCGTGGGTAGCCCAAAGAGCTTTGATGTGCAAGACTTTCAAGTTATGGACGGCGTTAAGGAAGCTCATCGCATCACCTCCCCATACAAATTGGCCGGACGCGGCTTTCGCCCCGAAGGCACTGTGGTTCGTTTTCCCAACGGCGTTGAGGTTGGAGGCAAAGAGGTCATCGTCATGGCCGGGCCGTGCTCCGTTGAATCCCGCGAGCAAATCTTTACTGCTGCCGAGCAAGTGAAAAAGTCCGGCGCAAAGTTTTTGCGTGGCGGAGCCTACAAACCCCGCAGCTCGCCGTACTCCTTCCAAGGCATGGGCGTCGAAGGACTCAAGCTGATGCGCGAAGTGGGCGATGCCACCGGCCTGCTCATCATCAGCGAAGTTATGGAGATTTCGCAGATTGAAATCATGCTGCCCTACGTCGATTGTTTCCAAGTTGGCGCGCGCAACATGCAAAACTTCAACCTCCTGCGCGAACTCGGCCAGGTGCGCCGTCCCGTTCTGCTCAAGCGCGGCATCGCTGCCACCATTGAAGAGGTACTGCTTTCGGCAGAGTACATTCTCTCTGGCGGCAACTATGATGTCATGCTCTGCGAGCGCGGCATCCGCACCTTTGAGACCTACACGCGCAACACCATGGACATTTCGGCGATTCCCGTGCTCAAGCACCTGTCGCACCTGCCCGTGCTGGGCGATCCGTCGCATGGCACAGGCCGCAGAGATATGGTGCCCGCACTGGCGCGCGCCTCTCTGGCCGCTGGTTGCGATGGCCTGCTGATGGAAGTCCACCCGAATCCAGAAAAGGCCGTCTCCGATGGCGCTCAAACCCTCTTCCCGCAGCAGTTTGACAAGCTGATGGGTGAGCTGCGCGCGATTGCTCCGGCGGTGGGCCGCACCGTGGCATAACCAATCCCGCAAAACCACAGGAGGCGCCGTGTCCACAGGTTCCGTGCAGAACATTACGATCCTCGGCACTGGACTCATCGGCGCCTCGCTGGGCTTGGCTCTGCGCGCTCAGGGCTTCTCTGGCTCCATTACGGGCTGGGATAAAAATGCAGAAGAAGCCGCAATGGCCCTGCACCTTGGCGCGATTCACCGCACAACCGACGACCCCATTGCAGCCGTAAAATCCAGCGAAATCATCGTGCTCGCAACCCCCGTGCTCGCCATTCTCGACTGGATGGAGAAGCTCGCGCCCGTCTTGCACTCTGGACAATTCCTCACCGACGTCGGCAGTACCAAGCACCGCATCTGCGAGCGCGCCTCCAGTCTATTTACATCGCCATCGCGCGCTGAGTTTCTCGCCGGGCACCCCATGGCCGGCAAAGAGGTCTATGGCGCTGCAAATGCCGATGCAGATCTCTTTCGGGGAGCCGTCTGGCTTTTCGCCACGCTGTCGGGCGCGCAAGACACGCCGCCCTCACCGCAGCAACAGACCTGGCGCGCGTGGGTGCAAAAGATTGGCTGCCGCATTGTCGATGTCGACTCCACGCGCCACGATGAACTCTGCGCCTGGGCCAGCCATTTGCCGCAAATGGTTGGCACCGCGCTGGCCGCCTTGTTGGAAGACACCTTCGGCACAACGCCGGAACATCGCACCGAACTACGCGATGTGGGCGGACGCGCCCTGCGCGAGATGACGCGGCTGGGAGCCAGCCCTTTTTCCATGTGGCGTGACGTGGCGCAGACCAACGCCGAAGCGCTGGGCGCAACCCTGTTGGCATTGGAGCAGCGGCTGGCGCATATCCGCGAAAATCTGAAACAACCAGAGCTGCGTGCAGAGTTTGATCGCGCCAACCAATTCCGTAAAAATTTTTAATCCACCATTGCACATTTGCTCGCCGTTGCGTACAACGGCAGCATGAGGATTTTGACGGCGGCGGAGATGCGGGCCTGCGATGAGCGCACCGTGCGCGAGCATGGCATCCCCATCCACCGGCTCATGGAAAACGCGGGCGCAGCCGTCGCGTGTTTTGCGCGGCTCCAGTACCCAATCGCACGCAAGATCACCGTGCTCTGCGGCAAGGGCAACAATGGCGGCGACGGTCTGGTGGCCGCACGGCTGCTGGCCGCAGAGGGCTGCACAGTCACTACACTGCTGCTCGCCCAGCCGCAACAGTTGCAAGGCGCAGCCCGGCGCGCGCTGGATCAGCTTGCTGAAAATCCCATCCTGCTTCTCAGGGAAGCAGACCTGGCATCCGAGCCGGTGCGGGCGCATCTGGCGCAGACGGAACTCTTCATTGACGCACTCTTCGGCACGGGTTTTCGTCCGCCGCTCACCGGCCTTGCCTTGGCTTTACGCGACACCATCGCGCACCACGCTGCGCCGGTGCTGGCCGTCGATCTTCCCTCCGGCTGGGATGCAGATACGACCGACTTCACTGCGGAGCCAGTCTTCCCTGCGGATTCTGTGCTCACCTTCACCGCTCCAAAGTTTGCGCACATCTTTGGAGCACTCACTGGCCCCAACCATCGCGGCCCCATCGCCGTTGCCTCCATTGGCTCGCCCGAAGAGGCGCTGCAATCGGAAGCCAAGCTGCACTGGACCGGCTCCGCGCGGCAACTCGCCGCAACCCCCCGCTCCCTCAACGCGCACAAAGGCACGTTTGGCCATGTGTTGGTCATCGGCGGCTCGCGCGGTAAATCCGGCGCACCGGCCATGGCAGCGTTGGCCGCGCTGCGCGCCGGCGCAGGCTTGGTCACAGCCGCTGTTCCAGAGAGCCTGGTCTCGACAGTTGCCGCGCTTGCTCCCGAGATCATGACGCTTCCGATGACCGAGACAGCCACTGGCGGCATCGCGCTCAGTAATCTGAATCGCCTGCGACAGGATTTCTTTCCACAAGAAAAAATCACCATCGCGCTAGGTCCTGGCTTGGGCCGCGATGCTCAAACTCTGGAGTTTGTTCGCCAACTGGTGCAGACCGTACGCCAGCCCATCGTGCTGGATGCCGATGGTCTCCACGCCTTTGCCTCCGCGCACACGCAGCACCTGCTCAACGGACGCGATCGCACACTGGTGCTGACACCCCACCCCGGCGAGATGGCCAGTCTACTCAACACAACTGTGGCCACCATTGAAGCCAGTCGCCTGCGAGTTGCACGCGAATTCGCACAGCAGTATCGGCTCACGCTCGTGCTGAAGGGCTGGCGCACGCTGGTTGCGCACCCCGACGGCGCACTGGCTGCCAACACCAGCGGCAATCCCGGCATGGCCAAAGGAGGCAGCGGAGATGTGCTTACAGGCATCATTGCCGCGCTGCTCGCGCAACATCCCACGCACGCGGCGCAGGCTGTCGAGGCCTCCGTTTGGCTGCACGGGGCCGCAGCGGACGCAGCACTGGCACAGCAAAATGAACACACGCTTCTGGCCACAGACACGATCGCGCATTTGCCACAAGCATGGAACGCTTCCATCTGCCATGATGGATTTGTATGGTTGCAGAACAACACCCTGTAAATACGCCTTCCGCAGAGCCAAACGCCGCAAGCGCACGTACCCATGTCTACATCACGCGCTCCAGTGAGGAGACCATCGCACTGGGCCGGGAACTAGCCATAATGCTGACGCCGCCGAAGATGTTGGTGCTGCGCGGAGACCTGGGCGCGGGCAAGACGACGCTGGTCAAAGGCATCGCCGCCGCACTCGGCGCAGCCGAGCCGGAGGAGATCACCAGCCCCACCTTCGCGCTCATCCATGAATATGCAGGCCGCGCGAAATTTGCCGATACCCGGGCACAAAACGCACCCATGAATGCAGGCGGAGATGCCAACCCCACTCCCCTGCCGGTGCGCCTATACCACTTGGACGTGTACCGCATCGAAGGCCAGCGCCAGCTCAACACGCTGGGCATGGAAGAGTTGCTGACCCCGGAGAGCATTGTGCTGGTCGAATGGGGAGAAAAATTTCCGTGGATTGTTGCGCACAGTCAGGGAGAAATCTCCATTCACGCATTGCATGGGGACGAACGGAAAATCACGCTCAGCCTGCGCTGATGTTTCCGCGCATATCTGCCAGCAGCGCGAATCGCCTGCAAAATTCCTCACCAGAGGGAGATACGCATCTGAATCGAAGATGCGGACTGGCAGTGATAAAATGGAAGAATCACAGAAAAGTAAAGGCTTCGCAGAGGAACGACCATGACAGACAAGAACGGCAACAACGGCAGTGCAAGCAGCAACTCTGGACTTCGCTTGAAAATCGGCTTGGCGGAAATGCTGAAGGGCGGCGTGATTATGGACGTCATCAACGCCGAGCAGGCTGAGATTGCCGAAAAAGCCGGAGCTGTGGCCGTGATGGCGCTGGAGCGCGTGCCTGCGCAGATTCGCGCCGAGGGCGGCGTAGCCCGAATGGCATCGCCCAAGATTATTAAAGAGATCATCGCAGCCGTCTCGATTCCTGTGATGGCCAAGTGCCGCATCGGCCACTTTGCCGAAGCGCAGGTATTGCAGGAGCTGGGCGTGGACTTCATTGATGAGTCTGAGGTGCTGACCCCGGCGGATGAATTGCATCACGTGGACAAGCACGCCTTCAAAACGCCTTTTGTCTGCGGCGCGCGCGATCTGGGCGAAGCCCTGCGGCGCATTGCCGAAGGTGCAGCCATGATCCGCACCAAGGGCGAAGCGGGAACAGGCGATGTAGTGCATGCGGTGAAGCACATGCGCCAGATCGTAAAAGACATGCGCGGGCTGACGGTACTGGGTGAGGAAGAACTTTACGCTGCGGCCAAGGAGTTCCGCGCGCCCTATGAACTGGTGCGCATGGTGTCCAAGACGGGCAAGCTGCCCGTGCCGAATTTTTCAGCCGGCGGCATCGCCACTCCAGCGGACGCAGCCCTGATGCGCCAACTGGGCGCGGAGGCAGTCTTTGTCGGCTCTGGAATTTTTATGAAGGATGGCGTCACGCGCTTGGTCGTTGAGCACGACGAGAAAACCGGGCTGCTCAAGAATCCCAAGGAGCGTGAGCAGGCGGAGGCGCGCGCGCGTGCCATTGTGCGTGCCACCACCTTCTTCAACGATGCCAAGGTGCTGGCGGAAACCAGCGAAGAATGCCTAGGCGCGATGAAGGGCTTGGCCGTCGCAGCTATGCAGCCGGAAGATCTGATGCAGACACGCGGCTGGTAAAAACGCGCGTTCGCCCACGGACTGCAAAATCGACATGCAACGACTCCCCATCATTGGCGTACTCGCCCTGCAAGGCGATTACGAAGCACACGCGCAGGCTCTGTCTGAGGCTGAGGCCGTTCCACGTCTGGTACGCACGGCTGCCGAGCTGAGCAGCGTGCAAGGTTTGGTGATTCCGGGCGGTGAGTCCACAACATTTCTGAAATTTTTAGAGCGGGAAGGATTGCTCGAACCCTTGCGCGCCTATGTGCGCAAGCAGCCCACCTTTGGCACCTGTGCTGGCTGTATTTTGCTGGCCAAGCATGTGGTGCAACCCAAGCAAGCCAGTCTGGGTGTGCTCGACGCCACTGTTGAACGCAACGCCTACGGTCGTCAGGTGGACAGCAGCATTGAGATGGGCGAGAGTTCCCTGCCCGGCGGCCCGCTGGAAATGGTCTATATCCGCGCGCCGCGCATTCAAAAAACCGGCGTGGGTGTCAAAGTGATGGCACTGCGCGACGGCTTCCCTGTTCTGGTACGGCAAAAACAAATCCTGGCTGCAACCTTTCATCCAGAACTCTCCGCCGACCGCCGTGTGCATCATTACTTTGTGCAGATGGTAGAAGAGATGACTACGCAGCGTCATTCTGAGAAGTGAGGCGAGTCGAGCAATCCGCGATTCGCCCTGCGACATTTCAATTTGTTATAGGCTGGCAACAATGCCTGTGCCTGCACTTCTAATGCGCTTGCCGTGGCTGTTGCCGCCTGGAGCCTCGCTCCACGCACCTGCGATCGACGCGCTACTCTACTCTAGCCTCGCCCTGTTGCTGGGGTTTATGTTGCTCGGCCAAGTGCTGCTCGTTGCGGGATTTTTTTTGCCCGCTCAGTCTCAGGCACGCCTGCAACCCATGTACCGCTGGGCCTTGCTGTTAGCGTTGGTGGCTCTCTTTGTGTGGATGACGACCCGCGCCGAGCATTTGTGGATGGAAACACAGATGACGCCAGATGGCCCGGACGCGCTGCACGTTGAGGTAGTCGGCGCGCAGTTTCAGTGGTACTTCCGCTACGCCGGGCCGGATGGCGTTTTTGGACGCACGCGCTTGAAGTTGGCCGATGCTGCGGCTGGCAATCCGCTGGGGATCGATCCGGAAGACCCGCACGGCAAGGATGACATCCTAAGCGCGGTGTTGGTGTTGCCCGTGGGCCGTGCCGCAGATTTGCAACTCCACTCGCTCGACGTCATCCATGGATTTTTTGCGCCCAATCTGCGCATCAAAATGAATGCCGTGCCCGGACGCACCACCGAGTTGCACGTTACGCCAACTGCTCTTGGCGACTACCCCATCGTCTGCTCGCAGGTCTGCGGCCTGGGCCACTTCCGCATGCACGCCGTGCTGCGCGTGGTGTCGCAGCAGGAGTTTGCGCACTGGATGGAACAACAGCAAGCCGCGCAGCGCGCAGCAACGGAGCAACCCTGATGCGCAACTCTCTACAAAAAAAATCCTGGCTGCGCCGCTGCCTCTTCACCACTGCGCATCGCGTGGTGGGGGTGCAATATCTGCTGCTGGCCCTGGCTGCGGTGGTCTGCGGCACGCTGCTTTCGCTGCTGATGCGCATTCACCTCGTCTGGCCCAATGCCGCCTTGCCCGGCCACGGAGTGCTGCGGCCCGAGGAATATCTGGCGCTGGTCACGATCCACGGTACGTTGATGATCTATTTTGTTTTGACCGCAGCGCCGCAGAACGGATTGGCCAGTTTGATTTTGCCCGCGCAAATTGGCGCGCGACGCATGGCGTTGCCGCGGCTGAATGCGCTGTCGTTGTGGGTGATCCTGCTCGGTTTTCTTGTGCTACTCTCCGCATTTTGTGTCGTCGGCGGCGCGCCCATCTCCGGTTGGACAGCGTATCCACCACTGAGCGCTCTGGCCATTGCAGGGCCGGGGCAAGCCATGGGCATGGATCTTTGGCTGCTCAGTATCGCCCTCTTCTGCGTTGGTTCGCTACTCAGCGCCATGAGTGTGGTCGCCACGGTGTGTACGCAGCGTGCGCCCGAGATGCGCTGGATGCGCTTGCCCCTGACGGTGTGGTCCTGGTTCACAAGCGCATGTATGATGCTGCCCGCATTCAGCGTGTTACTGGTGGCCGATGGCATGCTCTTCAGCGACCGGCATTGCGGCACAGCATTTTTTCTGCCTGCTGGCAGCCTCGTCAATGGACAGATCTTGCGTCACGCGGTAAACGGCGATCCGCTGTTGTGGCTGCATCTTTTCTGGTTCTTTGGTCATCCCGAGGTCTACATTGCGATCCTGCCTGCGATGGGTCTAACTTCTTGCCTGCTGGAAACGTTCTCGCGCCGTCCGCCGGTCAGCTATCGCACCATGGTGGGATGCACGCTGGCGATTGCCACGCTGGGCTTTGCCGTTTGGGGCCATCACATGTTTGTCAGCGGCATGAATCCCTACGACAGTCAGGCATTCAATCTGACCACGATCGCCATAGCCGTGCCTTCGGCGATAGAGGTGATTTTGTGGCTGGCAACCGTGATGGGCGGCGGCTTGGAGCGCACCACGCCGCTGCTGTTTACGCTGGGCTTTCTTTCTCTCTTCCTCAGCGGCGGCGCAACCGGACCCGTGCTGGCCCAGCCGATTCTTGACAGCTACCTGCACAATACCTACTTTGTCGTGGCGCATTTTCATCTGATCCTCGGCATGGCTGGAGTCTTCGCGCTCTTTGCCGCGATCTATTATTGGTTCCCGCTGCTAACGGGCCGCAGGATGAATGAGCGCTTGGGCCGCTGGCATTTTTGGCTCACACTGGCTGGAGCCTATGCCGTCTTCTTCCCCATGCACTTTGCCGGGCTGGCCGGCGAGCCACGCCACTACGCCCAGTTGACGGGCAGCGCAACCTATTTGGCCCGACTGGTGCCGCTGCAAGTGGGCATCACGCATGCGGCATTTCTTCTGAGCGCGGCGCAATTACTCTTCTTGTGGAATCTGCTGCACAGTCTGCGCCAAGGTGCCGTGTGTGGCCAAAATCCCTGGAAGGCTTCCACAGGGGAATGGAGCGAATCCGGAAGGATTTGCGCAGCGAGTTTCCCAGCAAAAATCCATGCCACTGCCAGCGAACAGGAGTAAACTGTAGCGTCGGAGGGCGAATCCGTATGCCAGCCACCATCACGCGCACCCCGGTTAATGTGGAGCGCAAAGACCCCGGCACAGGCGGCAAACCACCCGTGCACCACCGGCCTACGGGCGGCGGCGGGGATGGCGACAATTGGGACAATCGTCCACCCGGACGACGCGGCCCACGCGAGATGTTGGCGCGCTACCGCATGCTGCTCTTCTTTGCACTGGCCGGGGACATGATGTTTTTCGCTGTTATCGTTCTGGCTTTTTACTTCCAACAACGCGCCGTGCGCATGGATCCAGCCAGCACGCTACTGCTCGACTGGAAGCCGCTGGTGCTGCCGCCCGTATTGTGGATCAACACTGCACTGTTGCTGCTCAGCAGCCTCACCATGGAATTTGCGCGTCGCCATCTCTTCCGCGAAATTGATGTAATGGAAGAGTGGCTCGGCCTGGGAAAGCCCACATCCAAACGCGCTGCGCCGTGGCTGATCGCCACAGGGATTCTGGGCGCGCTGTTCCTCGGCGGCCAGTGGATTGCATGGAAACAACTGAGCGCCGAAGGCGTCTACTTTGCCTCCAACCCCAGCAGCCACTTTTTTTATTTGATTACGGCCACACATGGGTTGCATCTGCTGCTGGGGGTGCTGGCGATTGCAGGCACGGGATTGGCACTACTCTGGGCCAAGCGCGTGGAACTGCGCCAGATTGCCGTGGATTGCGCGGCTTGGTACTGGCATGCGATGGGCCTCTGCTGGCTGGCACTGTTTGCGCTGCTGATTTACGGAAAATAGAGCGCTTACGCTGCGGCGGTTCGGAATGGCTACTGTAGACGATGTTGCGGTGAATTCGATGCGCACCCACCGCCAACAAATTGCACAATCTCCAATTTGTCCCCGTCACGAAGTGCTGTGCTGCCCCAAGCCGCGCGTGCCACGATAACGCCGTTGTGTTCGACGGCGATACGGTCGGCTTTCAATTCAAGTGCGATAAGCGCCTGGGCCAGCGTCGCGTCTGTGTCCAACTGGGAGAGTTCGCGCGCCGTGCCATTGATGTGCAACTGCATACACTCCAGTGTAGTGGAGTGTGCAATGCAGACAAAATTCTATTGGTGCGCTCCTGTAATTACTTCAATCCCAGCGAAAGAATTTCGGGCGACAGGTTGCGGCGCAAAGCGGTTGCGATGCGCTGCGAGAATGGCTCGACGACTGCAAGCGATTCCAAAACATGATTGCGCGCTTGGATGAGCAATCGCACCGCTTCCATCTCATCAGCATTGGGATGCAGCACGGCCTCTTTTGCTCCCATGTGTACATAGGAGTCCATCAGATAATCCGCAGCATGGCCAATGGTTTCCAGCGCCTGCCCTTGCTCGCGCGTGATGCGACGCCGCCCCCGTAGCGCACGCTGGCGCGCAGGAGAGATTTCCTGCTGCGCTACGGCTGGATGTAAACCATAAATCGACTGTGGCACTGCACTGGAACTTCCGGTCATGGAAAACTCTTGCAATGTCATGCAATACGCTCCTGGATTCTGCGATCCTGCTGCTGACTTTATCTGCATCGTGCGGAGAAAAACGAGCAGAAAAGGCGAAGAAATACAGGAGCGCGTGCCAACATGGGAAGGCTTGCAAGGTTCTCAAAATGGGAATCCGCAAAGCTGGGCATCCAAGGGGGAACGAAAAACCTGTCTTCTCCCACCGCCGCTTCGCCCAGGACAGGCTGTGTCTGTACGGTTTTGGCAGAAGAGATATTCGTGCGGAGCTGCGCAAAAGAACGCCTCCACGCTTCCAAGTGGTTCCGCATTGCTTGACAGTGCCGCGCGGCAAACTTAATCTCAAAGAAGGGAGCGCGGGGGAAATCTCAGCGCTGCCGGTCATCTTGCAATGAGCCAATCTGCCTATCTTCTCAACTACATTCCGCTGCTGATGCAGATCGTGGCCGCCGTGGGACTGGCCGCGGTGATGGTCACGGCCTCCTGGTTCATCGGCAAGCACCGCAACACGGCCGTCAAGCTGGAAGCCTACGAGTGCGGCATGGTGGCCCAGGGCGACGCCCGCGGTCGCTTCTCAGTCCGCTTCTATATGGTGGCCATGCTCTTCATCCTGTTTGATGTCGAAGCGGTCTTCATGTTGCCGTGGGCGGTCATCTATCGCCAGCTTCCCGCGTTGACCGGTTCGCGCTTCTTCGGCTTTTGGGAGATGCTGGTCTACATCGGATTTGTGCTGGTTGGGTTTTTCTACATCTGGAAAAAAGGGATCCTGGAGTGGTCCAAAGACAAGGCGGATCTGTAGCCCATGCCGACTACGACAACCAGCGAGGCCGTGCTCACCACTCACGCCAATCATCCCGCCATTCTTGGCTTGCAGCAGAACCATCCCGGCGCATTGCAGGGCGCAATTTTTGACCGCGAAGAGTTGACGCTGGCCATTGCGCGTGAGCAGATCGTCCCAGCCTGCCGTGCCGTGCAGCAAGCTGGCTTCAATTTTCTGGCCGACGTCACCTGCGTCGATCTCTATCCCGCGCAGCCGCGCTTTCAGGTCACCTATCATCTGCTCTCGCACACGCTCAAGCAGCGCCTGCGCCTCTGCGTTTATCTGGCCGAGGCCGATGCCGCGGTGGAGAGCATCACCGGCGTTTGGCCGGCAGCCGGTTTTTATGAGCGCGAGGTCTTTGACCTCTTCGGCGTTCGCTTCCTCAACCATCCCGATCTGCGCCGCATCATGCTGCCAGAGGAATTCAGCGGCCATCCGCTGCGCAAGGACTTCCCCGTGGAGGGCTACCGCTGATGTCTGAAACCCTGACCGCACAGCCGCCCATCGCCACGGCAGACAATGGAGCCGAAGCGCCGCTGGACCGCACGATGATCCTGAACATGGGCCCGCAGCATCCGTCCACACACGGTGTGCTGCGCCTGGTGCTGGAAATTGACGGCGAGGTCGTCGTCAGCCTCAAGCCCGACATCGGCTACCTGCATACGGGCATTGAAAAAACCTGCGAGGCCAAGTTTTACCAGCAGGTGGTGCCGCTCACCGACCGCATCGACTACCTCAGTCCGATGGCCAACAACCTTTGCTACTGCCTAGCCGTGGAGAAGCTGTTGGAGCTGGAAATCCCCGCGCGCGCGCAATGGATGCGTGTGCTGCTGGCGGAGTTGACGCGCCTGAATTCCCACTTGGTCTGGCTGGGCACACACGCTTTGGACGTGGGCGCGATGAGCGTCTTCCTGTACTGCTTCCGCGAACGCGAGGAGATTCTGCGCATCTTTGATTGCCTGGCTGGCCAGCGCATGATGACCTCCTACATCCGCATCGGCGGTCTGGCGCTGGATCCTCCGCTGGACTTTTACGAACGCGTGCACAAATTGCTGGCCATGCTGCCAGAAAAAATTGATGAGTACGAAAATCTGCTCAGCGGCAATCCCATCTGGGTGCAGCGCACGCAAGGCATCGGCTACTTAAGCGCT
>DAHWKP010000274.1:0-1310 GCA_027343585.1 Acidobacteriaceae bacterium
TTGCGCGTGCTGCGCACCAGCGCGCGGCGGTTCTGCTCCAGCACATCCCTTGCGCTTTCGCGGTTGTAGATGGCCTGACGCACTCGGGACTGCGTTGCGAAGCCACTGAAGATGGGAATGTTGAGCACCACGCCGATCGCCGTGTCACTGCTGATGCTGTTGCTGTGATACATGCCGATCCCGCCAAGGCGGGAATTCTGGTCTGCCCAGCCCGGGCTGCGCGTGTAACTCAGCTGCGCCGCGAGCGTGGGCAGATGCGCGCCATAGGCCGCCTTGACGTTATCGCTGGCCGCACTGACCTGTTCCTCGGATGCGCGTAGGCCGGGATTGTCGGCTAGCGCCATGCTGACCCAAGCATCCAGGTTGTCGGGCTGCGGCGGGTTCATGGGGATATCGTTGCGCAAGGGCTTGAGGTTATCGGCCGGCTTGCCAGTGATCTGCGTCAACGCTTCGCGCGAATCGTAGAGGGTGTTGCGCGCGGTGATTACGGTGGCGACGGCTGTGTCGTATTGAGCCTTGGCCTGGTTGACGTCGGTGATTGCGGCTAGGCCGACTTCGAAACGTTGCTTGGCCTGATCGAGCTGGCTTTTCAGGGCTTTCTCGTTGGCCTTGGCGAAATTCAGCTGATCCTGCGCGGCCAGCACACCGAAGTACGCCGTGGCGACGCGCAGATAGAGATCCTGCTCCGCCGAGCTGTAAGTGGCGTCCTGGCTGCGCGCGTTGGAATGCGCGGCTTTGAGGTTGGCCCAGTCGGAAAAGTTGAACAGCGTCTGGCTCAGCACACCCTGTAACTGGGTGCCGTAATTCTTGCTGGAACTGGTGAAATTGAAGATCTGGAAGCCATTGGCCGTGCTGAACGGCTGCGTGCTGCTGCTGGTGCCATGCGACTGCGAGTAGCTGTAGCTGGCGTTCAGCTGCGGCAGCAGTAGCGCGCGCGCTTGAACAACGCCTTCCTGGGTGGCCAGCTTGGTGGCATCGGCCTGCGCCAGCACCGGATCACTGGCGCGCGCCTGCTGATAGGCCTGTAGCAAATCTTCGGCACCGGCATGGCGCGGCAGGAGCGAAAGCGCTATGGCGCAGCTGAGCAAGGCGAGCGTCGCGGTACGGTTCATGATGGAGTTCCTGATCGGGCCGGGAGAGCGGATGGAGGATTACGTGCCGTGGTCAGAGCACGAATTGCGCCTGCGGTGCGGCGTTGCGCAGATAAGGCAGATCGGTCTCGAACAAGACTTCGACGGTTTCCGGTTGCGCATCGCCATGGCGCAACAGCAGGGCCTGCATGGCGGGCGCCTGACCCATGATCAGGAACA
>DAHWKP010000278.1:0-40904 GCA_027343585.1 Acidobacteriaceae bacterium
GCCTCGCCAATGATGCGAACGATGTCCGCCTGCTGCTTCACGATTTGAGCAAAGCCGTCTGCCATGGGGCCTAAAGATGAGTGTAGTGCAGCGCCCGCAACGTTGGTCGAGTTCCTTGCCGCGCGGCAGGAAGTGCCCTTCCGCGTTGCGCAGCCACGCTTAAAAGCGCAGCAGGTAGGTCAATTTCAGATAGAGGGTTTTGTCGCTGTTCATTAGGGAAGAATACGTGGTGGGCAGAATGGGGTCGGCGGGGTTGCACTGGCCGTTGGCATCGCGTGTGCACAGGGCGCGGTTGAGATTTTGAAAATCGCCAATGTAGCCAAAGTAGACCGCCGTGCCCGGATGCGGCAGGTAGGTGAAGAGTGCATCCGCAAAGAGGTTTTTGGAATTGGACAGGCTGGTGTAGGTGGGATTGGGCAGCGTGGCGATGTACTCCCCGATCAGGTTGAAGGAGACAGCCTGGGTCAACTGGTAATTCCAGCGCGAGATCAGCTCATGATTGTCGTAGACGGAGCTGCCGGTCACTGGGTTGGTGAAGTGTGTGTAGGTGTAGCTATTTTGCAGGTCGATGGGCGAAATCGGCTTCAGTTCCACGTTCAAGTTGGGGGAGGTGACGTTGACCGGGTTGGGTCCGCTGCCGGTTTGCGGCGAGTAGTTGATGACGGTTCCCTGATATGCACCGCCGCCCACGGCGATGTAGGGCACGGGCGAGGAGTAGAAGTTCAAGCCCTCGGTGTGGCTGTGGTACTCAACATTTTGCGGCAGCGCGGAGTAATCCACCGGACGCAAGCGGTCCTGGCCGAGATCCACATTGGCGGAGATGCTGGTGCGGCGCTGGAAGTTCACGCTGTAGCTTGGGTTGATGTAGAAGTCCAACGGCAGACCGGTGTGATCCCAGATGCGTTCGCTGTAAATGCCAGGGCCGTGCGACTGGATGGGGCCATGCGCCGGGCGGAAGGTGTAGCCGTAGTATCCGTTGGGCTCACGCGTATCGGGTCTGCGAAAGAAGCCCGTGTCCGTAACAAAGCCTGCGGCGGTGTCGTTGTAGGCGACCCACGCGTTCTGATGCAGGTCGGAGTAGTTGATGCTCTGCTGGTAGACTTGGCCGCTGCAGGAAAGCGCACCCGTCTCACAGGATTGTTCGCCGGTCGTGGAGTTGGAGAGATTTTCCGTTTCGGATGTAATCGCCTGGCCGGTCAACGTCCAGCGTTGGCGCAGCCGCGCACGGTAGTCGAAGCCGGCGGCGCGATTGTAGGAGCCGAGATATTCATGGTCGGCATAGATGGCGCCAACATTCGACAGCGGGCCAACGTCACGGTTGAGACGCGCCATGTAGAAATGCGCGCGTGTGTTGAAGTCCGGTGTACCCGGTGGAACCATCTGGCCGGGGTTGCGGTCATCGACGCCGAGCAGGCCCATCGCCCACGGCCCCAGCTTGCCGGTGAGCCGCGCACCATATTGTGGCAGCACGATGTTGTCGGTGTAATAGAGGCTGATCGGCGTCATAAAGTAGCTGCTGTTCTCGATGAAGAACGGACGCACCTCTGGAAAGTAGGCCGGGAAGCGCTGGTTGGGTGGCGCAGGGTTGTCGATGCCCACCTGGCTAAAGTCGGGATTGACGGTCGTGTCCAGCACCAGACTGTTGTGCAGAATAAATTTTGCATCGAGGCCAGCGTAGCCCTGCAAATGCTTGTCTTGGAAGTAGGGATCGAGCGGATTGACGGTGTTCAACTGGCGCAGATTGCGGGCCAGCGCGTAGGGTTCCAGTTGTCTGTTGCGTCCGTGCTCAATGCTTGTGAAGCCATCGACGGCCAGCTCTTGCGTCAGGCGTCCCGCAACGGCGTGTTTCACCTGTGGCCAAAAGACATACTCATTGGCATGCGAGATTCCACGTTCCAGCAGAATGCCCCAGGTGCGACTCTCACCCTCTGGGGCTTTCGCAAAGTAGAGGCTCGCAAACGGAATGCGCATCAGCACGACGTAGCCCTGCGGCGTGCGCCGACCCCAGGTGTCCCAAACCGTGTCGAAGGAGTAGTCCGAGCCGTTCTGCTCGCTGTAGAGCGCATCGGCTTGGATGCCGCGTGCGTTGGACTTGAAGACAAAGGCGCGGCGCTGATCGTGGAAGGTGTCCAGAATCAGCTCAACAAAATCATCATCGCCCAGGCTGTCGCGGGCCAGCATGTGCGCGCGGATCAGGCCGGGATGCGCATCGGAGCAGACAAAGGCCGCATAGAAATACGCGTGCGTGTAGCCGAGGTAGGCGACGGTGGGTTCGGTCGCGGGCTGGCCATCATTCGGATAGCGCTGGATAAAGTTGTCGACGCGCAGCATCTGGGTCGCAGGCGTGGCGCGTAGGGGAGCGACGAGAAAATCACTCAACTTCGGCTCGCCGGTCAGGCGTGGAATGCGCAGGCGTGGCGTGTAGCGCAGCGTGGGCAGCGGAGTTTGTACTGGTTTCGGCAGGGAGACATCCGGCGCATTGGGCAGGTTGCCCACGGGCAGGGCCACCGCATCCGCGCGCCGCAACATCGGCGTGCAGGCATGGGCGCAGGGAGGCAATACGGCCAGCGCCACAGCCAGCATGCTCAGATATGTGCAAGAACTTCTCTTCATCCGATCCACTTCATTGGGACTGGGGGCATCGATTGCCTGGCCGTCCGCTGCGGGCACAGGGTGCGCTCCGGTTCGTGTCACGGGCGCAGTTGGGTCTTCTCCTCCATTTTAAATGGATGCGCACAACTTGAATTGGACGCAGCTAATCGAAAATTGGCAACAACCCGCACGACCGTTGCATCGGACCTGGGGGCTTCCTGTAGGCGTGGATCCCCTGTCTCAAAAGCGAGTCCTGGGGCATCCGGTATTTCAGAGACCGAAGTAATTTCCACCCACGCTACGAGCGCTTTTCCTCGTGGTACTCCTGCTCGGTGTTGATGCTCCAGATGTTGTCTTTGCCCTGCGTGCCGCGCACGATGTTGTCCACCGATTCCATAGCGGTGAGCATGGAGTGGTCCTGATTGTTGTACTTGTGCATGCCGTTGCGGCCCACCAGATATAAATTCTCAAACTGATCCGTAAACTTTTGCAGCACGGGGAAGCGATCATACGTGCCGAAGTAGGCGGGGTAGGTTTTGGGCACGCGCACGACGTGGCCGTCGAGCACATCGCTGCGCTGCACCATGCCGATCTTCTCCAACTCGGCAACGGCGAAGGCCTGAATCTCCTCATTACTCATCTTCCACAGCGCGTCGGTATCGTTGCAGAAGTATTCGAGGCCAATCCAAACCTTGGTGGGATCAGCGACCATCCACGGACTCCAATTATTGAAGATTTGCAGGCGGCCCACTTGCACGTCCGGCTCTTGGATGTAGATCCAGGTATCGCGCAGCGTGCTGCCATCCGGCTCGGTGACCAGCAGGCGGTTGACCAGCAGACCAACGGTGATGAAGTCACGGTAGATGAGGCCGTTGCTGACGTCGATGACCTCTTGCGGCACGGGGCATTGCAGGCTACGGATGAGGTGCCGGATGGGCATGGTGGAGATGACGTGGTCGGCGGCAAAGGTGTGCGTCTGGCCACTGGCGTCAACGGCGGTGACCTGCGTGATGCGGTTGCCGCTGGTTTGCAGTTGCGTGACGCGCGTCTGCATATGCAGCTCGCCGCCGCCCTGGGTGACCAGCGAGGCGACGTGCTCCCAAAGCTGGCCGGGGCCGAACTTGGGATAGAGGAAGCGCTCGATGAGCGAGGTCTCCGTTCCCTTCTGGCTGAGATCGCTGGACGGTTTCTTTTTGGAGAAGGCTTGCTTGACGAAGTGACGAATGGCGCTGGTAAGCGAGAGGCCCTTGATGCGCTGCGCGCCCCACTCCGCACTGATGTGGCGCGGATGCACACCCCAAACTTTTTCGGTGTAGGACTCAAAAAAGAGGCCGTAGAGCTGCTTGCCAAAGCGATTGACGATGAAGTCTTCGAGTGAGGTCTCCGGCTTGCGTGGGAAGAACTTGGCGGCCAGATAGCTGAAGCCGACATTCACAGTGCGCACAGCGCCGAGGCCGCGCAGTGTGTCGCCGGTGAGCTTGATGGGGTAATCGAAGAAGCGGCGCAGAAAGTAGATTCGGCTCTTGCGCGGGCGCACCAGCATGACGAGATCCGGATCGCCGGAGGCGGACGCGGAGCCGGTGGGGAGGGTGCGCTGTTTGTTCTGGTAGCTGATGGGCACGGCGGACGGTTCGCCCTCGGCCACGGCGGCGGGCATCAGGTCCAGCCACCACTCCATGACACGGTCGGACTTGGAAAAAAAACGATGGCCGCCAATGTCCATGCGGTTGCCCTTGTAGCGGATGGTGCGCGAGATGCCGCCAATTTCATCGGTGGCTTCCAGGACGATGGGATGCACGTCGGAGCGGCGCAACAACTCGAGTGCGGCAGTGAGGCCGGCGGGGCCTGCACCAATAATGACGGCGGTTTTTTTCATGGTCGTGGGTGGCGTGGCGGTGCGGTCGGATTGAATTCGGGCTGCTTCTTCCATTGTACGGATTCCCTGCCCGGCAACAACCGGAGGAATCTGCAAGGGAACGGTGGTGTGCTGTGGCTCGGATTAAGGTCGCGTGGAAGCAGCGCGTCTACCCATTTGCAAGAAAACGATTGTTGCCGTTTTGCTGGCGTGATAAAAATTATCCTCCTGACAAATAAAACCTGCACGGTGCATCTGTGCCGAGATTGCCGGGAAGATGCGAAATCCTGTACGCGAAGGAATCCCCGCCATGAAGCCTTGGAAGCTTGCCTTGTTTCTTGTGGCATGTACGTTGTCCCTGTCGTCGATCGCCCATGCTGCCCCCGACTGGACAGCACCTACGCCAGAAGAGTTGAGCATGAAGTCCGAGCCTAAGGCTCCGGGTGCGGTTGCCATTTATCTGGACCGGGAAGAGACAGATAGTGGTTTGAAATATCTAAATACAGTCCTGATTCATCGGCGCATCAAGATTTTGAAAGAAGCCGGAAAAGACGCATACGGCAATCTCAAGATTCAGTATGCCTCCGATTGGGAAGGAATCTATGATTTCCAAGGCCGAACGATCCATAGCGACGGGACCGTGATCCCCTTCCAAGGCAACGGGCTAGATCAGGTGGAGGTGAATGCCAACGGCGAACATGTTCGCGAGAAAGTCTACGCCATGCCCGATGTGCAGGTGGGCAGCATTCTTGAATTCCAATTCACGGTGAGTTATGTGAATGATCTGATTATGGCGCCAACCTGGTATTTGCAGTCTAATTTGTTCACACGCAGAATTCATAACGAATTCATTCCGTTTCGTATGAGCGCCACGCGGTTTCTGCTAGATCCATACGGCAACGTCATGGCGATGCTGGCCTATACGAGTGTATTGCCGGATGGGGTGCGACCACAAAAGCTGACCCATGCAACCATTGGGAATGAAGGCGGCGATGTGGCCGGAGTATGGACGTTGGACATGCAGGATGTACCGCCGCTCCCGCACGCCGCGCATCTGCCACCGATCGACGGGCTGTCCTACCGGGTACAGTTTTTCTACTCATCGTCTGGATCGCCGCAGGAATTTTGGAAGGATGAGGGAAAGTACTGGTCCAAGAGCGTCAATAAATTCGCCAAGCCGGGATCGCAGGTGCAGGCCGCAGTTGCTTCATGGAAGCAAGGCTCGCAAGAGCAGACGCTACGAGCCATCTACGCCGCAGTGATGCAGGTGCAGAACACAAGGTATCTGCACGATGGCAGCGTTTCGGCGGCAGAGCAGCAGTCGCCATCGAAGAGCAGCGATGATGTTTGGACGCGCAAGCGGGGCACGCCACAACAGATTACACGGCTCTTTGTAGCCATGTCTCGTGCTGCAGGGATGCAGGCATACGTGATGGATGTGGCGAATCGAGACAAGGATATATTTTCTGCGAGCGACTTGAGCATGCAGCAACTCAACGGAGAAGTTGCCATCGTCAAAGTGAATGGGCAGGAGCAGTATTTTGATCCGGGAGCGTTGTACTGTCCTTATGGTCAGTTGGAGTGGGTGCATACACTCGCGGGCGGACTGCGGCAGACAGACTCTGGCACGGCCTTGGCGCAGACCCCCGGCATCAGCTACAAGGACACGTCCACCCAGCGGACGGCCAGCTTGTGGCTGGCCACGAACGGCACGGTGAATGGCACCGTGCAGTTGGTCTTCCGAGGACAGCAAGCAATACATATACGCGACCAAGTGGCGGATAAGGATGATGCAGGCGCAACCAAGGATTATGAAGAACTTTTGCGTTCGATGGTACCCAAGGGCATGACCGTGCACCTGACCAACGTGGCCAACGCCAAGGATGGCGAGCAGCCGTTGATTCTGGAGTATCGCATCAGCGGGCCAGTGGCGACGGTGCTATCGAATCGGCTGCTGGTTCCCTCGCAACTCTTTCGGGCGCAGGCCAAGCAGGTTTTTGTTTCGCCAGTACGCAAGGTTGGAGTGTATTTTCATTACCCGTACACGATGGTGGATCAAGTGGAGTTGAAGCTGCCAACCAGTGTGAAGGTAGAGAGCCTGCCCAAAGACGTGGACGCTACGGATCCGCAAGTGGCCGTTTACCAGACCAAAACGGTGCAGACGGGCAATACCGTTACCTTCCAGCGGATGATGGTGCTGGCATCGATTTACATCGATACCAAGGATTACGCGCAGCTACGCAACTTTTATAGTCAGGTGAATACTGGTGATACATCGTCTGCGATTTTTCAGGTTGTCCCAACAGCAGCGGCCCAGTAAGGCGCTGCTGTTGGGGTGGGTGTGGATCGCAGTCGCCTTCCCGGCGTGGACTGAGGTCAAAGCCCCCAATTGGGCGATGCTGGCAGCACAAGTGCAGGTGCCCGCCTATGGCGAGGATGTAAGCGCCTGTGTATTGCTGCGCGAAGACACGCTGAGCGTGGACGCAAAGGGCCACGCTGTGCTGTATCACCGCGAGGTGCGCAAGATTTTGCACCCGCAGGGCCGCCCTAAAGCCGAGATTACCGTTGGCTACAACCAAGGCAGCAAGATGGAATTTCTTCACGTCTGGACCGTGGAACCGGACGGGCACGTTTATGCAGTGAAGAGAAAAGATATTGTGGATGTGGCTGGGGATACGGCTACCTCGGACGCTGTTTTTGATGACACGCACCTGCTGGAAGCCACGGCCATTGGAGCCGATACGGGCAGCGTAATTGCCTTCGAATACAAGCAGGCGCTGGAGCCGTATCTGACCACGCAGCTCTTTGATTTGCAGGAGGGCAATCTGCCTGCGTTGCAACAGAGCGTCCGCTTGGAGTTGCCACCGGGAGCGACATATAAGGTTGCGTGGAAAGATCTGGCCCCGGTAGTTGCCGTGCAGGATGGTGAGAACAGTTGGGACTGGGCGGTTCCAGCGCAACCGGCCATGCCTTGGGAACCGCTGGCTCCGGCGCGGCAGAGCTTGCATGCGGAGATGTTGCTGAGCTATTCCGTGAATGGAGCGGCAATGCAATCGGGAGACTGGCGCAATATCGGCCAGTGGTATGAGCACCTCGCTGCGGATCGCACCGAGGACACGCCGGAGATTGCCGCACAGGTGGCGCAGTTGACGGCGGGCAAGACCAGCTTCATGGACAAATTGCTAGCCATTACTGGATACATGCAGGATCACATTCGTTATGTTGCCATTGAAATGGGCGTAGGGGGATGGCAGCCGCATCCAGCTCCGATGGTGTTTCAAAATCAATATGGCGACTGCAAGGATAAGGCCACACTGCTGATCGCCATGCTTCGAGATGCGGGGATCCAGGCTCACTATTTGATTGTAGATTTTCATCGCGGCTATATTGCGCCGGAGTTTCCCTCGCAGTTTGCCGACCACATGATTACAGCTATCGATCTGCCGCCCGGCCTGCACGATGCTCGATTGCAGAGCGTAGTGACCGGACAACATGGCCAGCGCTATTTGGTTTTTGACCCGACGAATCCAGAGTCACCCGCCGGACAGTTGGAGAATGAGTTGCAAGGTAGCTATGGTTTGTTGATCGATGGAGCCAACACGCAGGTGCTGCACTTGCCGGTGGCGGCACCGGAGCAGAACACCCTTGCGCGCACCGGGCATTTTCAAGTAACGGCAGATGGAGCTTTGAGCGGAACACTGCGGATGACCTATGCCGGACCGGATGCGACGCGCATGCGCTATCTCTTTCACAGCGGATATGAACAAGGCGAGCGCAAGGCCATCGAGCAAGCCCTACGCGAGGAGCAGGCAGGGTTTACGCTGGTGCATTTCCATGCCGAGCATGCGGCGGATCGCACCGTGGATTTTGTTTTGCAGGAGGAGTTGTCCGCAGGCAGCTATGTGCGCCAAGCGGGCACGATGTGGCTGGTGCGTCCGCATGTGGCCCAATCCGACGTGCTGCCTACAGACACGACGAAGCCCCGCCAGTATCCGGTGGAGTTCAACAGTACCGACCTACACACAGAGGATTACATCATCGATCTGCCCGCAGGCTTTACCGTGGTGGATGTGCCGAAGCCGGTGCATTGGGACTACGGTTTTGCCACATACTCCAGCACGACGGTGGCCACGGCCAACCAGATTCACTACACCAGCGCAATGCGCATACTGCAGATGGAGCTTCCTGCGAACGAGTACGGAAAATTTGTGCAGTTGATGCAGCAGATTCGCAGCAATGAAAACAACGCGGTGCTGCTGCAGCAGTCACAGTAAGCGCACACCATGGTTGCAACCCACCCTTCGCTGCGGCGAAGGATGGGGCACCCGGTGTCGTGGTCTGGATAGATTTCCGGTTGGCTTATTCCCGGGAGGCGACCAGCGAGGATCCGGTCATGTCCTTCGGCTGTTGCAGGCGCAGCAGGTCCAGCACGGTGGGCGCGATGTCGCGCAGGGAGCCATCCATGCGCAGGCCCAGTTTCTTGGCTGCTTCCGTGACCAAAATAAACGGCACGGGATTGGTGGTGTGCGCGGTGTGCGGCCCGCCGGTGACGGGATCGATCATCATCTCCGCGTTGCCGTGGTCGGCGGTGATGAGCATGGAGCCGCCGCGCTGGCGGATCGATTGATAGATGCGGCCCAGGCAAGCGTCCACGGTTTCCACGCCGCGAATCGTTGGCTCCAACTTGCCGGAGTGGCCGACCATGTCGGCGTTGGCGAAGTTGACGACGACCACATCGAAGGCGGTGTCTTCAACGGCTTTGATGACAGCGTCGGCGATGCCGCTGGCGCTCATCTCCGGCGCGAGATCATAGGTGGCCACCTTTTGCGAGGCGACCAGCTCGCGGTCTTCCCCGGGGAAGGGCTTCTCAATGCCGCCGTTGAAGAAGTACGTAACGTGCGCGTACTTTTCCGTCTCGGCGATGCGCAGATTGCGCAGATTGGCCTGCGCCATCAGATTGGCCAGCAGGTTGTCCATTGACTCGGACGGAATGACAACGGGCAGCGTGAAGAGCTTGTCGTACTGCGTCATGCAAATGTAGCGCAGATTTTTGGGAATCGTGTTGCGCGGAATCGCGGCGTCAAGATCGTCAGCGCCGGGAAGGTCGCGGCCCTCTTGCGCAGACAGGCCGCTGTTGCGGGCCAGCACGCGCGTGATCTGGCGGGCGCGGTCGGCGCGATAGTTGAAGCAGATGCAAACATCCTCGTCGCCGATGGTGGCCACGGGCTTGCCGTTGGCTCCGGTGCAGACGTAGGGAATGACAAACTCATCGGTGACGCCGTTGTTGTAGCAGGCGCGCAGGTGGGTGACGGGGTCGGCGTGTGCGCCGCCTTCGGCCTGGCCCTTGACCATGGCGTCGAAGGCCTTGGCCTCGCGCTCCCAGCGGCGGTCGCGGTCCATGGCGTAGTAGCGGCCAGAGACGCTGGCGATGGCTCCTACACCAATCTGGCGCATCTGCTGCTGCAACTGTTGCAGATACTCAACGCCATTGGTGGGCAGCGTGTCGCGGCCATCCAGAAATGCGTGCACAAAGACCTGCGAGACCTGCTGCTGTTTGGCCAGCTTGAGCAGTGCGTAGAGATGGCGCTGGTGCGAGTGAACGCCGCCATCGGAGAGCAAGCCGAGCAGATGAACCTTGCGGCCCTTGGATGCTGCGGCGTGCATGGCATCGACGAGCACGGGATGCTGAAAGAAGCTGCCGTTTTCAATGGCGGTGTCGATGCGCGTAATGTCCATGTGTACGACGCGGCCCGCGCCGATATTCAGGTGGCCGACTTCGCTGTTGCCCATCTGGCCATCCGGCAGGCCGACGAAGTGGTCGGAGGCATGCAGCAACGTGTTGGGAAACTCTGCCAGCAGCCGGTCATAGTTGGGTTTGCGCGCCTGCGCAATGGCGTTGGCGAAGCTCTCTGGGCGGTAGCCCCAGCCGTCAAGAATAGTAAGGACAAGCGGGCGGTTCTTCGGCATGATGAGGAATCCTGCTGATATTTTTTTTGCGTGTGGAGGGGCATTCTTTTGTGGGAATGCCCCTCTCGCGATGGATGCAACGTTGGCTGCGGCGGGCGCGCTTACTCGCCGAAGTTGATCGACTCGACGCCAAGGAACTGCGCGGCCTGGCCCAACTCTTCTTCAATGCGCAGCAACTGGTTGTACTTGGCGATGCGGTCGGTGCGCGAGAGCGAGCCGGTCTTGATCTGGCCCGCGCCGGTGGCCACAGCCAGGTCGGCGATGAAGGTGTCTTCCGTCTCGCCGCTGCGATGGGAGATGACCGAAGTGTAGCCGTAACGCCGCGCCAGGTCGATGGCCTCCAGCGTTTCGCTGACGGTGCCGATCTGGTTGACCTTGATGAGAATCGAGTTGCCGACGGCCTCGTCGATGCCGCGCTGCAAGCGCTCCGTGTTGGTGACGAAGATGTCGTCGCCGACCAATTGCACGCGGTCGCCCAGGGTCTTGGTCAGGAATTGCCAGCCTTCCCAATCGTCCTCGGCCAGTCCGTCTTCAAGCGAGATGATCGGATACTGCTTGGTCCAGCTTTCCCAGTAACGGGTCATCTGCTCGCTGGTGTGCTCGGACTTGTCAGACTTTTTGAAGACGTACTTCTTCTTTTCCTTGTCGTAAAACTCGCTGGACGCCGGGTCGAGCGCGACATAGATTTCTTCGCCGGGCTTGTAGCCAGCCTTGGTGATGGCCTCCAGCACCAGCTCGATGGCCTCGGTGTTGGATTTGAGCGAAGGAGCAAAGCCGCCCTCATCGCCGACGCTGGTGTTGAGGCCCTTGGCCTTCAGCACGCCCTTGAGCGTGTGGAAGACCTCCGCGCCCCAGCGCAGGGATTCAGAGAAGCTCTCCGCACCGGCGGGCATAATCATGAACTCTTGAAAGTCGACGTTGTTGTCGGCGTGCGCGCCGCCGTTGAGGATGTTCATCATCGGCGTGGGCAGCGTGCAGGCGTGGATGCCGCCGAGATAGCGATAGAGCGGCATGCGCAGTTCCTTGGCAGCGGCGCGGGCGCAGGCCATGGAAACGGCCAGAATCGCGTTGGCTCCAATGCGTCCTTTGTTCGGCGTGCCGTCGAGGGCGATCATGGTCTGGTCGATCAGGCGCTGGTTGCTGACGTCGATGCCGCACAGCTCCGGCGAGAGAATGCTTTCGACATTTTCCACGGCCTGCAAAACGCCCTTGCCCATGTAGTGGGCCTTGTCTCCATCGCGCAGCTCCACGGCCTCGTGCTCGCCGGTGGATGCGCCGCTGGGCACGGCCGCGCGGCCCAGGGTTCCGCTTTCCAGAATCACGTCAGCTTCAACAGTGGGATTGCCGCGGGAGTCAAGAATTTCACGGGCATGGATGGAGGCAATTTCAGTCATGGGATTCCTCATAATTTTGTGGTGTAAACGTTCGTGCAGCTTGGGTCGGCGGTCAACGGCGACAGTGCCGCCACCGACGGCGCCGATGGTCTGGATGTATTCGGGCACGGGGTTAATCGATTGCATCCGATGCGCACATGCAGGCCAACGCAACAGAAGCGGAATTCTTCTCCGGGTTGATTGTAACAAAAGCGGTCGCGGGCCAGTCTGTGCGGGACCACACAGAAGTGCGCGGGGCCGGGACGCGCCGTGCGGGACAGAGATGCAGGTGTAGTAACGAATAGAATACGTCAACGGCCAGGAGTATACTGATTGCGAACGGGAGTGGGCCAACGCTTTCGACCCGAAAAAAACAGGAGCCAAACGGAGAATCCGGGGTTACAATCGGAGAAAGCCGGAATTGCAAGGGGCGCGTGTGCTGGCCCGTTCCGGCGTGGGCGCAGGCCCAAGGAGGAACCAGCCGTGCAACGCAACGCATTTTTTTCTCTGGCCATTATGGCCATGCTGACCTTTACAGCGCAAGGGCAGACGGCCAAGCCCAGCCCGTATGAGGGCGTCTCACAACCTTCAGCCAACGACACGATCGACGCCAATGATGCCAACACCAGCGATGCATCCAGTGCCCCGGCGCAGAAGCCCGCCGCTGCCCATGCCGCTGCCGCGCAACAGGCCAGCGCCACGCCGACGTTTGCCGTGCGTCCCGTGCAGCCGCCGACCGATGCCGACTCCCAAGTGGTGACCCAAGTACTTTCCAAGCCGAATGAGCTGCCCGAGGGAACGGTGCTGCGCGTGCTGCTGGATCAGGAACTGTCCACGCTGGGCACGCAGCCGGGTTCGATGTTCTCTGGCCGTATGTTGGAGAATGTCACCAAAGATGGCCATGTGGTGATTCCTATGGGTGCCACGGTGATGGGCCGCGTGGTCTCGGTGACGCCGGGCAAGCGCTTCCACGGGCCGGCATCGATTCGCCTGCGCCCGGATGAAGTGGATCTGCCCGATGGCACGCGCTACTTTATGCACGCCGAAGTCTACGACATGAGCGCGCGCAAGAATGCCAAGACCGACGATGAAGGCAACATCACCACCAAGGATCACACGGAGAAGACCGTGGTCGAAGGTGCCGTGGCGACCGGTGGCAGCGCGGCGACCGGAGCGATGGTCGGGGGAGTTCCGGGCGCGATTGTCGGCGCGGCCATTGGTGTCAGTCTGACCACGGCGCACTGGCTCTTTGAAAATCGGCAGGCGATTTTGCCGAAGAACTCTGAGCTGGACTTGGGACTGACTGCACCGATGTCTCTGGTGCCGATGCACGACTAACGCTGTACAAACGGCGGGTTCCGCCTGTATGTCACGTTGGAAATATAAGTCTCTGTTTCCCATCCGAGTCGCATAGGCATCGACTAGGATGGGAACCCGATTCCATTCCCCAAGCAGCGTTTTGTGAACTCATGTCTCAAAAGCGAGATGTGGGTACCTGCTGCCACTGCTGGGGCAACCCTTGGCGGCTGCCCCGCGGCGATTCTTTCAGTTCTCTTTGTCATTTCTCGTTGAATCTTTCGCATTAAGTCGCGGCGCGCGCGAACCCTTCCCAACCTCCGCAACACATGCGAAGCATGCGACTCGCTGCATCCGGTACAGGGGGCATCAGCCTGAACGCATCCTGTTGGAGTTGCACAAAGTGCGGCTTCGGGTGGGGTCTGAGTCGTGAATGTCTGCGATCGGAACTGCAAAACATTACGATTCAAAATCATATCCAGTCTAAATGCAGTCCATAGCGTGCTCGCACATCGGTGTCACGATCCATTCATGCCCTGCTCATCGAAAGTTCATGCCGTGTCCATTGGAAATTCATAGCGTCCTAACGCATGTGTAAGAACATTCGTAAATTCTTGCATTGAGCAGGGTGTTCCTGTTCGTTCGACCGCTATCGCTTTCTAAGCACGTCCCAAGAAGGCGAAGGATCTCCGGAAAATTGAAAACACTTGAGAGAGGTAATAGATGGTACTCGTGCGCAAATTTACAGCAGGACTCCTATTTTTCCTTGCATCGGGATTCTTGGCCTTCGCGGCTGGATCAGCGACCGTGGGTGGAACAATTTCCAACTCTGCGGACAATCCAGTTCCGGGAGCGCAGGTTACGCTCGCCAACCCTGCGACCAAAACGACAGTAACTACAACCACGGACGCCGATGGCCAATACAATTTTCACGGCCTTAGCGCTGGAACCTACACGCTGACCGTGGCCAAAGATGGGTTTAAAAGCTTCACGGAATCCGATCTACAATTACAGGAAAATCAAGTAATGACGACACCCATCCTGTTGAATCTATCGACGGTCGCACAGTCGGTTACGGTCACAGCAGGTGCATCACCGGAGACTTCTGTAACACAGGCGAATATATCGCGGAGTGAAATTGAAGGTGTCGCTGGGCCATTTGGCAGCGCGGCACAGGCTTTGACGGCAGCTCCAGGCGTGTACGTATACGGATATGGCGGCGTTGCTGCCACGGCGCGCAGTGAAGTTGTCGTCCGTGGTGTGAAGGGCGGCTGGTCCAGCGTGAACGGAGATATTTTGAGGAATGGAATCAGCTTCTTGCTCGATGGCATCCCGATGAACAATATGATTTCTAACAATGGGCAGTGGCAGACGACGCAAATTCCAATCATGGATATGATTTCTGACATCAACGTAGATTACGGACCGGGTGCGCCGTCGAATCGCTGGTTCGATAGCCTAGGTGGCACAGTAAACTACATTCCTGAACAGCCCAGTAGCGATCCGGGTTTCAAACTGGCCGTCGGTGCCGATTACGGAAGCTACAATACTGCCATTGAACATTTCATTTTGCGAACTGGCCAATATAAAGGATGGTCAGGGATTCTTGCCTCTGGCTATGCATCCAACGATACGTTCCGTGTAGGCACGACAGGAATTCCCACGTTTACTGCTCCATCTTCTGGCTATGCGGCCTTTACCAAAGTGGAGAGGGTTTTTGACAATGGCAACTTCAGCATTGGCTATTATCACGGACGCAATACGGAGTTCCGGCCCAACTTTCTACCGATAACTCCCATACAAGAAAATGGAGATTCTGTTACGACGCAAGGGCTTTACGGCACGGATAGACAGGATTCAACTCCCCTGCCGGCAAACGCACAACTCTACAGCCAGCAAACCAGCGGATTTTATTCTTCTCTTTCCAAGGAACTATGGCATAAGCACATCAAAACGCAGAGCGACATACTCTACGGAAAGCTGCAGCTGGCCTTATCGCCCCGCGTAACCTTGAACTCTAAGCAATGGTATCGCCACGGCTACCGGCTGCATGATCGCGTGGTAAATTTCTACGGCTCCAATTACACCGTAGGACATGAATGGTACGACCCTGCTTCCAATACCATTGGCAATAAAACCGAGGTAGGCGTTCAGGCCCCACACAATCTGGTTACCATCGGCGGATACTGGATGCACGGCGGCTATCGCAATCCGGTAGCTTTGTTTAACCCAGCACTGGGAACCAGCATAGCGAATCCAGCATTTTTTGCCAGCGACCATCTGTATAACGACTACATCACGATGTATGTCCAGGACAGAGTAGACATGTTTTCAAGAAAACTCATCATTACTCCCGGTGCGGCGGAGCAATACTTCCGTACCAATTTCTACAATGTAGGCATAGCGGATTTCCCGAATGCGAATCCAGCGAATGACCCGGAAAACGCTCCCGATGCCCACAAGAACTTTCTACAGTTTTCCCCATCCGTAGGTGTGCAATACGTGTTCAGCAGCGCATTCGACATGCATGGAAATTACTCCATCACCTACCAGAATCCCACCGATTCCAGTTTTGGTGCGAATCGCACGGCTGCAGCTGTCGATCTCAGTTCTTTAAAAGCAGTGAAGAGCGAGAATGCCGAAGGTGGGTTTCTTGTTACGAAATGTCCAGCAAAGATTTTCGGCACCTGCTCGCTGGATGCAACCTATTTTCACGACAAACTAAGCAATGTTGAAGTCGTGACACAAGTAGCTCAGCAAAGCACACCGGCTTCGGTGGCACTGGCTTCTAGCATTTATAACGGAGTCTCGATAAACCTTGATGAAGCACCGGCTCGCCATTTTCAGGTACATGGAAATGGCATCATCCAGCACAACTACTTCTTAAGCTATATTCCTGGAGGTTCGACGCAGAATTATAAAAGCTATCCTATCTCCAACTCGCCCAAGTACACCACCAATCTTGGACTCACGTCGATGCTGGAAACCAATGACCATGCTTGGACCATTACGCCTGGTCTCTGGTGGCAGTATGTGGGCACACGCTATCTGTTCAGCAACCTAACCACGGCACCAACAAAGCAAACACAGCCTGGCTATGGCGTGGTGAACTTCAACATGGACGCCACACTCAATGGGATCCGGCATATTATCCATAGCGTTCCTACTCGCATCTCTGAATCTCCAATCCGACTGTCGTTGGGTGTGGAGAATTTGCTGAACAAGGAGTACAACCCAACGGCCTATATCACCAGCGGCGGATACTTCGGCACGAGCTTTGGTGGCTATACACTCGTCGATCCCGGTGCGCCTCGCGAGTATATTGTGTCGCTGAATTTTGGTGTGAAGTAAAACGGACTGTAGGGAAACTTAGATCGTTTCCGGGGGCAGAGAATTCTCTGCCCCCGATTTTTTACCTAAGGAGACTCTGAACAATTGCTGATCGCTCCCTCGGTGGCTAAAGCCGCAATGCAATGCTTGGACTTGCGGACGGGCTGAAGCCCGTCCCCTTCAAAACACGGACCTGTTCAGAGGTTCCCTAAAAATACAGGCATCCAACAAGGAAAAGTTCGTATACGGCTTCGAGCATATTCTCTTCCTCGGCCTGGGCCGCAGGTCGACACCAGAGTGACGCGTGCGATTGCAGCAGGGGGATTGCAGCAGGGAAGGAACCATCCTGCATCCGGCAAAATCATTGGGGCACTGTAGAGCTTGCACAGTGTCAGGGGCAAGTGGGCAAGCTACAATCTAAATGCTTTTTTCTTATATGCGCAGCGGGTATCCCGGACTGCGCCTGCCAGCTGGAGTTATGCGTAGGATGGATGTGCGGGCTGCGCAGCCAGAGCACGCAGCACGCGGAACTCCCACGGTGGCAGAGGAGAGCAAAACGATGAATCGTAGATTCGCATGCGTATGGCTTGCGGCAGCATTTTGCGCAGGTATTGGACATCCAGAGGCTCTTGCGGCGACGCAGGCTGCTACGCGCGCAACGACGATTCACATCACCCAGCAGACCGACGGCGTTCTGCTGACCACTCCGGTGGACCAGCTGCGGCTCACCGTGTGCGGCCCGAATGTCATCCACGTGGTGGCCAGCCCCGATGGCAAGGCCGCGGACGCGACGCCTAAGCAGCCTTGGATGCTCTCGCAGACCGCTGCCTGCACGCCGACGCCGTTCACGTTGACGATGCCAAAGTCCATGCCCAGCACACCGGTGAGCGAACGGCTTTGGAATCCTGTGGTGGCTACGCTCGACACAGGCACGGTGCGCGTGCGCATCTCGCTGGACTTTGGCAATTTGGAATTTACCGATGAGCAGGGCAATCGCTTGCTCGAAGAATTTGAGGATGCACCGCGCCGCTATCAAGCCGTAACGAAGAATGGCCAGGCGCTGCTAAGCGTGATGGATCAGTTCTACCCCGCCGTGCGCGAGGCCTTCTACGGCCTGGGCCAGCACCAAAGCGGCATGTTCAACTATCGCGGGTCCGTGGTCGAGCTGGGGCAGGCGAACACCGACGTTGCCATTCCACTTCTGGTCTCCACCAACGGCTATGGCATCTTTTGGAACACTGCCGCCGTCTCGTATTTTGACAATCGCTTTCCTTCAGAGATGCGCCTGCGCTCGAACGCTGCGCAGGCCATCGACTACTACTTCATCTACGGCCCGGAGATGGACGCCATCGTACACAGCTATCGCGCGATGACCGGCCACGCACCGCTGTATCCGGCTTGGGCCTACGGCTTTTGGCAGTCGAAGGATCGCTACAACAGCCAGCAGGAATTGCTGAACGTGGCGCAGGAATATCGCAGTCAGCACGTGCCGCTGGATGCAATCGTGCAGGACTGGTTCTGGTGGGTGCGGCAAGGCGATCCGGAGTTTCGCGCTGAGGCCTACCCCGATGTGCCCGCTGCATTGCAAACACTGCATGACGAGCATGTACACGCGATGCTGAGCGTCTGGGCGGTCATGAATCCCGCAGCAAAAAACTTCCAGGCCATGCAGTCGCTCGGCCTCACCATCCCCGGCACGACAGATTATGACGCGACCAACCCGGCGGCGGGCGATTATTACTGGAAGCATCTGGTGGGCAAGCTCTTCGCGCAGGGCTGGGATGCCTTCTGGCTGGATAGCTCCGAGCCAGAAGTGCAGTACGCGCATGGCGGCGAGAGCAATATCTCGCTGGAAGACCGCAAGCTCTTTTTAGGCAACGGCGCGCTGTACACCAACGTGTTTCCGCTTATGCACACCGGCAATATCTATCGCAACTGGCGGGCCAGCGGCAGCGACAAGCGTGTCTTTTTGTTGACGCGCTCGGCCTTCGCTGGGCAACAACGCAATGCGGCCACCACTTGGTCGGGCGATGTCTTCAGCACCTTCACCGCCTTCCAGCGCCAAGTGCCCGCCGGGTTGAACTTCGCCTTGTCCGGGATGCCCTATTGGACAACCGACATTGCCGGATACGGCCCGCCGCTGGCCCGCGACACGCACGACCCGGCGTATCAGGAACTCTACACGCGCTGGTTTGAGTTTGGCGTCTTCTGCCCGATCTTTCGCACGCACGGCCACCGCGCCAACAATACGAATGAACTCTTCAGCTATGGTCCAGCTGCGCCTACATTGATTCGCTATGACAAGCTGCGTTCGCGGCTGCTGCCCTACATTTACGCGCAGGCCTGGCAGGTGACCCAACACGACGGCACGATGATGCGCCCGCTGGTGATGGACTGGCGCACCGACCGCACGACTTGGAATATCGGCGACGAATATATGTTCGGCCCCGATCTGCTGGTGAGCCCGGTGACGCAGCCGGGAGTACAGAGCCGCTGGCTGTATCTGCCGCCCGCCGCCGCTTGGTATGACTTCTGGACCGGCAAGAAATTCCTTGGCGCGCAGCATATGGAGGCCGCCGCACCGCTCGACCGCATTCCGCTCTTTGTCAAAGCTGGTTCGATTCTGCCGCTCGGCCCGGTGCAGGAGTACGCCGGCCAGCAGGCCGCCGCACCCCTCGAGATACGCATTTATCCCGGCGCGGACGGCCACTTCACGCTCTATGAAGACCAGGGCGACGGCTATGCCTACGAACAGGGTGCCCACGCCACCATCCCGCTGACGTGGACCGATGCCACGAAAACGCTGAGCATCGGCGCGCGGCAAGGCTCCTACCCGGGCATGGCGGCGCAGCGCGCGTTTCATGTGGTGCTCGTGGACACAACCCACGGCGTGGGCGCGGGCGTGGACGAGGAAATCTCTGGCTCCAAGGCTGGGCCAACCGATCCGATCCTACAGTACACCGGCACGGCGGCTTCGGTGCGCCTGCCGTGAGGCTTGACATTTTTTTTTCTGGGGATGAGACAACAAGACGTTCCAAAGGTACACTAAAGGCCTGCCACGAAAGCGGGCCTCCGAGCCGGCTCTTCCAAGGCACGGGAGCCTCATGAGTGCGGATATGCAGATTACCTGTTCCGATTGCGGACAGGACTTTACTTTTACCGAGGGCGAACAGAGCTTTTTCGCCGAGCGGGGATATTCACAACCACGCCGTTGCAAGACCTGCCGCGCGCAGACTAAGCCAGGCGGCAATAGCGGTGGCGGCGGCGGTTTTGGCGGCGGACGCACCGAGAGTGTCGTGCAGTGCGCCAGCTGCGGTCAGCAGACCACAGTACCCTTCGTTCCACGCGGAGATCGCCCTGTTTATTGCAAGGCCTGCTTCCGCCCCAAGAGCGGATCGGGCGGCGGTGGCGGCAGAGAACGTGGCGGTGGCGGACGCGGACGCTACTAAATTCCACACAACAAAATTCCGAGGATGCGGGACAGGTCTTCAATAGACAGCAGGTAGTTTCGTTTCCCTGCAACAGGGCAAGGCCTACAAAGCAACAGGCCTTGCCCTGTTGTTTTGCGGTTGCGCCCGGATTGGAAGCTATACGATGGCGCAAACGACAGGGTATACGATTACGCGCAGGCAGTGGATGTACGCAGTGACATCCTTGGCGCTGTCGCGTGCGCGAATTTGGCCTTTGGGGAAAACGATGCGTGCAGATATTGTTTTTGCTGGAACGTACACCGGATCCGGAAGCAAGGGGATCTATGCCTACCGCTGGTCCGCCGCTAAGGGAGAGTTGCACGCGCTGGGCTTGGCCGCCGCAACGGAGAATCCCAGTTATCTGGTGATTGCTCCCGATGGAAAAGCACTCTACGCCGTCAACGAAATGGCTCCGGAACCCGGCAAGGATACAGGTAGGGTTACGGCATTTTCCCTGAGCGAAGAGCCAGGCAAGTTGGTGCAGCGCAACACCGTGCCCTCGGGCGGGACGGAACCGTGCAACCTTGCCGTGGACTCGCTGGGGCAGAATCTGTTTGTAGCCAACTATGGAAGTGGCAGCTTTTCCACCTTCCATCTGCAGACGGAAGCAAACCTGCAAGCAGCAGCACAGACGATCCGCTTCCACGGGCATAGCGTGAATCCAGAACGGCAAACCTCGCCCCATACCCACTGCACAACGCTGTCGCCCAGTGGGCGCTATCTGCTGGTCAATGATCTCGGTCTGGATCGCATTTATGTCTATCATCTGGATCCCAAGACCGCGCAGGTGCAAGCGAATGCGGTGCCCTATTACAGCGCCATCCCCGGATCCGGACCGCGCAACCTGAAGTTTCATCCCAATGGGCATTGGGCCTATTCCGCCAATGAAATGGGAAGCAGTCTGGACGTTTTGCATTGGCAGGAGCAGAGCGGGCAGCTGCATCGGGTGCAGAATCTATCCACACTGCCGGAAGGCTACACGCTGCCCAATACCGCAGCCACGGTCTATGTTCATCCCAATGGGAAGTATGTGTATGCCTCCAACCGGGGCCACAACAGCATCGCCACTTACACCGTCAACGAAAAGGATGGAACGCTCGTGCTGCGCCAGCATGTGAGCTGTGGTGGAAAAACACCGCGATTCTTCACGATGGATCCCCATGGCGCTTGGCTGCTGGTTGCCAATCAGGACTCCCAGAACATCGTGATCCTTCGCTGCGTGGCCGAGACGGGAATGCTGGAGGAAACGGGAAGACAGTACACGTTGGATCATCCTGTCTGCCTCGCATTTGCCTAAAAAATTTCTGCGCGGGTACCGGCTGCAAGGCTGGCTACCCGCCACGGCTACAGCGACTGCCGATCCACAATCCTTCCCTCAAACGACGCCCGACCATTCGGCGGCGGCGTAGAGTCCCGTCTTGCGAATGTAGTCGGCGACCGGTTCGGGCAGTAGCGCCGGATCCAACTGTCCGGCAGCGAGCGCGGCGCGTAGCCCCGATGCGGAAACATCCTCATGCAAATGCGGCAGCAACCATAAATGCGTGGAGCCGCCACCGGCGTGGTGCAGGCGCAGGCACGCGTGGCTGCGGTCTTCCCCGTGAACATGGAGATGCGCGTTGGGATGGGCCTCCGCACGCACGGAGGTTGGCAGTGCGGCCTGGAGTGCCGTCAAGGCTTCCTCCCGCGTCGTGCCCAGCGCATAGCCGGGGCGCGTGGCCACGATCCAATCGCAGAGCGCCAGCATCCGCTCCGGCTCGCGCCATTGGCGCAGGCCCAACAAGCTGTCTGCACCGAGCAGCGTGAACAGTTCTACTGGCTCGCCGGTCAAGTGCAGCAGCGCGCGCAGTCGCTCCAATGTGTCCACGGTATAGTTCGGCTGCTCTTGGCCTTGCGCCGTCAGCATGGGTGCATCGAGGAGTGATGGCAGCAGCCGTTCGTCCCCTTGCGCAGCCACCGCCGTCATGGCGTAGCGATGCAGAAAGGCCGTGCCTTGGCGCTCTTTGAGCGGCTGCGCACCCACGGGAGCCAGCAGCACCTGATCCAGCGCAAAGGCATTGGCCGCCTCCACCGCAAAGGCAATGTGCCCGCGATGGGGAGGATCAAAGCTGCCGCCAAAAAATCCGATGCGCATGGCCGCCTCCGACTGTCGGATTCATCCCAAAAGCGCGCGCCGCAACCCTTGCCATCCCAGCCCGATTCCGCCAGCGGCGGACGGCATGGAGGGAGCTACGGTGGCTGCTCGCTTCCGCGCCTACTCTGCCGCGCTCATCGCCGCACGCAGTTGGCGCACCCGCTCCCCAATGGCATAGCGCAATGGTTCCACCCCTGCGCCGGTTACGGCAGAGATGGCAACCAACTCCAGCTTGCGCCGCTTGGCCATGGTTTGCAACTTCTTCAACTTGTCGGGATTGGCCACATCCATTTTGGCCGCGACCAACAACAGCGGCTTCTCATCCAAACCATGACCAAAGTTGGCCAGTTCGGCCTGAATGATTTTGAAATCCTCCACTGGATCCGTCCGTCCGCTGGCATCCGAGACATCCACCAAATGCACCAGCAACCGCGTGCGTTCAATGTGCCGCAGAAACTGCGTGCCCAGCCCCGCTCCCAGATGCGCGCCTTCGATCAGGCCAGGAATGTCGGCAACGACGAAGCTCTCCTCATACGGCGCTTCGCCCACGGTGACCACGCCCAGGTTCGGCTCAAGCGTGGTGAAGGGATAGTCGGCAATCTTGGGCCGCGCTGCGGAGAGGCGCGAGATCAGCGTGGACTTGCCCACGTTGGGATAGCCGACCAGGCCCACATCGGCCAGCAGCTTCAACTCCAAGCGCAGCCGCCGCTCCTCGCCCGGACGACCCGGCTCACACTCGCGCGGAGCCTGATGCGTCGGCGTGGCGAAGTGCTGATTGCCGCGTCCACCGCGTCCGCCGCGCGCAATGACAAAGCGCTCGTCGGGAGTTTGAAAGTCGTGCAACACCTCACCGCTGGCCTCGTCATAGACGACCGTGCCCACCGGCACCTTCAGCACCACATCGCCGCCTTCGCGTCCGCTGCAGTTGGAGCCTTCGCCATGCCGTCCGCGCCCAGCCTTGTGCTCTGGGTTAAAGCGGAAGTGCACCAGCGTGTTGTGGCGTTGGCTGGCTTCAAAAATTACGTCGCCACCCTTGCCGCCATCGCCGCCGGAGGGTCCACCCCGCGGCACAAACTTCTCTCGACGGAAGGCCATGCAGCCGTTGCCGCCATCGCCCGCCTTGACCCAAATCCTTGCTTCGTCAATAAACATAGTCTCTCGTTTCGATTTTACTTTCTTCTGGCCACTCACTCGCGGTACTCTGCGGCGAGACAGGAAAATACGCCCTGTTGGGATCGACTGAAATGTGGAGGGCTGCGCCGCGCCGTGTCGCTTATCGGCTACGCGCACGCCAGAGTTCTCAGGAGATGGCATGGCGCGCTGGCTGGGGTTGCACGGGCGCAACCTGTTGGTTTGGCTGCTGGTTGGGTGGGCCGCACTTGGCCTGTTGCCCAGCGGCGAACCCCTGTGCGCACAAGCCACCACGGGCACCTTAGCCGGAACCATCTACGATCCCCAGGGAGCCGTACTGCCCGGGGCGCGCGTCTTTTTGCAGAGCGCCTCCACGGGAGCAACGTTGGTCGCCGTGGCTGACCACGCAGGCCGGTATCGTTTTGTGGATCTCGCGCCGGGCGTCTATGGACTCAGCGTGGACGCGCCGGGATTTGCGCTCTTCACCGCGTCCAGCATTCACATGGATCTGGGCCGTCAGACCCACTTCGACGCACACCTAACCGTTGCCGCAACGCAGTCCAGCGTGCAGGTCGTCACGAATGTGGCGCCGTTTGTGCAGAGCACGCAAGCCGGCATGGCCACAAATTTCACTGCCACCGATTTACTGCAACTTCCCTCCGACAGTCGCCGCTGGTCCAGCTTCGCGCTGCTAACGCCCGGCGTGGTCAGTGACCAGAACGGCCAGGGACTGCTGAGCTTTCGCGGCGTCAGCGTGCTGCTAAACAACAACACGGTGGACGGCGCGGACAACAATCAGGCTTTTTTCTCGGAGGAGCGCGGCGGCACGCGCGCGCCTTACTCCATCAGCACCGGTGCCGTGCAGGAGTTTCAGATCAACACCTCCAACTATTCAGCGGAGTTTGGTCGCTCCGCCGGTGGCGTGGTCAACACCGTAACGCGGCACGGTGGCAACGCTTTTCACGGCGAGGCATTTTTCTTTGACCGCAACAACGCTCTGGCCGCAACCAATCCCTACGCCACGCTAACGACCTCGACGCCTTCGGGTGGTTTCGCCTTCAATACGACGCCGAACAATCCCCCAGGCGACCGACAGCAATCCGGCTTTTCCCTCGGCGGTCCCATCCGTCACGATCGACTCTTCTGGTTTTATTCCTTTGACCACGTTCGCAAAAATGAACCCGCGATTGCGCGCACCGGCAGTCCGCAGGCCATCTTTGCTGCGCCCATCCCCAAGCTGCCCACCGGAACGTACTTGGGATTTCCCATCACCTGCGCCAATCTGCCGCCCTATGGCACCGGCAGCAACGGCGCACCCACGGCCAGCGCAAGCGCCGTCTACACCAGCGTCTTTCAATTTGAGGCCACGCAAGGCGCTTGCGAAATCTACGACCGGCTCGACATGAACGATTACACTGCGGGCATTGCACAATACCAAAAAGGCTTGCAGCAAGTAGTGCTGGGCACCAGCGGTGTGGTGCCGCGCACCGGCAGCCAGACGCTGAACTTTGCACGACTCGACTGGCAGATCAACGATCGCAACCGCTTGGCCATCGAGTACAACCGCATGGGCTGGAGTTCGCTCAACGGTGTGCAGACGCAGTCCTCTGTGCAATACGGAGTGAATAGTTTCGGCAATGACGATCAATCCCTGAACTGGGGCATTGGCCGACTCACCAGCTTTTTTACCGAGAACCTGGCCAACGAAGTGCGCGTGCAATATGCGCGCGAGATGGACACGGAGACCAGCCCCACGGCCACCGGCGTGGAGGCACCGCTGGCCGGTAATGCCTTTGGCTACGCACCCGAGATTCGCATCGCCGGTGGAGCCAGCGGCGAAGGCATGGTGCTCGGCAACCCCGCCAAACTGCCTCGGCCTGCGTATCCCAATGAGCATCGCATCCAAGTCACCGATTCGCTCACCTGGGCGCTGGGCAGCCACATCGTCAAGTTTGGCGCAGACTGGGATCGCAATTACGATCTGCTCGATAACTTAAACAATGGCGTGGGTACGTATAGCTATACCTCCTTTGGAAATTTTTTGGCCGACTACTATCACGCCACGCAAGGCATGGGACCGCCCGCGCCCTCGGTGTACTTCAATGTGTACTCCGGCTTCTCGCAGACCTTTGGCCCGGCGGCGTACTACTTGATCACGCACGACATGGCCGGTTACATCAACGACGCCTGGCACGCACTGCCACGGCTCACATTCAACCTGGGCCTGCGCTATGACTATGAACGGACACCGCAAGCCTTCCAGCCCAATCCGCAACTGCCGCAGACCTACACTACGCCCGATGACCGCAACAATTTTGGCCCGCGCTTCGGAATGGCTTGGGATCTCTTCGGCCACGGCCACACCATCTTTCGCCTGGGCCTGGGTGTCTTTTATGCGCGCATCGTCAACGGGACGCTGTTCTCGGTGCTCACCGGCTCCGGCTCACCGCAGAGCCAGCGCACCTATCGCTATTCCTCCTCCACGGCCTTCGGCGCGCCCAACTTTCCCAAGGATGACTCGAGCGCGCCCACCGGCGGCGCGATCTCCACGCTGCCGAGCGCGCATTTCTTTGCACCCCACTATCAAGTGCCCCAATCGGTGCAAGGCGATGTCAGCGTGGAACAGCAAATCGGACGCAACACATCGCTGACGATCTCCGGAATGTCCAGCCTGGGCTATGAACTGCCCAACTTTATCGACACCAACATTGACACCGCCACCGTCGGCCAACTCAACTACACCATTGACATTCCCGGCCCGCCGCTGGGCAAAGCCAGCCCGCTGCCGCAGGGCGCAATCTATACCACGCCGCTCTACACGTCGATCCGGCCCAACCATCTCTACAGCAACATTACGGAGATGCTCAGCAACGTCAACTCCACCTACTTTGCCGGCGTGGTGGAGTTGGAGCATCGCACCTGGCGCGGCATCTCCTTTGGCGGCAATTACACCTTTGCCCATGCGCTCGACTACGACCAGAACGAGATGCTCTACAAGTCGCCCACCAATGTGCTCGACCCCAACAATATGCGCTTGAACTATGGCAACTCCAACAATGATGTGCGCCAGCGGCTGGTCTTCCGCGGAACCTGGTGGCCGCTTTGGCATCGCAAGGGATGGCTGGGCAAGCTGGTCAACGATTACAGCTTCACGCCGATTTTCACGTGGCAGACGGGCTTGCCCTACACGCTGGGCGTGGGCGGCAATGCACCCGGCGGTGCGTTCTTTGGTATCAACGGATCCGGCGGCCCATCGCGGCTGAATATCTTTGAGCGCAACAGCTATCGCTTCCCCAACACACAAACCAGCAGCGTGCGCGTCTCCAAGCACATCAACTTCGGCAAGCGCACCTCACTCGAAATGATGGCCGAGGTCTTCAATCTCACGAATCACATCAACGTTACCAGCGTGGACACACTCGGCTATACGGCCTGCTCCACTCCACTCACGCAGGGCTGTCCGGCACAGTCCACCAGCGCCACACCGTATTTGGAGTTCAACCCCACCTATGGCATGGCCACCAACGCCAACAGCAACAGCGTCTATACTCCGCGTCAGATTCAGCTTGCAGTGCGCTTGCGTTTTTGAGCCTGCGGGTTATACGGATTTTTTGCGGCTCAGCACAAAGCTGGGCTTGCGGCGTACTTTGGCGGCGTGGTCGATCTTGCGCCAGAAGCCGACGAAATAGTCTGTGGCAGAGATGATCGAGACCGCCACCATAAAGTAAATCGCCGTGACTGCGATGACGTGTACCGGCAGAATGAACCAACCGAAGCGCCACACGCTCCAGCCACGATCCAGAATGGCTGCGACCACACTGACGACCTGCGTGACCATCTTCAACTTGCCCAGCTCGCTGGCTTCAATGGTGAAGCCTTCCGAGGCGGCAATGGAGCGCAGACCGCTGACCAGAAACTCGCGGCCAATCACCAACACCGCAATCCACGCGGGCACAATGCGCGGATTGAACTCCACCAGGGAGATGTAGGCCGCCGTCACCATCAACTTGTCGGCCAGCGGATCGAGCAGCATTCCCATCGTCGTAATCTGGCCACGACTGCGCGCCAGGTAGCCATCCACGCCGTCGGTAATGGAGGCGAGGATGAAGAGCAGCGAGGCAAGAATCTCCTGCTCCCCATAAATGGTGTGGCCGTGAAAGCTGCGCGAGAGCAGCCAGAGCAGCAAGGGCACGCTGCAAATTCGGCTCATCGTAATGGAGTTGGGCAGATTCACTCGATTGGTTCCGGTGCCGGTGGAGGCAGTGCATCCCTCTGCGGCCATTCCTTTTGATGATACCGCCAACGTCAACTACGAGGTTGCACCGTCGGCGGGCAATTCGCCGTCCACGGAGAACAGGCCAGCCGTGTGCGGAAAAAATAATAAAAAAACTGTGCCGGATTTTTGTTCGATTCCATTCGCGGTTGCCGTTCGACTGCGCACACGCACGCGGCCATGATGTTTTTCCACGATCTCGGCGCTCACCCACAAGCCGAGTCCGGTGCCAGTGGCTTCCTTGGTGGTGTAAAACGGCTCAAAGATGCGCTGTCGCACGGCTGGGGTCATGCCACTGCCCGTATCGGCGATGACCACACGCACGCCGGTCTGGCCGGATCCGCTCCAATCCTTGCCGCGACGCACGCGCAGTGTGAGCGTGCCACCGTGGGGCATCGCGTCCAACGCATTGCCGACGAGATTGGCAAAGAGCTGGCGCAATTCACCGCCAAAGGAATGCAGCTCCGCCTTTTCATCGTAGTCGCGCACCACTTCAATCTGCGCTGCATGCACACGCCCGCGATAGAGCGTGAGCACGGAATCCAGCACCTCACGGATGCGTGTGGCTGCGGGCTGCGTGGATTGCCGATAAAAACGCAACGTCTGCTGTGTGATCTGGGAGACGCGCGCCAGTTCGTGCTGTGCCATCTCTGCATATTGCAGCGCCTCGGCGTCCAGAGAAGAATGTTCGTGCAGCAGATAGAGCAGATTCGTCACCGCCTCCAGCGGATTGTTGATCTCGTGCGCAATGGAGGCGGCCAGGCGGCCCGTTGCGGCCAGCTTTTCGGATCGGCGCAGCGCCTCCTCCGACTTTTTGTGCTGTGTGGTATCCACGGCCACCGCGCCCACCCAGCGAATGCGCTCGGTGCTGGTGTGTACGGGATAGAAATTCAGCAGCAGCGTTCGCCACTCCTTGGGATCTCCCTCCGCCGCGTCGTGCAGTTCCACGTTATGCACCGGCTCCCCGGTTGAGAAGACATGTTCGACAATGCCCACCAAGCGGCGGCCTTCTTCCATTGCGAACAGTTCCAGCATGGGCCGTCCCAAATGCTCCTGGACCGTCAATCGATTTCTGTCCGCCATAAATTGATTGATGCGCACGCAGCGCAGCCCGCGGTCAAAAAACGCAAAGCCGATGGGCGCATTGGCCAGCATGGAGTCGAGCAGCGCCAGGGTGTCATTCAATCCAGCACGCTGTTCATGCAATGCGGTCACCATGGAGTTGAAGGCATGCGTCAACACCCCGGCCTCATTGCTGGCGTTGGTGCGCAAGGGAAAATTGCCCTTGCCCTCCGGATTGCGGATCAGCGTGCGCGTGGCACGCAAGAGCGCGTTCAGTGGATGCGTGATGGATTGCGCCAGCACCAGTGAGATGGTGGCGTTTGCTGCCAGCGCCAGCAACCCGAAGAGTAGTGAAGAACTCAGCAGGCTGCTCAACGCGCGCTCATCGTCGGTCATGTCGGGCAGGATCCAAGCCAGCGCCGCTGGCGAGCCATCCACCCAGATGGGAGCGACCACCTCCGGAGTGTGGTGGAGGCCAAAAAAAATGTGGGGCGCATCGGTTGTTTTCGCTATTGCGGCTTGCTCCAGCGGATTGAGCTGCACGTATCCAATCCTCGGGCCATTGCGCCCGCCGTAAGCCAGCACGTTGCCGTTCAGGTCCGTAATGCGCGCCGCGCGAATGGTCGGGGAGGAGGGCAGCGCGGCCAGAATCGACTCCAACGTCATCATGTGCCGGTCGGCCAGCTCTTCGGCTGCGGCATCAGAGAGTACGTGAACCTGATAGATCAGCCGCTGCTCGGTACGCTCGCGCACTTGCGCGCTTTGCTGCTGATAAATGTATGCGGCAAATATGACCACCAGCAGACATTGCAGCAACATGGTGCCGGCAATGAGCTGACCCCGGATCGTGTTGGGTACCAGACGCGGCATACAGGCAATCTGCCACAAGAGCAGGTTGCATCGATTGTAGTGGAGCCGACCAGCGGCTGCAGGTGCAATTCCTATTGCGCGCGCAGGCTGGCTGCGATCTGTGCTCCGTGGAAGCGGCCATTCTCAATAAAGATTTCGTGCGTGCGCTTTCCGGCCACAATCACTCCGGCCAAATAAATGCCGGGCACATTGCTCTCCAGCGTCTTTGGGTTGCAGACTGGCGTGCGGTCCGCTCCCTCCAAACGCACCCCGAGCGACTCCAGAAATGTAAAGTCCGGGTGATAGCCAGTCAGCGCAAAGACGAAATCATTCGCCAGCGTTTGCTCCCCCTGCGGCGTGGTGATGCGCACGAAGTCTGCGGCGATCTCGACAACATTCGCATCAAAATAGCCCGTAATCTCGCCCTTGCGGATGCGGTTTTCAATGTCGGGAAGAATCCAATACTTGACATGCCGATGCAGGGAAGACCCGCGATGCACCAGCGTGACGCGCGCGCCATGGCGCCAAAGCTCCAGCGCAGCGATCGCCGCAGAGTTCTTGCCGCCAATGACCAGCACATCCTGGTTGAAGTAGGGATGGGGGTCGCCGTAGTAGTGCGTCACCTTGGGCAGATCCTCGCCGGGAATGTTCAAATAATTCGGCAGATCGTAATAGCCGGTGGACACGATCAGCTTGCGTGCAGCATAGGTATGCGCGCGACCCAGCGCATCCGTGGCGTGTACGAAAAAAGCGCCATCGCTGCCCGTAACGCGCTCCACCCGCTGATAGGGACGCACATCCAGCCGATAGTGTTCGGCCACCTTGCGGTAGTATTCGAGCGCTTCTGTGCGATTGGGTTTTTGGTTGGGACTGCTGAAGGGAATGTTGCCAATCTCCAGCAGCTCCGGCGTGGTGAAAAACGTCATGTGCGACGGGTAGTGAAAGAGCGAGTTGCACAGGCAACCCTTGTCCACCAGCACCACGCGCAGGCCCGCATTCTGTGCGTCGATGGCGCAGGCCATGCCGGTTGGCCCGGCGCCAATGACCAACACGTCCAATCGTGGCTCTTCGACAGCCGCGTTGGCTGCACTCTCAACAGGGTTGCGCATTGCCTACATTTAACCAGAGCGCCCAGGTTCTTTGCTTGCGGGAACAAGAGGAAAGGTCGAACGGCACCTCCTGTTCCCGCAAAGGTGGGGTTAGGCGTGGGCGGGGTGTGCAGCAGTGGATGTGCGCACGGTGCTTTGCACAAAGTGATACGGAGCCAGCGGTCCGGCCAGTGCCAAACTGCACTCATGCAACGCCTGGCTGGCGCTGGAGTATTTGTTTTGGTATCGCTCCACGCTGCGGTGATCGATCAAGTGCGCAATGTCGAGCTGCATCCGGCCCGCCTCATTGCGGCGACAGGTGATCTCCTCCTCCAACGGGGCAAACATGCGGTGCATCTGCATACAGATGGAGCGCGCTACTGATTGCCGATCCCGCTTCACGCAGGCCGTTTCGCGCAGCCGGGTCAAATACTCCCGCCCCGCGCAGGCGGTGTCCGCGTACTTAGGCGTCTCCGGGCAAACGTCGTTCAGCACCACTTTCAGGTGCATCTCGGCCTTGCCACGCAGCCGTTCCACGTTGGCGGTAAACTGCCGCTGGTTGCTGCGCACGGAACGCCGCATCGCCGCATCGTCGGCAAAGATCGTTCCAAAACGGAAGGGCAACACCGTTGCCATTTGGAAGCAGCCGCTGATCACGCGCGCGTGCTCGACGGCGGCCTTGGGGTGCAGCTCACCCTCATGTTCACTCACAATCAGGGCAAAATCGCTGGCTGGATATAGGTATACAGGTCGTCCGTAGACACCCGTCATTTGTTGTAGGGGAATTGGTTTCCGATGATGGTCAACCTCAGGGAAGGCCCGCTTTTCTGCAATGCAATAGGCATACCACGCCATACAATCTCACTCCAATACACTGGTAAGAATGGCCGATCAGGCAAATGCATTTCAAATGACAAACAGTGCTTTACTGCTCGCGTTTTCGTACTAGCGCGCCCTTTAAAAAGGCTGTGCCGTGCGTTGCCCTGAATAGTAGCCCCTGATGCGAAGGATTGGCAATAGGGAAATGAGAAGGGGGCGATGGATGCGGGTGGATGTGAATACCGTGTAAATGCCCGTGGCAACAACTATATGCGGCTCTGGGCGATCGTGGACATCGCGTCGTGCTTGCCGGTTCCGGCGGATCCAACTACAACGAAAGCCCGCAGTGCCGCACCTGGCGCTCCACCAGATAGAGCAACACCAGCAGCCCCGTCACTCCGGCCAGCACTGCGCCCTGCACCCACAGCGTCAGCCGATGCACCTGCTGCGTCAACTCCGCCTGCTCGTGCTGTAAATCTTCAATGGCATGCTGAATCGTCCCGCATTTCTGCTCCAACAAATTCAGCCGTTGCATCTGCACGGCCAGTGCGGGTGCCACCTCCTGTTGTGAGGTGTTCAGGTTGTGCAGGTGCTGCTTGAGGTCCCGAATCGCCACCGGAAGTCCCTGCATGTTTCCCTCAAGCGCCTTGCCGACCACGGGTGCCAGCCATCCAACATAAGGAAGCATGCGTCCGCTGAACCGAAGAATCTTGCGCATCATTCAGAACCTCTTCCCGCTCTCTTTTTGTGTTGCGTGTGGCCCTCTGTTTCGGCCTACTTGGCTGCCTCTGCCTGTTGCTGGCGGAGTGCGTGTGTCACCACGCGCCACATCTCCTCCCGCGGTGCCGGTTTGCCCGTCCACAATTGGAATTGTTCCGCCCCTTGCTGCACAAACATCTCCACGCCCGGAATCACGGGGATGCCTTTCTTGCGCGCCATTTGCAGCAGCGGTGTCTCCACCGGGTTGTACACCAAATCAAACACCAGCCGCGCATTCAATTCCTTTTCCTCCAAAATCGTCGGCTGCTTGTTGCCCGTCATGCCCACGGAGGTGGCATTCACAATGATGTCAAAGCTGGTCTTGGCCACCTGATCCCGACGGATCGTCTTGGCGCCCGCCTCGCGTGCCAGCTTTTGCGCCGTCTGCGGCGTCCGATTCAGAATGGTCACCTCTGCGCCCTTGTCGCAGAGTCCAAAGACCGCCGCCCGCGCCGCGCCGCCCGCACCCAGCACCAGCACCTTGGCCTTGCGCAGTGGCATCCGCTGCTCCAGCGGACGCACGACTCCCTGTACATCCGTGTTGAAGCCGATCAGCTTGCCATCCTGCGAGCGCACCACGGTGTTGCAGGCCCCGATCTTTTCGCTCAGTGCATCCGTGCGATCCAAGTACTCCATGATCTCCTGCTTCAGCGGCATCGTTACCGCCAGCCCATGCACGGGCACCTTGTGGACCAGCAGCATTAAATCTTTAATCTTGTTCGTCTGCAGCGCCAGAAACACGGCATTGACCGTCTCGCGGCGGAAGGCCGTATTCATCATGATGGGCGATAGCGAGTGTCGAATGGGATTGCCCGCCACGCCATAGACGCGCGTGCCCGCCTCCACCTGATCCAGTCGATAGGTTTCCAGCAGCGTTCGTGCCGCGATCTGTCCCGGCCCGGTCTCCTCGCCCACCGTCGCCGCGCCAAAGGTAAACAAACTGCCCGCGCGCACGCCCAACACACGGCTGATGATGCCGAAGTCGCCCATGCAAATACCCACCACGCGCGCCTCATCCCGCTTCTCTTCCAAAAAGCGCATGATCGTCACGTTGTCGGCCAGACACTTGGCCGTCGGCACGATCTTGATGATCTCTGGCGCAAAGGGCCGGATCCGGTCATAGATGCTTTCCAGATCCTTGGTCGCGCTAAAGTCGTGATAGGAGATCAGCAGCGCCGCACCACACTCGCGGAACTTCTTGACGCCTGCGGCCTTGATCGACTCCGCCGTTTGCAACTCCAAATCCACGATCTGGCAGCCCGCTGCCGTGGCTTTGGTCAACACCTCCAACTCGGATGCGATCGTTCCCTTGAACTTACCTCCATTGGCCGCGCGGCGACAGGTGGCGATGGCCGTTGCCTCGCGGTGATCGTGCAGGAACTGTTTCAGCTTCGGCAGCGCCAGCAGCGGCTTATCCAGATAATCCAGCCGAAACTCCAAAAACGTGTTCTCGCGCACGGCCTCGGAGGCGCGGTCGATCATATCCTGCGCGGTGTCTCCGATAATGGCTACGCAAACCCGGCTCAAGCGGGCTTGCAGATACTGCATGGTATACGGGGTGGAACTTGCAATTTTCATGGATGTCGTTTTGTCTCTTTGCCGCAATTGCGGATCGTACTCTGGCACTTCTTACCAATGCAACCACTTCTGTATGAATTTTCTAGAATATCGGAGATTTTGCGCACATTGCACCCATTTCAGTGCAAATCAAAAAGAAATTTCTGTAGGCATGTCAGTTCTGGCCCTCCCGCGTGCCTCGTCTCGCCTCCCCTTGCACGCTTCCATCCGCCTGCATCCGCCGACACGTCCGCCTTCGCAGTGGTATCCTGAGCCTTCCCGCGCCGGTAGATTTTGGCGTGCTGGACGCGCAACGCTTGTTGCATCAAGGAGATACGACTGATGCTCGCTCCTCTCTTTCGCCGGACCGCCTGGCTAGGCATGGCCGTGGTTGTGCCCGGTTCGCTCGCCGGAGCTGCCCAACCCGCTGCCGCCGTACCCGCGCAGCCCACAGCCAACGCAACCGCCGTCGATCCCTTGCATGCCTGGGCCAACCTGCAAACTCCGGCACAATTGCAGGCCTGGGTCCAACTCCACTTGGATGCCCAGCGCGCTGCGATCGCCGCATTGCTTGCTCATGGCGACGCGCCCACCGTCGAGAACACCCTCGTTCCCTACGACCGCGCCCTGGCGGAGTTGAACCTGGCCAGCTCGGAGACTGGCCTGCTCTACTCCGTCTCTCCGCACAAGGAGATGCGCGACGCCGCCGAGTCGCTGGTGCAAACCATTACCGAGGCCAGCGTGGCCCTCTCGCTCAACCAGCCGGTCTACCGTGCCTTGTCCGCCATCGACACCACGCACGCCGATCCGGCCACGCGCTACTACCTCCAGCGCACGCTGCTTGAATATCGCCTGGCTGGAGTGGACAAGGACGACGCCACGCGCGCCCGCATCCAGTCCTTGCAGGAAAAGATCACGCAACTCTGCCTGATCTTTGGACGCAACGTGCAGGAACATGTCAACACGGTCACCGCCGCGCCGGATGAACTCGCCGGCCTGCCCGCCGACTTTCTCGCCCGCCACCAGCCCGCCGCCGACGGCTCCCTGCAACTGACCACCGACTACACCGACTACATGCCCGTGATGACCTTCGCCCAGAGCGCCGCATTGCGCGAGCGCATGTATCTGGCCTACAACACGCGTGCATATCCCGCCAACCAGTCCGTGCTGCTGGACCTGCTCACCGCGCGACAGGAGTTGGCCACCACGCTCGGCTTCGCCACCTGGGCCGATCTGGCCACGGCGGATCAAATGATTGGCTCGGCTGCGGGGGTTCGCACCTTTCTGGCCGAACTCGACCGCGCCTCGCAATCCGGTGCAGCCAAGGAATACGCGCTTGTGCTCGACTTCGCGCGCCAGCACCAGCCCGGCTTGACCGCCATCCCCGCCGACAGCGTCACCTACTGGTATGAGCAGTACCGCACGCAGGCCTTTCACTTTGACTCACAATCCGTCCGGCCCTATTTTCCTTATGATCGCGTGCAGCAGGGAGTGCTCGACACCGCCGCGCGGCTTTTCCATGTGGAGTTTCGCCCCGCACCCGACACGCCGGTTTGGGATGCCTCCGTCACGGCCTGGGATGTGTACGACCACAGCCCGCAAAGCCTTTCCAAGGGAGCGGACAGCGGCCACGGCCCGCGCATCGGGCGCTTCTACCTCGACATGCACCCGCGCGCAGGCAAGGACAAATGGTTCAGCGCCTATCCGCTGGTGCCCGGCACGCGCAACACAAACGCAGGCAGCCCACAGATTCCAGAGGCTGCGCTCATCTGTAACTTTCCCGGCGGTGCGCTCGGCGATCCCGGCCTGATGCAATACTCCGATGTCGTCACCTTCTTCCATGAGTTTGGCCACTTGATGCACGCCATTCTCGGTGGCCAGCAACGCTGGGCTGGCGTCAGCGGCATCGCCACGGAAGGCGACTTCATCGAAGCACCCTCACAAATGCTGGAAGAGTTTTTCCGCAGCCCGGCACTGCTGCAAACCTTCGCCCACAACTATCAGACCGGCGCGGCCATCCCCACGGAGATGGTCGAGCGCATGAACCGCGCCAGCGCCTTTGGCCGCGGCAACTGGGTGCGCACGCAGCTCTTTTACACGCGCTTTGCCTTCGACCTACACGATCGTCCCACAGCGGGGCTGGATGTGGATGCCCTAATGCGCAGCGACTACGCCGCCCTGTTGCCCTATACCTGGGACCCGGGCAATCGCATGTACGCTTCGTTTACGCACCTCACTGGCTACTCCTCCAACTACTACACCTACCTGTACGACAAGGGGATTGCGCTCGACTTCTTCGCGCAATTTGATCCGAACCATTTGCTCGACGGCCCTGCTGCGCTGCGCTATCGCACCACGGTGCTGGAGCCGGGCGGCTCGGAGCCAGGCGCGGAACTGGTACGCAATTTTCTCGGTCGCCCGCAGAACCTGACGGCCTTTGAAACCTGGATGAACGAGGAATTCGCGCACTAAGTTTGGTCGGGGCAGGCTGGGCAGGATCCGTATTGCTTGGTAGAGGATGGCACCCTGGCTGCCCCATTTTCCACTCTTTGCAGATGCCGTCCACAGGTGCATCCACAGGCAGGCCGACTAGACTCCTACCCATGGCTACCGCGCCCGAACTCGCCCTGGATCGCGGCCTGCCCGCAAGCATTGACGCTGAGCGCACCATCCTGGGCGCGATTCTGCTCGACAACGCCGCCTACAGCGAGGCCGCCGAGCGGCTGAATGCCGATGACTTTTCCCTCGACTCCCACCGCAGAATCTTTGCCCGCATGGGCGAACTGGTGGATGGGGGTCGCGCCGTGGACATCATCACGCTGAGCGAGGAACTGGATCGTCGGCGCGAGTTGGAATCCATCGGCCATCGCGCCTACCTGTTCAGCCTGACGGAAAATCTGCCCCGCCGCCTCAGCATTGAAGACTACGTTCGCATCGTCAAGGACAAGTCGATGCTGCGACAGTTGATGGGCATCTGCTCGACGGCGCTGGCCCGCGCCAGCGACCAAGGCGAAGATGCGCTAGAGGTATTGAATGCGACGGAGTCCGCACTGTTGGAGGTCTCCGAGCGCGGCATCACACAGGGATTCTCCAGCATTCCAGAGATTGTCCGCGACTCCTTCGGCTCCATCGACAATCTATACAAGGAAGGCCGTGAGGTCACAGGACTGGCCACGCACTATCAGGAATTTGACCGCATGACCAGCGGACTGCAACCGTCGGAGCTGTTCATTTTGGCTGCGCGTCCTTCGATGGGAAAAACGGCTTGGGCGATCAACATTGCGCAGAACGCAGCGGTACGCGGCGGCAAAGTGGTTGGCATCTTTTCGCTGGAAATGTCGAAGGAAGCCTTGCTGCGCCGCATGTTGGCCTCGCAGGCCTTGGTGAACATGCGCCACATTCAAACGGGATTTCTGACGCGCGAGGATCGGGACAAGCTGGTCGGCGCTCTGGGTCTGTTGGCAGAGGCGCGAATGTACATCGACGACACGCCGGGCATCTCCCTGGCAGAGATGCGCGCCAAAGCGCGGCGGCTTCGCCAGCAGGAGGGCCAGCTCGACCTGATCGTCATTGACTATTTGCAGTTGATGTCCGGCGGCAGCACCGGACCGAATGCGCGGCGTTATGAAAATCGCACCCAAGAGGTCTCTGCCGTCTCCCGCGGACTGAAGGCGCTGGCCAAGGAGTTGCGCGTGCCGGTGATTGCGCTCTCGCAGTTGAGCCGCGCCAGTGAACAACGCGGTGGCGATAAGAAGCCCATGCTCTCGGATCTGCGCGAATCTGGTTCGATTGAGCAAGACGCTGACGTGGTGGCCTTCATCCACCGCGACAGCTATTACAACCGCGATGAGAACGGCGATGAGGACCCCGACAGCAAGGGCAAGGCCGAGATCATCATCGCCAAGCAGCGCAACGGCCCCACGGGATCCGTACATTTGCTCTATTTGTCCGAGTACACGCGCTTTGAAAATCCCTTCCAAGGCGATGACCACGGGCAGTAAGTGTCCGGAGCGGTCTAGGCCAGAGCCAGGCCCGGCAAACTCGCCAAACAGAGTGCGATTTGCGCCAGAAGAATTGCGACAATCAACCACCGAAAGCTGCGGGCCTGCGCGGATTCCAACAAATCGGCAAAAACGCCCCCGGTAAACACAAAGACAAAGGGCAATGCCCACAGCCAAGGCTGAGAACGCACGCCCGTGGTTACAATCGTCAGCAGTAATGCGGCTGTAAGAAAAGGAGCCGTGTTGCCGAAGTAGCGTATCCGGCGATGGAGCGCATAAAAGGCCACCGCCGTAGCCACCGCAATCGTGGCTCCTGCATTGGGCAAACTTACAAAGTAGAGCTTGGCTTCTGCCAGAGAGAACCAGATGCGTGCGGCTGCGCCCTGCAGCATATAGCTGAACGCATCCGCATTGAACGTGTAGGAAGCAAACAGTAGGAAGAAAGCTCCAATGCAGGCAAGCAGGAGCACCTGCATCACCATGGGACGGCGATGCTCTGCCAGATACAGCATGAAGCCGAAGGCCAGGAGCAATCCTAAAAATGCAGCCGCAATGTGCGCACATGCCGTCAGGCCCAGCGCCAGGGTCAGCAAGGCAATGCGCGGTGGCCAGCGACGCGGCGGGCTTTGCATGGTATGGGCCACACCGATGGCCGTATAGACCAGGCCAAACAGACCCCATGCGGCCAGAATTTCATTGTTGGGCTGCAGACAGGCTTGCAGCATGGTTGGCGAAAAGCAGTAGAGGGTTAAGGCAATCATGCCGCCGTGATTGCCATAGATGCGTCGCGCAACCCACCACAAAGCTCCGCCCAACCAAAGGCCAAAAAGAAGAAAGGGAAGATGCAGCAGCAGCCGTACCGAACGCAGCACGTGCCGCGATTCCCACGTGGAGGCGGCAACGGGTTCGCCGGCAACCATGCGTTCCAGCGTTAACGGCAGGCCGGCAACACGATAGGCCAGGGTTCCATCCTGCAGGTTGCCGCAGGAGGTAAAGTAGCCGCTCAGCGGGGAGGGTTTCTCCCAAAGCTCCCGGCCACAGCGGGCGTACTGATAGTCGCGTTCTGTGAGCGGCTGCCGTGCCAACACCCAGAAAAACTGGACGGCAAACAGCAATAGCAACAGCGCTGCATAGCGCTGCGCGCGTCCGATTTCTATGGAAAAAATGCGCATCAGAAATTCAAGAATGAGTCTACCGGATCGAAGCCTCGGCTGAAAAACAGCAGCGTCCCCGTCGCGCTTCAGCCCATGCGACGCTGCGAGCGAATGGAAAATTCATAGCCTGCATTCGGTGGAAACAGAGCAGCCATCGCGCGCAATCGCTCTCCCAGCGCCTGTGGAGCCAGCAAGGGATAGCCGCGTTCGCGCAATTCTGAATAATCAAAGTCCACGGTCAACGAGAGGAGATAAATCGCCACGGCATCGGAAAAGGCAGCTTCTAAATAAGCTGTGCGCGCCTTTTCATCCAATGGATGCCCAGGCCCTCCCCAAGCCTGTCTGCGGCTTTCCCACGCATCCTGGCTTGTTTCTCCACGCACATCGGCCTCCACCTGGGACCAAACCAGCTTGGAAAACGTGTCGGGCACCCCGACGGCATCCACAAAATGATGTCCCGCATTGATGAAGTATTCAAAGGCCAGTGCAAATCGGTCGTGCATCAACCGCGTGGAAATGAACGTGTAATCGCCGCCATTGCAAACGGCATTGCGATGACAAATCGCCTGATCGCTCCATTCTCTGGAATACTCTGGGGCAATGTACGGCTCCTCAGACTCGCTCATCACCAGGGGCACAAAACAATAAATGTTGCGATTCAGTGCCGCCGCAATACTGTTGGGGATAGCCTGCACCATTCGTTCCAGATCCAAAGCAGGCATCTGCGTCAGACCAAAACTTGCATAGTGAATTCCATTGGGAGCTTGCAGCGCGGTTGCCCCCCGTGCTGCTTCTTGTGCGCTGACTAATTGCATGGAAGCTGGTTCCGCCATAAATCTGTATTCTATCTGAGAGGAACGCGCAGGGCCTTGGACGCGTTCGTTCCCGGGGGAATCAAGTCGCCATGTCTCCAGAACAACCGCCAGTGCAAACCACCACCCAGTCCGAACCACGCATCCCCTCCACGGATGCCAGCGAGCCAACGTTTTTTGGCATCCCCATTGGGCGCTTTGGATTCTTTTCCAGCCTGCTGTTGGGCGCATCTGCTGGATTTTTGACCTTCTTTCTGGCCACCTTCTGCTCGATCTTTGGCGTCATTATTTATGACGGCACCCACCATCTCTCGCTGCAAAATTTGAGCATCAGCTATAAATTTATCGCCGCTCCCATCGGGCTGACCTCCATGCTGGTGTGCGTGGCCTATCTGATGAGTCTGTGGATTCGCCGCAAACTATCCGGGCGTCCCTAAGACGCAATCGGGAACCGCGACCATGGGCATCCTTTCTATTCCGACCGAAAGCGCACGAGTCGCTTCCGCCTTCTCCCAATCTCAGGATTGGTGTCTGCGTTTGGAAGCGGGAACCATTCTTTTTTTTCCGCAAACGCCCGTGCCCTTGCCGGACGAGGCCCGCGCCTTTCTGTTGGGATTGGGGCATAGCCATCGTTCGCTGCATAAAAATCTTGCCTACAAGCCACTGCAAGACCGCATCGCTGGTGCCGATCTGCAATCTGCAGATCCAAATGCAGCTCGGCAACTCCAACAGATCCTGCGGGAGTACTCGCAGCGGGTTTTGCAATTTCTGACCGAGTTTCTCGCCCCCTATCAAGCACGCTGGCAAGTGGATTACGCAAGCTACCGGCCTTTGCAAGAAAGAAATCGCGCCCTGCCGCTGCACAAGCGCAATGATCTGATGCACACGGACGCATTCCCCACCCGCCCCACGCAGGGTGCGCGCATTTTGCGCTTCTTCAGCAACATCCACCCAGAAGAGTCCCGCGAGTGGATTGTGGGGGAGCCATTCCGTGCGCTGCTCCCACGCTTTGCACCCAAGGAGATTCGCCTTCCGCGCCCAGAGTCCAACTGGCAGTTCCACGCGCGGATGGCGCTTTGCAAGTTGGGAATCGGTTCCGCGCTTCCCACATTGCGGCGCTCACCTTACGATCGCTTCATGCTCCAGTTCCACGACTTTTTAAAGGAAAATGCCGCCTACCAAAGCTCCGGCTGGCGCGAGACCATTTCGCTTCCTCCCGGATCGAGTTGGATGGTCTATACCGACATGCTGCCGCACGCGGTACTCTCAGGACAATGTGCGCTGGAGCAAACCGTTCTGGTCGCCCCAGAAGCCTTGCTCGCCCCGGAACACGCCCCCCTGACCGTGTTGGAGACACACGCAGGCCACCCCCTTGTCCGCCGGAC
>DAHWKP010000279.1:0-4363 GCA_027343585.1 Acidobacteriaceae bacterium
TGTTTGCAGGCTTCATCCGCACGCCGCTGACCAGCGTCTTTATGGTGCTGGAGGTCAGCGGAAATTACTCGATCATCTTACCGGTGATTTTGGCCAACACACTGGCCTATTTGCTGGCACGGAGCTTGCAGCCGGTTCCGATTTTTGAAGTGCTGACGCATCAGGATGGGCTGAGTCTGCCGTCCATGGAAGAGGTGCGCGAGGAAATTTCCCTGCGCATTGAGGATGCGCTCCACGCCACGGAAGCGCCGGTGCTGCTGGGCACGGAGCCGCCCGCCAGCGTGGTGGAGGCCATGAAAAAGGCCAAGGGTGAGGTCGCACTGGTACGGTGCAGCGGCAATCGCTGGTACATGTTGACTGCGCAAGAGGCGGCCAAGGCTGCGCAAAGTAGCGCGCTGACGATTGAGGCCGCACTGCCAGAGGAGCGCACGCCGGTTTTGTATCCCGACCTGGCGTTGGAGGAGACGCTGCCGCACTTTCGCCGCTGGCCGCTGCTGCCGGTGGTCAATCGAGCGGTGTCAGGATTGCTGGAAGGCGTGCTTTCGCAGGATGATGTTTTGGCCTGCTACCAGAGTCACGTGCAGAGCCACATTCGCGGATAGAGCTGCGGAGCGAGCGCAAACGAATACAGAAACGGCCTCCACCCTTGCAAAATTGCGCAGGGTCGAGGCCGTTTATTTTGTGCCTGTGTTGAGGCGGCTACTTGGATCCACCCAAAGAGACTTGCATCCCCGAGCGGAAGTTGAAGGGCAGAGCGGGGTAGCCGATCACTTGCTGGTAATGCTCGCTGAGCAGATTGTCCATGACGGCATAGGCGCTGACGCGCTTGCTGATCCTATAGCTGCTGGAAAATCCGATGTCCTGATAGCCGGGATCGAGGTTGTGGTTGGGCAGCAGCAGCGTGTTGCCGCCGTTGGCGTCAAGCAGAAACGTGCTGTCGTCACTGTGGCCGACCAGTGTTCCAGTGAGAGTGGCATACCAGCGCGGATGCGCGTAGGTGACGCTGAAGAAGCCCGTGTTCGGCGCGCGGCGGAAGGGACGCTGGCCGATCAGGGGCGAGTAGGCACCAATCTGCACATTTGGAATGTTCGGATTCGTGGACGGATACAGATTGTCGCTGGAAAACGAGTGTTGCACCACGGAGTGCGTGTAGGTGTAACCAGCGCGGGCAAACATGCGCTTGGTTATGCTGTACTCCATCGCGCTTTCAAAACCCTGCGCCGCAAAGCTAAGCGAGTTGGCATACGCGCCAAAGGATGTGTTGGCGACCTGCTGCTCGACGACAGGCGGCACACCGAGCTGTAAAAGCGCGGGCGCATCGACGAACTCAATCTGATTGCCAAACTCGTTGTGGAAGTATCCGGCGTGCAGCATGGCTTTGCTGCCGAAGAGTTGCTGATCGAAGCCGCCCTGATAGGTGCGCGTCGTTTGCGCGTTGACTGGGGAGATTTTGTTTTGCGAGATCAACTGTTGACCATTGCTCAGCGAGGCCAGCACGTCATACACGGAGCCACGCTGCTCGGCAATGGTTGGCTCCAAGATGCCTTTGGAAAAATCGAAGCGCACCTTGGTGCCGCTAAGGATTCCATAGGTGGAAGGTTTGCGCAGATAATATGCGGCGCTTGCGCGCGGAGTGGGCGCAAAGCCAAAGACGGAGTAGTTGGGCAGATCGGCGCTGGCCGAGTAGTTGAAGCGACTGCCCAGGATGCCGGAGACTTGCATGATGTAGTCAAAGTTACCGCGATCGGCCCACTGCGGAACGTAATCATAGGCCGTGTCGCCGCGTTCGGACTCATAGCGGAAGGCGCCGAAGAGCACCAGCTTTTTGCTGAGTGTGTAGTCCGACTGACCATAGAAAGAATCGCGGTTGGTCAGAATGGAATCCGTGCCGGGAAATGTGAAGTTGGGGCAGGTGGCGAAGGCTTGCCCCGTCGCCGTGTACCCATTGCCGCCTTGGATGGTGACCGGCAGGCCCACGTATTCCTGCGTCATGGGGTTGCCGTTGGCGTCGTAGCCGCAGTTGTTCACTGCGTTAGCGTTGTTTACCAATAGGCCAAAGGGCGCTGGGTCGGTGTTGAGCGATCGCAGACGCACCAGTCCATAGCGCGCCTGCACGTGCAGGCGTGCTGAGACCTGATCGTCCAGCGTAACGCCACCGTAGAGATCATGTTCATTCAGATATTGCGTGTCCGGCGTGCCATAGAAGAGCAGGGCATTTGGCTCCCCGCTGGCCGCTGCGTTGCGATGTATGGTGGCGCGCAGTTGGGTGTGGGGGGAGAGTGCGCGGCCAAAGTTGCCGGCAAAGGATCCATTGTGGAAGCTGCTGTTCGGCTCACTGTTGGAGGTGTCAAAGCGCGTGAAGTTGGCGTAGTAGTCCGTGGAGTTGCGCACGCCGCTCAAGGCGCCTTCTTGCCGGTAGGTGCCAAAGTTGCCACCGTCAATGGAGTATTGCAGCAAGGGGCGCGCTGTTGTGCCGCGCAAGGTGTGCACATCGATCACGCCCGCCGAAGCCCCTGCGCCGTAGAGCGCGCTGTCTGGCCCGTGGAAGATTTCGATGGTATTGACGCCGTTGGCAGGCAGATACGCAAAGTTGACCGCGCCGCCAATGTCATTGACGGGCACGCCGTCCAGCATCACGTCCATCGCGTCCGAGTTGCCGCCCTGGGCGAAGAGTGATGTGGCCGCGCCGCGCTGGCCGGTGGTGGTGAATTGCAGACCGTCGGCCATGCGCAGCGTGTCCTGCAGGTCCTGCATGTGTGGGTAGAGCGTCTGGTCCAGCACGGTGACGGAGGCTCCTGTCTCCGAGAGCGGCGTGGGCATGCCCGTGGCGGTGACGGTGACGTTCTGCACCAGTCGGCCCATCTGCATCGCGATATTTTGATAGGCAGGCGCGGAGCCAACATAAATCTCTTGGCTATAGGTTGAGTGAAAGCCATTGGCAAAGGCGCGCACCAGATACCGTCCAGGCTGCGCTGCCGTCAGCAAATAGTGGCCCTGGTCATCTGTGTAGGTGAATCCGGCGGTCTGTCCGCCGTGGACGGAGACCAGCTCCACGCGGGCGCGAGCGACGGGAGCACCCAGCGGATCGGTAACCGTGCCGCGCACGGAGGGTTGTGTTGCGCGGGCAGCCAGGGCCACAATCGGCAGGAGTGTGAGCGCAAGTAAACAAGTCAGCTTCCAGAAAAATTTCCGTGTCATTCGATCCCCTCGGATAGTCTCCGCAGAGCCGGTCTCCTGACTTATGCGCTGATGCGAGTTTGGGAGCGCCTTCCCAGCGGCACAGGCCGCCAGTGGCTGCGCGAAAATACTTCGCGCTGGCTCCGCTCTTGCGCAATTACAGTTCCGGGGGAGTGGCGGATTTGCACCGCGCTTCCCGACGCTCTGCGGCGTACAGCGTTGCTGGAACCACGGCGCAAACAGCTTTAGCGGGCCGGGTGCCAATGTCAAATCTGGTGGGAAAGCCGATGCAGCAACGCGGTTACGCCCGTGCCAGCAAGAAGAATGGGACGCATCGCTCCCCGGTTCTCCCAACGAAACCAAGGACTGCCTTGCAAGTGCGCCTCTGGCCGGTCTCCTGACTTGCGCATCCTCGGGCCGGAACGCCTTCCCGTCCGCGTGGATCGCGGGCAGTGGCTGCGCGTGAGCGCACGTTGCCGTCCCTCCACGCTTACAGTTACGGGGTAGTGGCGGATTTGCACCGCCTTCCCGAACACCGGAGGCTGTCTGAATTGTAACGTACAGATTCCAGCGCGCGACTGCGCTAGGGTGTTCCTTCTGTTAGGGCTTCTTCTTTGGGCGATGGGCGATCAGTCGCGGCTTGATCTGCATATATAAGTCCTTCGGCAGAATGCCGCGCGTGCTCAATTGTCGTTTGCTGGTGTAAGGCCGTCCGGCGATGATGCGCTTGGCGTAGACCGGCCCCAGCCCGGGGATGGCCTCCAATTGTGTCAACGTGGCGGTATTGATGTCCAGCTTGGCAGCGGCATGATGAAGATGGTGTTGCTGCTGGCCCACGAGCGGCGGGGTGACAAGCACGGCTGCTCCCACCAGCAGTAGCGTGGCGGCGCTGGCGGAAAGGATGGTGCGCAGGAAACGTTTGCTGGGAAAGATGTGTGCCTCCATTCGGCTGCTCCGCTGCAGGCTGCCGCACAGTGTAGAAATAAACCTTGGCGGCATTCTCTGTCATGGAAGCCTATTCTGCAAATGGATTCTGGGGATACATAAGAAAAATACCAAGCGGCTCCAAGTTTGTGGAACATATTGGTTGACTCTTTTTTTTGCACTTGATACTCTGAATCAGTTTGGCGCACAAGGGAATCTTCTCGTGCTGGTTGCCACGGTGCGAGGGTGTTTTCTTTAGAGA
>DAHWKP010000288.1:0-7384 GCA_027343585.1 Acidobacteriaceae bacterium
TGGGACGGTGGAGATTGAGGATACCGATGGGACAGAGCTGGGCATTGCTGCGTTATCGTTGAGCAATGGCACCGCTTCTCTAACGTTGCCGAACCTGGGCAGCGGCCAGCACACCTTGGGTGCGCTCTACTCGGGCGATACTTCTTATCAGCCGGAGACGAACATCGGTGGCAACGTGTTGATCTCTGTTTCCGGAACCCCGGTGACCATTAGCATCACGCCCAACACCTTCGTCTATGGATCGCCCACGCAGTTTACGTTGAACATCACGGTGTATGGAAATAATACATTCGGCTCCCCCACAGGTTCGGTCGCTGTTTATTTCTTTACGCCGCAGGGCACGGAATACTATGTGTGTGGCGGGGGCAACGGCGGCTGTCCGGCGCAGTACACGATTAACCCGGGTGGAGGCACGAATAACTCCACCACGAGTTTGCAAGTGATCGACCCCAATGGCTACCTGAATGGCGTCTACGAGTTTTATGCCACATATAGCGGCGATAGCAACTATCCTCCGGGCAGTTCTGCGGATGAGCAGGTGGACGTAACGCCAACCACTCCTTCCATTGATGACGCCGCGACGAACTGCTCCTGGCAGTACATGGGGCAAGGGCAGTATGCCTATATGTGCACAGCGGTGCCGTTCAGCTGCACCACGAGTTCGACTACAATCCATGGCCATACGACCAGTACAACGAGTTGTGACGCCTATGCCTACTACCCGAAGTCGGAGTATGACTATAACACCGGAAGTTGGATTTCCAAGCCCCCCAATGTTGTGCAGATTACATCTGGAACCATGTCCTTCTCGTTGAATGGAGCAACGCCGACAAACGTAAGCATTAACTGTTATGGCAGTAATGGAACCAACTGTTACGCTCCATACAGCTTCACTTCGCCGGCAGATACAGATGGCGATGGAGACAGCGATTATGTGCTGACGGTTAACTTTACTCCCTCCAGCGGCGATACGGGCATGTTTGGCCCCGCGACAACAACGTACTGCGGCTCCGACGGCTGCAACACTTCTGGAACTACAACTACGGCGGCCGCGCGCAGCACGGCGATGGCTCCAGCCTTTAGTGCCGGAGTATTGGGGCAGTTTGGCCGGAACTTCAACATGGGTGGAGGCCAGGGATACCGCTATCGCAAGGTCTTCGGTATTCCCACGCAGCCGGGATCCGGTGGAGGAGTCGGGCTACCGCCCCTCCAACCCAACAGCAGGGTGCAGTATGGTGTAATCGGCAAGCCTGGCGACACGATTCCGCAGTTCGGCGCAAATCCGGCAGCGGGTTCGTCGGGCAATGGCGCGCAGCAGCAACAGCCGAGAGGAGCTTCCGCGCCCATGCAACCTAGGATGAAGCAGTTCCACCCGTAAACAAGGGCATCTCCCAAACAGAACAGCCGTTCGCAAATGCGAACGGCTGTTCTGTTTGGCGCGAAAGATTGTGCTGGGGTGCCACAGGTTTCGTTCGCGCGGGGACGGGAATTTGCTCTAGTTGTGGTGGCCGAGTTCGCGATCAAAAAAATCAGCCATGATCTGATTGGCCTCCTGGGACTCTGGCAGGGTTGGGTCATACCAGAATGCGTGGGGCAAGCCTTCAAAGACGACCAACTGCGCATCGTCGCCCGCACGTAAAAATGCGCGATGCAGAATTGTTGTGCCGCTCAACAACATATCCCGCTCACTGGTGAGGAACAGTGTGGGTGGAAAGCCATGCAAGTCCGCGTAGAGAGGAGAAAGAACCGGATCTTTAAGGGCGGTCTTGCCCACGTAAGCGCTGTCTGGGTTGGCAGTGCCCGGTGGATCCAGATGGCCAGAGAGTCCGCGCAGCGCGAAGAGGGAGCGCGAGTCCCCTGGTTGGCTGAAATCGCCAAAGCCAGAGAAGATGCCGAGCGCGCCCGGTAGCGGCAAGCCAAGCTGGCGCAGGCGCACGGCCACCTCAGGCGTCAGCACCGCACCTGCGGAGGTACCGTAGATGGCGATCTTTTGCGGCGCATAGGTTTGGAGCAGTTGTTTGTATACGGCGATTGCGTCCTCAACCGCTGCGGGGAAGGGATGCTCTGGAGCGAGCCGGTAGAGCACAGAGATCACCTTGGTCTGGGTCCGATACGCGATGGGAATGGTTTCCGTCAGCGAGCCAGAGTCCGAGTTGAAGCCGCCACCGTGTAGATTCAGCAACACGCGGTCGCGTTTGTTGGCAGGAATCTGCAATGGCTCCACCACGCGCACCGGCACCCCCGCCATGGTTTGCAGGTGCAGATGTACCGGGTTGATGGCCTGCCACTGCTGCCCTGCGCGCGTCTGCCAGGCATCGGTTTGGCTGCGGCGCAGTGCCAAGGATCGGTGGCCTGCAACATCAGGCACCGGCTGCGCTAGGTATTTTTGCGCCTGCGGACTGACGGTTGTGGGCACCGGCACCACGCGCGTGATGTGGGCCGTGCCGGTGGCGTCAATCACGCTGCTGTCGGTCTGTGGATAGGATGGTGTCTGCGCAGCGGCAGACGGCAAGAGCGCACTCGCGCTGATTGCCAGCATCCCAACGAAGCCTTTGCCAATCGCACCCAACGAAGATTGCATATGCCACCTCGTGCCCGAATTTCGTACAGCCCACCATAACAAGCGGGCAATTGCAGGCGCAAACGGATGGATTCACCGGTGCCAGGCAAGCGTTTGGCCCCAAATTCTTCGCAGAAAAAACGTGGGAAGCCAGCCATCAACTGATGTATGCTGGCCACACTGTATTTTCGGAACGGTTCCACCTACCGACATCCCCACATGGCGACATCGGAGCCGTATCTTGCTGGACGCACGGCGGTGCCCATCGCGGCGACGCCCTTGCGATCTTCTGTGGGGAGAACATGGTATGCCATCGAATCTAGGCAGGTATTTTTACGCGGGCGCGGCCATCGCGCTCGGCATGATTGGTCTTGTGTGGAGCGATTTTGCCACCAACTGGCAGTGTGTAGCGCACACGCTTCCCCACCACGCAGCTCTTGCAGACGCCGTCGCTCTGTGGGAGTTGGCGGCGGGAGTTGCGTTGTTGTGGCCGCGCAGCGCACGGGTTGGCGCGGGTGCATTGACAGCTTTGTATGCTGTCTTTGCGCTGCTCTGGATCCCAAAAATTCTGGAAGCCCCGCGAGTGTACGACTCCTGGGGTAATTTTTTTGAGGAGGCCTCGCTGGGGATCGGCGGGCTGGTGCTGTTTGCCTGGCTGGCTCCAGTCGGCCCAGCTCTGGCAGGCAAGCGGGCTGGGATCAGTCGCCTCTACGGAGTCTGCGCAATTTCTTTTGCTCTGGATCACATCGTATATTTTTCGGCGATCCCGGCCTGGGTTCCTCGTTGGCTTCCGCCGGGGCAAATTTTTTGGGCCGCCGCGACCACGGTATTTTTTCTGATGGCCGCCGTATCCATACTGACCGGAGTGCTCGCTCCACTGGCTGCGCGCCTGCTGGCGGTCATGATCGTCGGTTTTGAGATTCTCATCTGGCTGCCCAAACTCTTTAGCGCACCGCACGAGCATTTTTCCTGGGCGGGCAACGGCATTTCCCTGGCCATGGCAGCGGCAGCCTGGGTTGTGGCGGACTCGATTGCGGCGGATGCGCAACGAAAACGCACCTAGGGAAAGCTGGATTCCGTCCTGTGCCGCCCCGCAGCGACTCAAATCGCGCGAATACTTTTGTGTTGGAAGGGATGGGCGAAGGCTCATCCCCTTCCCAACCCAATGGAATCCAAGTCTCTCGAAGTGTTTCGCATCACAGCCGCGTTGGGCGGATCTTGCTACGGTGAACTGTTCGCGCGGGAGGGTCCGGCGGAGATCGTGGGTGCAATCCCGAAGGGCAGTCGGAAGTTGTCCGGAGCGCGCGGGCAGAAGGCAGTGCCGGGAGGGTGCGTGTGTCTGTCACAGCGTGGGTGGATTTCTTTTTGGGCGTGAGCGTGCTCGCGCTTCTGGCTGCGGGTTTGTTTGCGCGGCAGGTGTTGGCAGCCGATACAGGCACGCCCGCCATGCAGAAAATCGCCGCCGCGATTCGTGAGGGCGCGGAGGCATTCTTGTGGCGTCAATACAAGACGATCTACCTGTTCAGCCTGCTTGCAGGTGCCGCGCTTTTCGGCATGTATTTTTCCAGCAAAGGGTTGGAGTTGGCCTGGCGCACAGTGATTGCATTTTTTGCAGGCGCAATCTGCTCCGGGCTGGCGGGTCTTTCCGGCATGCTGGTCTCCATTCGCGCCAACCTGCGCACAGCCGCTGCCGGAAGGACCAGCCTGAATCGTTCCTTTCAACTGGCTTTGCGCGGCGGTGCGGTTACGGGACTTTCCGTGGTCGCGCTTTCGCTGCTGGGCGTGGGCATTTTGTTTTTAGCCTTCGGCGGCATGCGCAATCCGCAGCAGGTTCCGTATGAAATTGTTGGTTTTGGATTTGGCGCGAGCTTTGTTGCGCTCTTCGCGCAGCTCGGCGGCGGCATCTACACCAAGGCTGCGGATGTGGGCGCTGACCTGGTCGGCAAGGTTGAAGCTGGCATTCCTGAAGACGATCCACGCAACCCGGCAGTCATCGCCGATCTGGTTGGTGACAACGTAGGCGATTGCGCGGGCCGTGGTGCCGACCTCTTCGAATCCACCGCTGCGGAAAATATCGGCGCGATGATTCTGGCCGTAGTGCTCTTTGCCAAGTTCGGCATTCTGGGGCTGCTCTTTCCCTTTGTGGCGCGGGCCTTTGGCTTGCTGGCTTCGATCGCAGGCATTTTGAGCGTGCGGTTGAAGAACGAAGAAGAAGATCCCATGACGGCCCTCAATCGCGGCTATCTGGTGGCGACCTTCTTTGCGTTGATTGGTTTTTATATTGCAGTGCGCTATTTGTTGCAGAACAATCATTGGTTCTTTGGCGCGGGCATCATCGGCATGGCGAATTGCTTTTTGTTTGTATGGATCACGCAGTATTACACCGAATATCGCTACCGCCCGGTGTTGTCGATTGCGCGCGCGTCCCTCTCTGGCGCGGCTACGAATATCATCGCGGGCCTCGCCGTGGGCATGGAGTCGACGGCGTTGCCGGTGCTGGCGATTTCGGCCTCGATCCTCGGCTCATACTTCTGCGGCTTGCATGCGTTGCCTGGCGTGCGCGGTGCGGGCATCTATGGAACAGCGATTGCCACCATGGGCATGTTGGCCACGGCAGCCTACATTTTGGCGATGGATACCTTTGGCCCCATCAGCGACAACGCGGGCGGCATTGTGGAGATGTCGGGCGCGCCGGAGGATGTGCGCCGCCGCACCGACCGGCTGGACGCAATCGGCAACACGACCAAAGCGCTCACCAAGGGCTATGCGATCGGCTCCGCAGCGCTGGCGGCCTTCCTGCTGTTCTCTGCCTACCTCGACGCGATTACGGAGTTGATTCGCAAGAAGACTGGGGATCTCCACTTTGTTTTTCGCGCCGTGGATTTGAGTAAGCCGCCCGTCTTTGTCGCGGCGCTCATCGGTGCGGCGCTGGTGATCCTCTTCAGCGCGCTGGCGATTCAGGCCGTGGGCCGCGTGGCGCAGACGGTGATTCACGAGGTGCGGCGCCAGTTCCGAGAGCACCCGGAGATTATGCAGAATGAGGCGGAGCCGGATTACCGCACCTGCGTGGATATTGTGACGCGGGGCGCGTTGCGGGCGATGGTGGCTCCTGGGCTGCTGGCTGTGGGCGTGCCGGTGCTGGTGGGCTTTGCGTTTCGCGCATTCAACACGGCTGCCGATCCCACGCTGGCTGCCGAGTCGGTGGCCGGCCTGTTGATGGTGGGCACCATCTCTGGCGTGTTGTTTGCCATCTTCATGAACAACGGCGGCGGAGCTTGGGACAATGCGAAAAAATATATTGAGACCGGCGCGCACGGCGGCAAAGGTTCTGAGGCGCACAGGGCTGCCGTGGTTGGAGACACGGTGGGCGATCCATTCAAAGATACTGCCGGGCCGTCGATTCACGTGCTCATCAAACTCCTCTGCACGGTAACGTTTGTGCTGGCTCCGCTCTTTTTGTAGGCGGGAGGGAATTTGCCCCGACGCAGGCCTCTGGATGTCAGCTGCTGGAGGCAACTTTTGGGCGCAGACTATGGGCGCAGCGCTTGCAGCAGCAGAAGAATTCCAATTCCGCAGAGGCCCGCGTAGATATATTTCTGGAAGGCCACTGCCGAAATGCGCCGATGCAGCAGGCCGCCGAGCCACACCGCGGGCAGCACGACCGGAAGCGCCAGCAGATAGTTGTGCGTGACGGCGTGCGTCCACAGGCCGACCCGCCCATACGCCACCATGCCCAGCAGGCTGGCTGGCAAAAAATAGGCTTGCAGCGTGGCGCGAAATTGCTGCGCAGTCCAGCGGCGCAGGGAGCCGTAGAGCACCAGCGGCGGCCCGTTCATGCCGAAGGCCCCGCCCATCACTCCAGCAAAAAATCCAAACAAAATGAGCCAGCGGCGCGGCTCGTGTGTGGGCAGTGGCTCTAGCGATTGTGCGGATGGAGTTTTTCTTGTGAGCGCATAGGCCGCAAAGGCCAAAATCGCCAAGGCGAGCGCGGCCTTGATGGCGCGTGGATGGCCGTGTTGCAGCAGCAGCACTCCGCAGGGAATGCCCAGGGCGGATGCGCCGAGCAGCCAGCCCGCGCTGCGCAGATGGATGTGCCGCCAATCCTGCGCGACAACGATGGCCGCAATGGTGATGGAGACCAGCACGGCCAGCGGCGCGGCCTCCTGCACCGGAATGCAGAGCGCGAGCAAGGGCACTGCGACCAGCGCCTCGCCAAAGCCAAAGGTGGAGCGGACCAGCGTGGCCAAAAGCAGAATGAGCAGAACGGGCAGGATTTCGGTGTGGATGGCGCGCTCCTGTGCGGGCGGGTATCTGAATTTTATCAGTGGAAGGCGTTTATCTTTTCAATGGAAAAAGGGAGTCATTCTGAGCGACCAACGGGAGGGAAGAATCCAGAGAATCTCGGCTGCATCGTTTCCGCGAGCATTCTCTGGATTCTTCGCTGCGCGTGCTCGCTGAGGCGAGACCACGCTTCGCTCAGAATGACTCTCTCGTGGGTGTGAGCGGTACCATCTCCCACTCAAGCCAAAGGATGGCTTGAATGGAGCAGGGCTCGCCGACCCGGCAACGCCCATGTCTCAAAAGCGAGACATGGGGCACCCGGCACCCGGCTAGCGCATCTCAGCATGACTCGTAGCGGGGCGGAGATGCTGGAACCGGAAAGGCTGTGTCATTCTGAGCGACCAACGGGAGGGAAGAATCCAGAGAATGTTGGCTGCATCGTTTCCGGGAGCATTCTCTGGATTCTTCGCTGCGCGTGCTCGCGGGGCGATCACGCTTCGCTCAGAATGACTCTCTCGTGGGTGTGCGCGGTACCATCTTCCA
>DAHWKP010000292.1:0-1452 GCA_027343585.1 Acidobacteriaceae bacterium
GATGCCGATGGCGCGGTGCTGGCCACGCAAACCGCCATTTATCATATTGGCTGGAGCGTGCGTGGATACAGACCCTTTGCCTTATGAGGGTTTGTGGCGGCGGGCGCGCTCTGCGAGGAATGCAAGCGAATGCTGAGTGAAATTATCGCCGTTGGCTCGGAACTGCTGACCCCCTACCGGCAGGACACCAATTCCCTTTTCATCACAGAACAACTGAATGCACTGGGCGTGCAGGTGGTCTTTAAGACCATCGTGGGCGACCGCAGGCCGCACTTGGCGCAAGCCGTGCGCTATGCACTGGAACGCACCGACATCGTAATCGTGATGGGCGGACTTGGCCCAACGGAAGATGATCGCACGCGCGAATCCGTCGCCTCCACGCTGGGCGTTCGCATCCAGCGCGATACGGAGTTGCTGACAGCGCTCTACAAACGCTATGCCGAACGGCGCACCACCATGCCCGATAACAACGCCAAGCAGGCGGATGTGATCGAAGGCGCGGAGATTTTGCCGAACACGCGCGGCACTGCGCCGGGCCAATGGCTGGACATTGTGTTTGGCGGCCATCGCAAGCTGCTGATGCTGCTGCCCGGCCCGCCAGCGGAGTTGAAGCCGATGTTCAACGAACAGTGCCTGCCACGATTGCGCGGAATTCTTCCAGAGCGACGCATGGCTCATCGCGTGTTGCGAATGGCCCTGCTGCCGGAGTCGCAGGTGGATGCGCGGCTGGCTCCCATCTATACGCGCTACAAGGACGTGGAGACAACGATTCTGGCCCACGCAGCAGAGATTCAACTGCACCTGCACTGCTCTAAACCCACGCAGGCCGCAGCCGATGCGCGCGTGAATGAGTTGGCCGGCAAGATCGAAGAAGAGATGGACGAGCTGATCTTCTCGTCGCAAAATGAATCGCTGGAACAGATCGTTCTTTACCACTTGGAGATGCGCGGCGCTACCTTGGCCGTGGCCGAAAGCTGCACGGGCGGCTTGCTGGCCGAGCGGCTGACGCGCGTCAGCGGCAGCTCGCGCTCCTTTCTGGGCGGTGCCGTGGTTTACACAAACGAATTGAAAACGGAGTTTGCCGATGTGCCGGAAGAGTTGCTGGAAGACTACGGCGCGGTGAGCGCGCAGGTGGCCGAGGCGCTGGCCGCTGGCATTCGGCGCAAAGTGCAAAGCACCTTCGGCGTCGGCATCACAGGCATCGCAGGGCCATCCGGTGGTAGCGAGGAAAAACCGGTGGGCCTGGTTTATATTGCGCTCGCCGACGGACAACAGACCGAAGTAGTGGAGAAGCGCTTCTCTGGCGACCGTGAGCGCGTGCGCTGGTGGGCCACGCAACAGGCACTGGAGATGATCCGGAACAAATTGCTGTAACAAGCGATCGGAACCACACAGAACAATTCCCAGACCCGTACAATCGCACTAGACTTTAAATACAGAATTATGACCATG
>DAHWKP010000304.1:0-3910 GCA_027343585.1 Acidobacteriaceae bacterium
TATGGATATTTCCGCACTTCTGTTGACGCTACGTCTGGCCACGCTCACTACGCTGGTGCTAGTGGCGGTGGCGCTACCTTTGTCTGCCTGGCTGGCCTCGACGCGCTGGCGCGGCAAGGCGCTGGTGGCCTCGCTCGTCGCTTTGCCGATTGTGTTGCCGCCCACGGTGCTCGGCTACTATCTGCTGGTGCTCTTGGGGCCAGCCACAGCTCCGGGCCGCGCGCTGACGCAGCTGCTGGGCCATCCGCTGGCCTTTTCGTTTTCCGGCCTCGTTGTGGGATCGGTGCTCTACAGTCTTCCCTTTGCCGTGCAGCCGATGGTGGCCGGCTTTGCTGCCATCGACCCTGCGCTGCTGGAAGCTGCCGCCGTGCTGGGCAGCAGCCGCTGGCGAACGCTGACGCGCGTGCGTCTGCCCCTGGCGCGCGGCTCCGTGCTGGCCGCTGCCGTGCTCAGTTTCGCGCACACCGTGGGAGAGTTTGGCGTGGTGCTCATGATCGGCGGCAACCTGCCCGGCCAGACGCGCACGCTCTCCATCGAGCTGTACGACCAGGTTCAGGACTTCTCCTACGCGCAGGCCAACCACACCGCGCTGCTGCTGCTCGGCGTCAGCTTCGCAGCGCTGTTGCTGCTCTACAGCCGCCGCCCGGCGTGGTTGGCGGGGCGTGCCGTATGACGTCCTCACCCACAATGCGATCTGCGCACAATTCCACCTCTGCGCCCTGGCTCGCTCTGCGCGTTGCGCATCCGCTTACTGCGCTGCATTTGGATGTGGACTGCACGCTCACCGCGCCGTGGACGGTGCTCTTCGGCCCCAGCGGCTCCGGCAAAACCACGCTGCTACGCGCCATTGCCGGGCTGGTCACTCCAGATGCGGGCAGCATTCAACTCTGCGGCCAGTCGCTCTTTGCGCGCGCCTCGAACCGCGCGCCGAGTCGAAACCTTCCGCCACAGTCCCGCCGCATCGGCTTCGTTGCGCAGTCGCCTGCGCTCTTTCCGCATCGCACCGCTGCGCAGAACATCGCCTTCGCGCTGCCATCGGCCAAGTCTGCTGCACGCGAGCAAACGGTTCCCACACTGCTGCGTCTTTTTGCCGCAGAGTCACTGGCTGCGCAGCACCCGCGTCAACTCTCTGGCGGTGAGCAGCAACGTATCGCTCTGGCCCGCGCCTTGGCTGCGGAGCCGCGCGCGCTCCTGCTGGATGAACCGTTTTCCGCAATGGATCGCACCAGTCGCCAGCAATCGCTCGATGCGCTGCGCACCTGGGTACGCGAACGTGGCACGCCCGTGCTCATGGTGACGCATGATTTGGCCGAGGCCTTCGAGGCCAGCGATGAGGTGCTTACCTTGGAACAGGGCCGCATCACCGCGCAGGGCCACGCCAGCGAAGTGCTGCACCAGGCCCGCGCCCACCTGCTGCGCCAACTGGGCGTGGAAGCAGTCGCCACTGGGTGTACGTACCCCGTGTCGTAAAAGTGAGACAGGGCACTTGGATTTAAGAAGTCTCTTGGGTTATGGATCGTTGCTTCAGGCAGAAACGGGTCGCCAGCAGCACGAGCGCGATCCAGAGCAGGTCGGCCAGCAGCAGATGCGTGATCTGAATCCAGAGCGGAGCCAGCAGCAGAACGTTGGCCGTACCCAGAATGTATTGTGCGGCGAGCAGAGCGAGCACGGCCACGGCCAGCGAACGCTGGGCGCGCGGCGCAGAAGACGAAAGTGTTTGCGCCAAGAGCCAGAGCAGGAAGACTCCGGCGAGAACGGCGCAGGCTGGATGCAGCCAGCGCAGGCGCAGCAGCAGGGAACTGGCAGCGGAGAAATCCTGTTGCATGGCCGCAGCCAGTGAAGTGGCCGGGTAGAGTGTGTCGCCGAGCGCAGCCAGCGAGCCGGTGATGCCGGTGAACAGCGTGGCCAACAGACCGGGCAGCACGATGCGGAGCGAACCACGGCGCAACTGCATGGAGGCGCGCGCAGCGGGCCTGGTGAGAAACTCCGCAGTGAGCGCGAGCGCGGCCAGCAGCAGCAGCGTGTTGGCAAAGTGGAAGCCGAGATAGACGCCACGCGCGGCGGATTGGTTGTGCGCCACCAAGCGCAGCAGCACGAGCAGCGCGCCGAGCAGCGCTTCGTTGAGCGTGAGCAGCATGGACGTGCCTGCGGCCCAGCGGGCCAGCGCGCCTTTCGTGGTGGCGCGCCAGGTCCACAATAACAGCGCGAAGACCAGCAGCAGTGTGGCGCCGCTCATCAGGCGGTGGGTGAACTCGACGATCGTGTGGAATTGCGGCGCTTGCGGAATGACAACGCCGTTGCAGAGCGGCCAATGTGCGCCGCAGCCCGCGCCGGAGCCGGTGGCGCGCACCACCGCTCCCCACAGGACGACCAGAACGTTGTAGGCCAGAACAAACCAGGCAAAGCGCCGCAGGCCCACGTGGAGGCTGCGGGCTGGCGGCGCGGTGGTGGCGGGTGCGTGCATGGCTGCCTTAGCCAGCGGCCAGTTCTTTGGCGCGTTGCGCGGCGCGCATCACAGCCTTGATGAGTGTGACGCGCAGGCCGCCTTCTTCCAGTTCCAGAATGCCATCGATGGTGCAGCCTGCGGGCGTGGTGACGGCGTCCTTGAGCAGTGCGGGGTGGTAGCCGGTTTCGAGCACCATCCGCGCCGCGCCATAGGTGGTTTGCGCGGCCAGCAATGTGGCCACGTCGCGGGGCAGGCCAACTTTGACGCCCGCCTCAGCCAGCGATTCCAAAATGATGTAGATGAAGGCCGGGCCGCTGGCGGAAAGGCCGGTGACGGCGTCCATGTGTTTTTCATCGACAATGACGGTGCGGCCCACGGCTTCAAAAACGCGCGAGGCCAGGGCCATCTGCTCGTCGGTCACGAAGCGTCCGCGACAGAGCGCGGCGATGCCAGCGGCCAGCATGGAAGGCGTGTTGGGCATGGCGCGCACCACGGCGATGTCCATGCCTGCGGCCTCTTCAATGGCGCGGGTCTTCACCGACGCGGCAAAGGAGATGAGCAGCTTGCCGGGGCGCAGCGCGGGGCGAATCTGCTGGACGAGATCATGCACCTGCACCGGCTTGACGCCGAGCAGGATCAGGTCACTGGCCTGCGCGGCGGCCACGTTGTCGGTGCTGACGTCCACGCCGAACTGCGCGGAGAGCGCGATGGCGCGCTCCTCATGCTGCACGGTGCCGTGCAGATTTTCCGGCGCGAAGAGATGGTTCTTCAAGAACGCCTGCAGCAGCAGGCCTCCCATTTTGCCCGCGCCCAGCACGGCCACGGTGGCTTTGGGGAATGAGGCCTGCACGGCCTCTTCGGTATAGGCGGTTTCCATTTCGCTCAAGGTTTTCTCCTTACGCTGTACTCATCAGGATACAGAATTTCAGCGGGAGGCGGCGCGGGATGCTGGTGCGGTAGCCGCGGGCTGAAGCTGCGGCGCGGCGGCAGTATGAGCGTCGAGATGCTGCTGCGCGGTGATCCAAGCTTCGACGCGCTCTTGCAGCAGGTCCAGCGGCAAAGCGCCAGCGTTGAGAATTTCATCATGAAAGGCGCGCAGATCAAAGCGCGCGCCCAGGGCCTGCTGCGCATCGGCGCGCAGCTTGAGAATTTCCATCTGCCCGGTCATGTAGGCCAAGGCTTGGCCGGGCCAGGCGATGTAGCGATCGACCTCGGTCTGCACGGTGAGGTCGTCCAGACCGGTGTGTGCGTGGAAGTAGTCGACCATCTGCGCGCGCGTCCAATGTTGCGAATGCACGCCGGTATCGACGACGAGGCGCACGGCGCGCCACATCTCATTTTCCAAGCGGCCATATTCGCTGTACGGATCGGTGTAGAAGCCAGCCTCTTTGCCGAGCAATTCGCTGTAGAGCGCCCAGCCTTCGACGTAGGCGGTGTACATCCCGTAGCGGCGGAAGTCAGGCA
>DAHWKP010000307.1:0-2507 GCA_027343585.1 Acidobacteriaceae bacterium
GTGATATTGCGCCTTGGTGGCCATGCGGTAGCCGCCGGCAATCTCACGGATCTCCATGCCGCGCTCGTCGCTAGCATAGTCGGCGATCAACTCCTGCACGACTTCTTCAATGGCCGCGCGCACCTTGCGCTCCTGCTGGCGAGCCAGCTTGGCTGCATCCTCGGCCACAGGCAGCATCGGCTGCTCCGTGTTTGCGGCAGGCTCCTCTGCGCTGGCGGCCAGCTCTTGCTCGGCGGTGGATTCATCCCCAGGCTCCGCGCTCCCGCTCAGCTCCGCGCCCTCATCTGGCTCCGGCTCTTGCTCTTGTGCCTGCGCGGAAAATATCTCTGCGCCGAAAACATCGGCCAACTGCGCCAGCGTTACGGGTTCCTCTGCCGCGTAAATCACGGCTTCGATCTTGGCTTTTATGCTCATGGTTTCCTGTGCTTCTTCAGCATATCAATGGCGGGCATTCTCTGGGGCAGGCATCCGCGGGCCTAGCGCCAGTCGTCGCGCCCTTCCGTCTGCACGGAGTCAAAGTTTTCATGCTTCTTGATGAGAATCTCGCTGAAGGTACGGTCTTGCCGCAGCAGAATCGCCTGCAAGCGTACCAGTTCCAGCAACGCAAGAAAGGTGCAGATCAGCGCGCGCTCCGATCGCAGCGTTTGCAGCAATTGGCGCAGGCGCACGGGCCGGTCTTCGGTTATCAGGCGGCGGCGCACGTAGTCGATCATCTGCGCCACGGTGACGGCATCCTCATCCACGTTGAGCACGGGCCGCTGCTTGGCGCGATCCAAAATCTCGCGGAAAACGCGCACCAGATCGACCGTGTCCGCAGCAATCTCCTGCTCCGTGCCGGGCGTGTCGCGGAACTCGCGCATCGTCGGATTGGTCCAGGTCGCCTCTTCCACCATTTGTTTTTGCAGCAGCATCTGCGCGGCGTTTTTGAACTTTTCGTGCTCGAGCAAGCGCTCCACCAGCTCGCGCCGCGGATCCTCTTGCGCGCCATCAGCCGTGCCATCATCAGCACGCGGCAGCAGCATCTTGCTCTTGATGTGGATCAGTAGCGAGGCCATGTAGATAAACTCACCCGCTGCGTCCACGTCCGACTGCTTCAGTGTTTCGACATAGGCCAGAAACTGCGCCGTAATTTTGGCGATGGGAATGTCGTAGATGTCGATGTCCTGCTTGCGGATCAGGTCCAGCAGCAGATCCATGGGGCCGTCGTAGACCTGGCCCACAGAGACGGAAAATGGGTACGCGCTCTCCTCGGGCTGCGGCTTGGCAGGGACCAGCGGCAGCGTGGCCTGCGTGGCCGCATCCGGCTGCGTTTGCGGAGAGGAATTTTCTTTGGACTCGAACTCCGTCATGCGCGCGTGGCTTCCTTTTTGGGTGCAATTTCTGGAGCAACCGATGCCGCGTGCGGGGCCATCTGCATGGCCGCGCGCACCTGAAGCATCGTCGCTTCAGCGCTTTTCTGTGCGCGCTCGGCACCAGCGTGGAGCGTCTCCCAAACCTGCTGCGGCTTGGCTGCCAACACTGCACGGCGCTCCTGTATCGGCGCAATCTCGCGCACGATGCCGTCAGCGGCCCAGCCCTTACATTCAATGCAGCCAATGCTGGCCGTGGTGCAACCCTCGCGGACTTTTTGCTGCGTCTCTGGCGAAGAGAAGACCTTGTGCAAATCGAAGACCGGACAGACATCGGGGTTGCCCTTGTCGGTGCGGCGAATGCGCGCCGGGTCGGTCACCATCGTCTTCAGCTTCTGGCGCACCTCTGGCTCTGGGTCGATGAGCAGAATCGTGTTGCCATAGCTCTTGGACATTTTGCGGCCATCGGTGCCGGGCAGCTTCGGCGATGGCGTCAGCAACACCTGCGGTTCTGGCAGCACGGCTGGCTGGGCCGGATAAAACTGATTGAAGCGCCGCGCGACTTCGCGGGTCAGCTCGACGTGCGCCACTTGATCCTGACCGACGGGAACAAAATCCGCTTGATAGAGCAGAATGTCCGCCGATTGCAGCAGCGGATAGCCAAGGAAGCCGTAGGTCGTCAAATCTTTGCCCGTCAGATTCTCCTGCTGCTCCTTATAGGTGGGCACGCGCTCCAGCCAACCGAGCGGCGTAATCATGGAAAAGAGCAGATGCAACTCCGCGTGCTGCGGCACATGCGATTGCACGAAGAGCACGCAGGTCTCCGGGTCGAGTCCCGCGCCCAGCCAATCCAGCGCAACGTCATAGGTGTTCTGGCGCACGGCGGAGGTATCGGCGTAGTCGGTGGTCAGGGCGTGCCAGTCGGCAATAAAGAAAAAGCACTCATACTTATGCTGGAGTTGCAGCCAGTTTTTCAACGCGCCCATGTAGTTGCCCAAGTGCAGCTTGCCCGTGGGGCGCATCCCGCTCAGCACGCGTTTGCGGGCGTGCGTTGGCGCGGAGGAATTGTTAAGGGCCGTCGTCATTTGGTTGCTTTCTTTCCGATGGTACCGGAATTTGCGCCCGGCGACGAGTTCGGCTGCCCGCTGGCGCGCCGCC
>DAHWKP010000017.1:0-14506 GCA_027343585.1 Acidobacteriaceae bacterium
CAACAGCCAGCCAAAGGCCAGCGCCGCAGCCAACAGTCCGCCCACAAATTCCACCAGCCCTGTGCCGATTAAATTGCGCACGCCCTCCACATCCGTCATGATGCGTGAGACCAGCGTGCCCGTGCGATTGGCATCGTAAAATGCGACAGGCAGTCGCCCCACATGCTCCTGCACCTGCACACGCAAATCGGCAATCAACCGTTGCGCAGCTTTGGAGAGCAACTGCGTCAGCGCGTAAGACGTGATTCCCTGAATCGCCGTCGCCAGCAGCACGGCTCCAATGATCCAACGCAGCAGGCCCATTTCCTGCTTACCCATCACGTCGTCCATCAGATATTTCGTGCTGGCGGGCAACACCAAGCCTGCGACCCGATTGATCGCCATCAGCACCAAGCCGACCGAGAGCAAGACCCGCCGGGGGCGTACCAGCTTCCAAATCTCTGGCAACACCTTGCGCAGTTCGGTGCGCTTTTTTGTATCGGTGACGGCGCGTCCGCCAGCGGACTCCGACTTGCGCCCGCTGCGCGCTCCATGCGTACCGCCCACCCACGCTGGCCGAATCGACATCCTAAGCCTGCGTACGCGCCTTACGCGCAGCAATGAAGGAACGAACGAAAAGCACCGTGAGGATTAGGCATAAGGCAGACATGGCCAGTTCCTCCCACATGGCCAGTGGACGCAGCACCGCTTGACCGTGCATCTGCTTCAGCACATCGCCCATCGCGCGGATACCAGGAAACAAAAATCCCAACAAGGCGATGGTAACGGCAATGTGCATCACGAGCATTCTGCGCTTGCTATCTTCGGTTCCAGCAAAGATTCCGCAGATCCAAAGTGCAACGCCAAAAAAGGCTGGGATCAGCGCCGTGGGCGCGTGGCTTCCCGTAGCCACAAAAAATCCAGCGCCCAAAAGAATCAGAACGACTGCAAACAAAATCGTGGTCTTCGCCATAAAATTTCTCCTTATCCTTATTCTGAACTCTTCCCATCAGCATAGCGTTCGGGCGCAATCTTCGCGCAGATGGCCTGCACAATTTCTGGAACGCTCCGTGCAATTGAGACATGCAGCGCATCGGCAGGCGGCTCCAGTGTGGAGAGCTGGCTGGGCAGCAGCGCTGGATTCATGTAATGCCCTGCGCGTTGGCCCAACCGCTGCGCAATCAAATCCGCAGGCCCATCCAGCCATACGAAGCGAATCTGCGCTGCATCCATTGCCTCCATCAATCGCTCGCGGTATTGCCGCTTCAGCGCCGAACAGGCCAGAACACTGTTCACATCCGCAGCAATCCATGCACCCACCTGCGCATGCAACGCATCCAACCACGGCGCGCGATCGGCATCAGTCAGCGCAACGCCTGCCTGCATCTTGGCGCGGTTCTCTGCAGTGTGAAAATCATCCGCGTCGACAAATTGCCATCCCATGCGCTGCGCCAAGGCGTGGCCTACCGTAGTTTTCCCGCTGCCGGTTACGCCCATCAAAATCACAACCATTGCATAACCACCTGCATCCTGTTTTCACCGGATCGTATCGCTACTTCCCCGCCTGCACTGCGCCCCGCACCACCTGCAACACCTGCTCCGGCGTCCAGTCATTTGTCGGATACCACGCGAGCACTTTGCCGTCCGCCCCAACAATGGCGGTGGAAAGCGAGTGTTGCAACGTCTTGCCTGGCCCCGGCGTCACACCCACACCAAACCACTGCAATACAGATGCACGACTGGTCGCTTCCGGTGCGGCAAACTCCCAGTGTTGAAACTTTTCCTGCGTGTAGCGCCCTGTGTAGGCCTCGCCATAGCTGCGCAACACGGCTGGCGTGTCATACTTCGGATCAAAACTAATGCTGAGCAGGTGCGTCTTGGCGTAGAGCTTCGGATCTGTTGCCAAGCTCTTGTCGATCGCGGCAAAGTTGCGGCTCATCAACGGGCAGTAATTGGAAAGTGGGCAGCGCGTGTAGATAAATGTCAGCAGCAAAACCCTGCCGCGATATTGATGCAGATGAATTTTTCTTCCGCTTTGATCCACCAACGTGAAATCCGGAACCGCATCTCCGGGCTGCGGCATGTGATATTGCACGGTCGGCTTGCGGTTTAGCTGCGACTGCTGCAGAATGACGATCTCATCCAGCGTGGCTCCGCCCGAACCGCTCAGAGCAAGCTGCGCTCGAATCTTGTCGCCCGGATGCAGCGCGCCCGCATCCGCAGGATTGGCCAGCGTGTATATCATCGTCATTGGCTCCATCACGCCGGGAATATTTTCGTTGTCCATCTCCACAGAGCCATGCTCAACATCCACAGATGCAATCACTCCACGCACCATGTACGTCTTCGCATGTGCAGATTGCGCATCCTGCGTCCGTGCCGCTGGGGTTGCCCGCTTGCATCCCGGCAATCCGGCTGCGGCCACAAAAATCAACCCTGCGACAACTCCACGCCGCTCCCTGCGCCAGCTCATTGCGATTTCCCTCTATGCAACAGCCTACCGTAGTGAAAGCGGTATCGAAGCTCGGCATAAATCTCGCGCGGCGCGTTGTAGTGGAATCCGCCAAAGGTCAGGCTGTTATCCAGTAGCACGCGATGATTGGTCACGTTCGTCGCATCCACGGATGCGGTAATGCGCTTGCGCCACGTCTTGCCCGCCGACAGGCTCAGATTGGTATCGTGCGGCAAATATTGCCCCGGATATTGCGCGTTTGGATCACCATTGTCAAAACCCGAACCATAATACAGATTGACCGACGCAAAGGATTGCGCAGGCAGCTTTGCATCCATGCCCACGTTCAGAGTGTTGCGCTGGTCATGGTCCATCGGCGTGTAGTTGAAGCCTGCATTGCACTGCGGCGCACTGATTGGAACGCAAACCAGTCCGCCCGTAATCGCTCCGCGCTGCTCGGCAAGCTGGTTGGAGTACGCCAGATGCACCTGCCCAAAGCGCCACGCAACCGGAGAATGAATCGTCAGCTCCCAGCCCTGAATCAACGCACCATCAATTGAAATTGGGAAAAATATGTTCGACTCGCCCACATTCGAGTGATCGAGAAAGTTATTCGCGCGCGTTTCAAAGTTGTCAGCGTCAATCAACCATCCGCGCAGCGGTATCTGCACGCCGAACTGATGCTCTTCATCCCGCTCCCCATGCAACGGCAAAAATGAAGAGTTCGTGCTGTTGGCATATCCCAGCACCGGGCCGGAGAGTGTCTCCAACGGCGGCGGCTGGTAATACCGCCCATAAAATGCCCGCAAGACCCAATGAATCTTTGGCACCTGCACAGATAGCCCCAAGCGCGGATCCGTCTCCACCTCAGTGAACGCGGCCACATATTGCGAAGCGCGCACTCCGGCCAGCACCGTAATCCACCGGTCCAGCTTGTAATTATCGGAGACATATTCCTCCGTCACGCCCCCGGCGTTGGCTTGCTGCATTTGGAAATTCGGATAAGCTCCGTTCGCAAAGTTCGCGCCAAAGGCGTCGCTGTCGTGCTGACCAAATCCATACAATCCGGCCTGCACCGTGTGATTCTTGATCTGCGTGGTTAAAGATGCCTGCGCGCCTGCATAGTTCGACGCGCGATCCGACATGGCGGCAATCGGAGTGTCCTGCGCACCCGGAACATAATCCGCGCTGTTGTAGTGGTAGAAGGGAGAAACCTGCAACAACGTTGCCGCGTTCAACGTATGCACCCACGAGAATGCGGCAAATCCATCCGTCTCGTGCTGCCCATCTCTCAACCCGCTGGAGTCATACTGCAAATTTTCGTAATCGTTCGGATTGGGATCATACGGGATCTGAAAATAATCTGTGCGCAGTTGCGCAACCAGCCGGAACTGATCCTTGGGCGTGCGGTTGTACACCAGCGAAGTAAATCCGCCATATCCATTGGCGGCATCGTGGTATGGCTGCGCAATCGGCGGCATCAGGCCATAATTCGTCCGATTTCCATTGGCGCTGGCATAGTAGGCAAATCGCTCCGTGTGGCCGCCAAAGTTGATCTGGTCGTTGGTCTGGTCATAACTGCCGCCACTGGCGATCAACTCGGCTTCGTTGTTGCGCTCAAACCCCGTGCGTGGAGAAACATCAAAAACTCCATACGTCCGGTCACCCACATCTGCGTTATAGCTGCCCCGCTGCACTTCGAGATAATCAATATCTTTGGGATCGATCTGCGGCCCCAGATTGCTGGCGATTTCCGTATTCGGAATGGCGACGCCATCAATTTCCCAGCTCACCTGATGCCCGCCGCGCACATGCAGCATGTCATGCACCATATAGGCTCCGGGCACATACTCCGTAATCATGGCCATGCTGTCGGTGCGATCGGCTCCCGGCGTGCGCGCAATATCCGTGCGATTGACCAACGTCGTGGGCGTAACGGAATTGGGATTGGCCGCATCCACCTCCGTGCTTACCTGCACCGACTGCCGCACCGTGCCCACCTGCAAAGGAAAATGCAGAATCGGCGACGTGTCGGAATACACCGTCACCGTTTGCATGAGCACATCAAACCCATGACTTCGAATGGTGATCGTATACCCACCCAGTGGCACCGATAAAAAGGAAAAATACCCACTGGCATTTGTTCGCGCGCGCAAGATCAAGCTGGAATCCAGCGCCTGCATCTCGACCGCTGCACCGGCTACCGGTCTGTGCCGTGGATCATGCACAATACCCTGCACCTGTCCAAACACAGTGGCGTGGGCATAAACACTGCAACCAATCAGCAGCGCGCCTATGAGAAATGTAAACTTTCGCAACACAAGCATCCTCTTCGCTGGAAAGCGCATCCGCGCAAATACCAAGCTGCTCGCCGCAGCAATGGCTGCCACGGACGACATGAAACCTTTTCTGGAGGATTGTTAGAGCGAAAGCTGCGGAGGACTCCGCGGAGCATGGGAGAAAATCTTTAGGGTTTGGGGCGCGACAAGTTCGGCATTGACGCCCAACCGTGCTTGGAAGCTCTGCACGCCACAGGCCAACGGAACCAGCAGACCCAACTGCGCCGAGGCCACGGCATGATGCAACCGCGCGTACGGACAAGGCTGCGCCATCCAGGATCGCGGCATGTCCATGCCCGCAGCCATGTGCATCATCATGCAATGGTGCTTGCCATCCCTGCGGCAGCACGCAGGCACTCCCGCCTGCGTCTCCGCCCGCAGCAAAGGCTGCATGGGCAGCGCACACAGCAGCAATAACAGCGCCGCAGCTGCGATCCTTCTCACAAATTCAGTGTAGCAGCGGCAGTCAAAGACGTGCGTTCCCACCGCAAAATCGCGTATAAATTGCACATGCTGCCTCACTCGGCCCCGCCTGCACGCATCCGCACCCAAGAACTGTTTGCGCGCATGGACGCTGGGCCATCTCCACTTGTGCTGACAGGAAGCGCACGCACCGCACGCACACTATTCCAGCACTACAACCAGTGGCAGCACAAAAACGGCCTGCGTGCCTGGCCCACGCCGCGCATCCTGACTTGGGATGCCTGGCTGCATGAGTTGTGGGATGCACTCGTGCTCTTGGGCGTCGCCGAACAAACGCTCCTCACCGAGGAGCAAGAGCGCAGCTTGTGGCGCTCCATCTTGGACTCGTCCAGCGTTCCCTCTCTGCACCCAGTCAATTCGCTGCTGGAAACGGCGCTCCAATCTGCGCGCGTCGCGCAATCCTATAATCTTTCACTGAATCAAATCCAACAACAGGCTGAAGGCATCGACGCGAACAGTTTTGCTCGTTGGCTGCACCTCTTTGCCGCGGATTGTTCCCGCCTTCAGCTACTGCCTTCCGCGCATCTTCCCGACGCCATTCGCACCCACGCGCACCGCGATCGGCTGCCTTGGCCACAAGAGATAATCTTGGTTGGCTTCGACCGGCTCACTCCACAACAAAATTTATTTTTCGACGACCTGCGCACACAAGGCCACACCGTCACCAACGTTTGGCTTGCGCCAGACGATCCATCCTCCGACCCTCCACTCATACTCGCTGCACGCACAAATCAGGAAGAACTCTACGCCGCAGCCTTCTGGATTCGGCAGCGCTTGCAGCAAAATCCATCCGCGCGCATCGGAGTCATCGCTCCTTCCATCTCGACCATCCGTCCGGCGTTGGATCGTATCTTCCGCCGCGTCCTGGCTCCGGCCAGCCTGGATCTCTCCAACGCATCTTCGCCGCTACCCTATGAGTTTTCCCTGGGCGAACCACTCCACACGCTGCCGCAAATTCGCACCGCTCTTCTTTTTCTGCACTGGCTCATAGCGCCTATCGCGTGGGAACAAGCATCCTTTCTGCTCACCGCAGGCAATCTCGGCGACGCATCGTCAGATCTGCTTGCACGCATTGATGCAGAGGTTCGCACACAACTTCACAACGCAAGCGGCACCCTCTCTCTAGCGTGGATGCAGCGTTTTTTGCAGAGCCATCCCAGCGCGGCAAACAGTCCGTTCACGCTTGCATTGCACAAAGCCACACAACAGGCTCGAGATGGAAACATACTCTCGCGTACGGGGGAAAAGCCGCCTGCCCGCAGCCATGCCGACTGGCGCGCGCAAGCCGAAGCAACGCTGCGCGCCATCCAATGGCCGCTACTTCAACCCAGCAGCAGTGCGGAGTTTCAACTTCTGCGCAGATGGAATTCCGTCCTCGAATCCATCGAATCCATCGATGCAGTCGCTGCGCCGATTCCATTTTCTACATGGCTGGACACCCTGCAAAACGCTGCCCACCGAACACTCTTTACCCTCGAAAGCCACGGTGCTCCAGTGCAGATTCTCGGCGTCGCAGAGTCAGCCGGCATTCCATTCGACGCAATCTGGTTTCTGGATGCCTCGGCCAGCTCTTGGCCAGCACACGGACAGGCGCAGCCCTGGATTCCCTGGCCGTTACAAAAGCAATTTGCACTGCCGTACGCGGACGCGCAGGCAGACTACACCCACACGTTGCACACAACACATCGTGTCGTTTCCTCTTGCACACAAGTTACATTCAGTTTTGCACTGGAATCCTCCTCGAAGGAAACAGGTCCATCCACAGGCTCTGCGCCCGCAGCCGTTCGCGTCTCTCCCGTCCTGTTGGATGTTCTGCCCAACACTCCCATAACGGATGCACGCAAGGTCTTTCCGCATTTGGACTCGTGGATGCAACCGACTGCATCTTTGTCCACACTCGAAATCGTCTCGGAGCCACCCGTCCCCTTACAGGCCGCATCGATCCGCGGTGGCGTGCGATTTTTGCAGCTTCAAGCCGCCTGCCCATTCCGTTCTTTTGCTGAGCTGCGGCTTGGTTCCGCATCGGTGCAAGAACCAGAGCCGGGCGTCGATCCGCGCACGCAGGGCAGTTGGATTCATGCGGCGCTGCGCAATTTCTGGTCGCAAGTTCCATCACAATCCCATCTCGTCCAATTGGATATTTCCCAACGGAAAAATCTCCTCTCACAGTGCATCCAGGCCGCACAAACAAAGGAGCGCGCGCATTTGCCCCAGGAAGACTTGCTCCTGGCCATTGAATCGGAGCGCATTGCGGAACGCCTGCTTGCATGGCTCGACGTAGAGCAGCAGCGCCCGGATTTTTCGGTCGTTGCCTGCGAGGAAAGCGTAGAGCAAGCTGAAATCGGCGGCGTCCAGTTTCGTTGCCGCATCGACCGCATCGATAAAGTTGATGATGGACTCGCTTTGCTTGATTACAAAACTGGCTATATATCTGCATCGGCGTGTAGTGGAGATCGCCCTGATGAGCCGCAGCTTCCTGCCTATGCTGTGCTCACACAGATGAACGACCTGCACAGTCAGCCATTGCGTGGCGTTGCCTTTGCCAGTCTGGCTGCAAAGCAGCCGCGCTTTCTCATCGTCCAGTCCCTTTCGCAAACATTTCAATGCACGGAACCGCGTAGATCCAAAAATAGTACTGGCGTCGTCGATGCAGACACGCTGGCTGCCACGGTGCAAACCTGGCGCAGCACACTGGAAAATCTTGGCAGTGAATTTCGCGCAGGCATGGCAATCGTGGATCCAAAGCATCCACGGAAAACCTGTGAGTATTGCGAACAAAAACTGCTGTGTCGCATTCAAGAAACAGAAATCCACCTGCAAGCCGTTACGGATGCGGATGACGATCTTGAAGAAGAATCAAAGGATGAAGCGCAATGAGCACAGAAGCGATGCAGCCCGAGGAATGTCCGCAGAGCGCGCCGCTGGACGACGCTGCCGAGCGCATGCGCGCCTTGGACACGACGCGCTCCATCCTCGTCAATGCTTCTGCTGGCTCTGGGAAAACGGAATTACTCATCCAGCGCTATCTAAAATTACTCGCACAAGCCGAAGAGCCAGAAGAAATCTTAGCGATCACTTTCACCAGAAAAGCAGCAGCCGAGATGCTCGATCGCATCCTGAGTGAATTGCGCTCGGCTGAATCAGCCAACCCCGGAGACCCGCTATCTCGGCATAAAGAGTACACGCGCACTTTAGCCTTGGCTGCATTGGAAAACTCCACTGCACGTGGCTGGAATCTAACTCGCCAGCCCCACCGAATGCAGCTAAGAACGATTGATTCCCTCTGCGCCAACATCACGCAACGCATCCCCATCTTGGCGCAAATCGGCGCGGATGCTCGCACCGTAGAGGACGCGCAGCCTCTCTATCAGGCTGCTGCCCATGCCGCACTGTCCCATGCCTTGCAGCCACAGGGAAGTCTGACTACCGCTGCGCGTGCGCTCTTGCTGCACTTGGATAATCGCTTTGCCACTGCCAGAAAGCTGCTGGCAGATCTGCTGGCATCGCGGGACCAATGGGGCCATATTTTCCCGGTCGCCCAGGAGTTTTCATCATACAAGATGGATGCAATTCTTCATGAACGCTTTGCCGTTCACTTCGAACGACACGTGCAGAACGTTTATCAGCGCATCCAGGACGCACTCAACAAACAGAACGCACAAACCATTTTTTTCCTCATGCAGCACGCTGCACGCAATCTTTCCGCTGATCCGGATCAAAATAATCCTTACGTTGATTGTCTTTCGTGGAATAAGTTTCCTGATGCCACGCCAGACCATGCAGACTCTTGGAAACTCATTGCACAGTTTCTATTTACAAACGAGGGCACCTTGCGTGCTCCTCGCGGAATCACGAAAAATCAAGGCTTCCCACCGAAGGACCCACGCAAAAAGGAAATGCTGCAACTATTGGCTCAGCTTGCAGACAACCCTATGCTTGTAGATGCACTGTGTGCGGTTCGTTCTTGCCCATCCCCCGGCTACAGCGAACAGCAAAAAAATGTTTTGCTCTCCAGCTTTCTTCTGCTGCGTTCTGCGCTTGTGGAGCTACAACTCGTCTTCGCACGCACAGGACAAACCGACTTCACGCAAGTTATGCTTGCCGCGCGTAACGCGCTGCAACAAGACGCCAGCGGAGCCGCACTGGCACTCGGAACAAAAATTCAGCATTTGCTCGTGGACGAAGTGCAGGATACTTCTGTCACTCAATTTCAACTTTTGCAGGCACTCACGCAAAGCTGGGACGGGCATAGTCAAACGGTCTTTCTCGTCGGAGACCCCAAACAATCCATCTACCGCTTTCGCAATGCAGAGGTTGCTCTCTTCGCACAGGCGCAACGTTATGGTCTCGGATCCATTCGGTTTGAATTGATAACTCTGTCCAAAAATTTTCGCTCGGAACACAAATTGGTGGAAGCTGGCAACGATTGGTTTGCACAGATATTCGCATATCCAAATGAACAGGATGCCATTTCCTTCACTCCAGCTCTTGCCGTCCGCAACGGTTCCGCACAGGGGCAGATTCAGTGGCATCCGCGCATACAGTCAACGAATGCAGAGCCTGCGCAATCCTCCGATGCATTGGAAGCACAGGAAATTTGTTTGCTCATTCGCCAAGTACAAAAGGAGAAGCAGGCAGGCTGCAAGCCTAAAAGCATCGCAATTCTCGTGCGCAAAAGAGCACAGGCTATCCCCATCCTCGCCGTACTCCGCGAACAAGGCATTGGCTATCACACCGTCGACATGGACACGCTGGCAGACCGGCAGCCATTGTTAGACCTGCTCGCCCTCACGCGCGCACTGCTCCATGCGGCGGATCGTACAGCTTGGCTGGCGGTGCTTCGCGCTCCCTGGTGCGGGCTTACCCTGGCCGATCTGCATATACTCTGCGGCGCGGACGATGAAAAATTCCGCGACTCTACCGTCTCTGAACTGCTGCAAGATCGCATCCATCTTCTCTCGAACGACGGACAAATCCGAGCGCAGAGAACGTGGACAGCCCTGCAGCTCGCGCAGGCCCTACTCGCGCATGAACCTCTGTCCGTTCTCGTCGAGCGCCTGTGGAATACACTCGGCGGCCCAGCCTGCATCCAACCACAGGATTCTCCTACCATCGATCAATTTTTTGATCTACTCAACGCTCTGGCTGCAGAACCAACGCCCATCAGCGGCGTGCGCATTGAGGAGCAGATGCAAAAGCTTTATGCTCAGCCCCTCACACTCCCAGAAAACCCCGTCGAGATTCTCACGATCCACAAAGCCAAGGGACTGGAGTGGGACGTGGTCTTTCTGCCCGGCCTACATAAGAAAGTTCCGCCTGCAAAAACAAAATTGCTATTGTGGTCTGAGGAGTGGCCCTTGGATGCCAGCGCGGAGCCACGCATCTACCTGGCCCCGATTCAACACGCGACAGAGAAAGATGAACCCACCAGCGCTTGGCTCCGTCAACGCATCCGCGCTCGCGATGCTGCTGAGATGTGCCGGCTCTTTTATGTGGCCTGCACACGCGCGCGCGACCAATTGCATCTCTTCGCAGAGGCAAAAATAAGCAGGGATGGAAATCTAACCGCTCCGAACCAAGATTCTCTGCTTTCCGTCGCCTGGCCATTTGCTGAGACAATTTTTACAGATGCATCCGCGCATAAGGATGCGCCGGGAAAATTACTGGAAATGCCCACACCTTCCGCAGAGGATCGTGGGAATCTCCTGTCCTCTCTAGCCGCGCATGGCGAACCAGCATCCATTCCTCTGTCCAATTTTCGGCGTCTTCCTACCGACTGGCATCCAGAATGGCCGCAGATGGACTCACCGCCCTCCAATGCAATCTTGCAGCCGCAATCCTTGGAATCAGCAGAGGACACTTCCCCGCTGCGCCCGCAAGGTTCGCTCCATGCCCGCAATTTCGGCACAGTACTCCATGCGCTTTTGCAGCCGCTGGCAACAATTCTTCGTGGAGATCAAAACGCGGACGCGCAACAGGCAGCCATAGCCAAGCTGCAGCAGCCAGCGAAACTGCTCCTGCGACAAAGCGGAACCACCCCGAAGGAAGCAAAAATGTCTGCTGAAAAAATCCAGCGCACATTCGAATCTCTTGCGCACGACCCCATAGCGCAGTGGATTCTCGCCGCTCAACCGTCCATCGATTCCGCTCTACCCGAGTTTGAAATTCCCTTTACCGCCATGCAGCAAAATCAGGCGATTTCCGTGCGCCTGGATCGTATGTTCCTCGCAGGGCCAGAGCCTGGAGCAACAGGCATTTCTCATCTTTGGATTGTTGACTTCAAGACATCCGATCACGGCGCACACGGCCTGGAGGAATTTCTCGCGGAGCAAAAAGAAATCTACAAGCCCACGATGCAGCGCTATGCAAATGCAGTGCGCGCGGCCTATCCACAGGCCCCAGCAATTCACTTGGCGCTCTACTATCCGTTGCTGCTGCGTTGCACTTGGTGGGCGGCGGAAGAAAATTAACTACCTGTGCGCAAATGGTGGCGCACATCGGCCCCGCGCACCCAGAAGATGACATCCTCGGCAATGTTCGTGGCATGGTCGCCCACACGCTCCAGATTGCGCGCGATGAAGAGCACGTCCAGCGCATACTGCGCCTGCGTCGGCTTCTCTTGGATGATTGCACCCAGCGTTTTGTAGGCTCCGGCATTCATCGCATCCACTTGGTCGTCCATCGTCAGCACAGACTCGGCCATGTCGGCATCTGCATCAATGAACGCCTGCAGCGCGCGCCGCACCATGGACCCAGCCAGCGCCGCCATGCGTGGAATATCTACGGGCACATCCAGTGGCGGCATGGTGTACAAATCCCGCACACGCTCCACAATGTTCACTGCTTGGTCGCCCACGCGCTCCACATCCGCGTTGATCTTGATTACGGCCAAAATAAAACGCAGGTCGACCGCCATGGGTTGTTCCATGGCCAGCAGGTCCAGAGCCAGTTGGTCAATCTCGCGCTCCAGCCGGTTGATGCCCGGCTCAGCGGCCTGCACTTGGTCGCATAGGTTCAGATCCCGCAGACGGTAGGCCTCTGTCGAGCGCTCAATGGCCTGCTCAGCCATGCCTGCCATCACCAGCAGCTTCTCTTTCAGATCGTCAAGGCTTTGGTGGAACTTGATCCGCGTCATCCAAACCTGCCTGTGATGTAGTCTTCTGTGCGCTTGTCGCTGGGGTTGGTAAAGATTTTTGTTGTCGCGTCAAACTCAACCAAATTCCCACTCAAAAAGAATCCGGTGTTCTCGGCCACGCGCGCCGCCTGCTGCATGTTGTGCGTCACAATGACAATCGTATACTCACTCTTCAGTTCAAAGATCAGGTCTTCAATCTTCGCCGTTGAAATGGGATCCAGTGCCGAAGCTGGCTCATCCATCAGCAACACCTCAGGATCCACGGCCAGCGTGCGCGCGATACACAAGCGCTGTTGCTGCCCGCCAGAGAGACTCGCTCCCGACTTGCGCCGCAAATCATCCTTCACTTCGTCCCACAGCGCCGCGCGGCGCAGCGAACGTTCAACAATTTCTTCCAGAGCTTTCTTGTTGCGAAACCCATTCAGGCGCAGCCCGCTGGCCACGTTGTCAAAAATAGACATCGTCGGAAAAGGATTGGGCCGCTGAAAAACCATGCCGATGCGCCTGCGGATCACCACGGGAGAAACGCCGTGATAAATGTCGAGATCGCCAATCTTGACGCTGCCCGTCACGCGCGCAATTGGGTTTGTCTCATGCATCCGGTTCAGGCACCGCACAAATGTGGATTTACCGCAGCCCGACGGGCCAATGAGCGCCGTGGCGTGGTTGGCCGGTATCTTCAGGCTGATTGAGCGCAGCGTGTGCGTCTCACCATACCAGGCATTCAGTTCTTTTACCTCGATGCCAACACCCACTAGCTCGCCCCTTTCAACACGCCGCGCGACGTAACAAACCGCACCAGCGACACGGATACCACGATCAAAACAATCAACACCAGGGAACCGGCCCACGCCAGTCGATGCCAATCATTGTATGGAGAAACCGCATACACAAAAATCTGCAACGGCAACGCGGCGATGGGTTGGTTCAACGCCAGACTTCTGTCGTCATTGCCAAACGCGGTAAACAGCAGCGGAGCCGTCTCCCCAGCCACGCGCGCAAAGGCCAGCATACATCCGGTGATGATGCCCGTTGAAGCTGTGCGCAATGTAATCGAAATCGTCGAGCGCCAGTTGGGAACGCCCAGGCCCAGCGCGGCTTCGCGCACCGCGTGTGGCACCAGCCGCAGCATTTCTTCGGTGGTTCGCGTCACCGTGGGAATCATCATAATGCCCAGCGCCACGCCGCCAGAGAATGCGGAGAAATGCAGTTGCGGCACCACGATCAGCGAATACACCGCGATGCCCACAACGATCGACGGAATACCGTTCAGCACATCGGCAGTAAAACGCACCAGATTCGCCAGCGTGTTCCCCCGGCCAAACTCCGCCAGATACACGCCCGAGGCGATGCCGACAGGAATGCCAATCGCGCTGGCCACGGAGAGCAACACGCCGGAGCCGAGGATCGCGTTCTCCATGCCGCCGCCAGTTTCTCCCACCGGCTTGGGGATCTGCGTAAAGAAATCCCAGTTCAGGGAGCTGGCACCTTTGTACACAAGATAGGCAAAGATGGCCAGCAGGGGCGCAATCACCACAGCTGTGCCCAGCACGGCAATCGCAGTGGCCCCGTGATTCTTCCAACTCCGCCACAGGCGTCCGTCTTGTTGGATTTTTTTCTGCATCGCGGTCAGCTCATCCTCGCCGGAGCATTGCGCGTCACCGACCAAATGAGCAGCCGCGCTAGTGCGTTCACCACAATCGTCACCAGAAACAGCGCCAGGCCAATTTCAATCAACGCGCTTAGATACAGACTGCTGGTCGCTTCTGTAAATTCATTGGCCAGCACACTGGCCATGGTGTATCCCGGTGCCAATAGGGAGCGTGCAATCTCGGGCCGGTTGCCAATCACCATGGTCACGGCCATCGTCTCGCCCAACGCGCGCCCCAGGCCCAAAATAATTCCGCCCGCAATCCCCAGCCGCGCATTCGGCAGCACGCCCATGCGAATCATCTCCCAGCGCGTGGCTCCCAGCGCCAGCGCCGCTTCGCGCTGGCTTTGCGGCACCGTGCTCAACACCTCACGCGTAATCGAGGAGATGATGGGCAAAATCATAATGGCCAAAATGATTCCGGCGGCCAGCATACTCACGCCGTAATCGGGGCCGTCAAAAAATCC
>DAHWKP010000050.1:0-1262 GCA_027343585.1 Acidobacteriaceae bacterium
TGACCTGCCCCCAATATCCGCACACTTCTGAGTTCAGTTAACCAGCCGCAGCAGTCGTGGGAAAGTGGAAAACGCCGACGGCGTTTTCCAAGTGGACAGAGTCCACGTCTTTTCCACGGCTGTTCTTGGCTGCGAACTCCGCTGGCGTCACGTAGTTCAGACTGCTGTGCGGCCTGCGCTCGTTGTAATCGCGCCGCCAATTCGTAATGATTCTTCTGGCCTCGAACAGATTCTGGAACCAGTGAATCCGCAGACATTCCTCGCGCAACTTCCCGTTAAAACTTTCCACAATCCCGTTCTGCGTGGGCTTGCCGGGCTGGATGTGAACCAGCTCGATCTTGCGCGCCAGCGCCCAGGCCAGAAAGTGGCGACTCGTCAACTCCGGGCCATTATCGCAACGAATCGCCTGCGGCAGTCCACGTTCGGCGATGATCCCATCCAGCACGCGCGTGACGCGCAGACCTGCAAAACTTGTATCGACCTCCATCGCCAAACATTCGCGCGTGTACGCATCGACCACGTTCAGCACGCGGATCGAACGACCTGAAGCTACAACATCGTGCACGAAATCGAGCGCCCACTCCTGGTTGGCAGCCGTGTATACGCCCAGCGGCGAACGCACGCGCGCGCAGTGTTTGCGCTGCTTCCGGCACAGCGCCAGTCCCGCCTCGCGATAGATTCGATGCACGCGCTTGTGGTTGACCGCCTCGCCTTCACGCTCCAGCAGCACATGCAGATGACGATAGCCGAAGCGCGGCTTCTCTCGCGCCAGCGCAACCAGACGCTCGCGCAGACCGTCGTCATGCTGACGTGGCCGGTAGCGATAGCTCGAAACTGGAACCAACAACAGGCGGCAGGCGCGGCGCTCGGTGAAGGCGAACTTGGTTGCAATGTGCTCGACAGATGCCTTCATCGCTGTGAGCTCCAGCCGTTTTTTTCTATTACCGATTGCAGGGCTTCTTTGACCAGGCTCAGGTCGGCGACCAGCTTGCGCAGGCGACCGTTTTCATCGCGCAATCGCTTGGCTTCCTGCGCCTCGCTCACATCCATGCCGCCGTACTTCGACTTCCAGGCATAGATCGTGTGCGTGCTCACTCCTACCTCACGGGCTACATCTTCGGCCCGGCGACCGGCTTCCTACTGCTTGACCGCCGCGATCATCTGCGCTTCGCTGTGCTTGCTCCTTGACATACTCCGCTCCTTCTCCTTCAACCTACTATTTCGTAGTCAGAAGTGTGCGGTTTTCAGGGGGCAGGTCAACC
>DAHWKP010000062.1:0-4703 GCA_027343585.1 Acidobacteriaceae bacterium
TTGCCACCCGGCTTGCGAATGTCGATGCCACCCTTAAAGTAGGCGCCATCTTCAATGCTGATGCGCTGGGCGATCACGTCGCCGGTCAGCGAACCTTCGCTGCGAATGTCCACGCGGTCGCTGGCATTGACGTTGCCGCGCACCTTGCCCAACACAACCACTTCGCGCGCGACAATGTTGGCCGCCACGATGCCGTTGCGCCCGACAATGACGCGGTTACCGCTCATGTTGACGGAGCCTTCCACCTGGCCGTCAATGTAGAGCGTTTCGCTGCCAGAGATTTCTCCCTTGATCACCAGCGATTTGCCAATGGTGGCCTGTTCGCTGGTAGCTGGAATGGCTGTGGGCATGGCCGGACGTGCGTGTTGTGCGTCTGCGCCTGTCGCTGGGGGCAGGGCTGGGCGTGTTGGCTCTGTTGGGGTCAGGGAGTTGGTTCCGGGTTGGTTGGGTTTCCACATATGCTTCTGCGATCCTTTCATTGTGCTGGCGACTCCAGTATGCACCGGAATAAAAAATCCGGAATGAAAATCGAATGGAGTTGGCCGTTCCTGTTGCTCAGGCTCACTCGCTGCCATCGTACCTGAACGCCGCGCGCAATCCTGCAATGACATTCAAAATATATATGGGCCAAGGGCAAAAATGGTACACGCTCCAGAATGGAGCCAGCCTCTACCTGCCAAAGGTACCATAAGAAGCAATGACGCAACAGGCAATAGGTCCAAAATCCACACGGGAGTAACCCCATGACCGACCGAGATTTGTTGCGCCGCATTGAGCGCGCCCCCGGCCAACGCGCAGGCTACAAACAATTGGTGCGTGAACTCGGCCTCGGCGGCGGTCGCGAGCGACGGCTGCTGCTCGAACAGCTTGCCCGCCTTACCGCGCGCGGACTGTTGACCAAAACCGACAGCGAGCAGTGGGCGCTGGCCTCCGCAAAAAAGCAGGATGCACCCGTGATTGGCCGCCTGGACCTGAACCGCGAGGGCTACGGCTTTGTTCGCCCGCTCACGCCCGGCTCCGGCCTGCAACAGGATGTCTTCATTCCCGCCGATGCGATCGAAGGCGCAATGCAGGGCGACATCGTGCAAATTGCCCTGCTGCCCGCGCGCAGCGATGGCCGCCGCGCCGGGCGCATCACACGCATTGTGGAGCGGCGCGCGCCCACCTTCGTGGGCATCTTTCATGCGGGCCGCGCCGCACGTCACCCCAGCCGCACCGAACGCGCAGACACCTCTCGATGGCCTGCAAACTTTGTCACGCCGATTGGCGAGCGCAACGCGCAGCCGATTCTCATCCCCGCAGGCATGGAGATTCCGCAGGCACACGACACCGCATCGCCGCATCGCGTGTTGGGAGCCGAAGCGCAGACCGTTGCCGTGCACGCTGCCGCTGCTGCCGCACAAGGCGCTCTCGATGGCCTCGTCGTTCATGTCGAGATTACCGACTGGCCCACACCCACGCGTCCGGCGCGCGGTCGCGTGCTGGAAGTTTTAGGCGACCGCGAGGCCTTCGGCGTGGACGTCGAGATCCTGATCCGCAAGCATCACCTGCCGCATGTCTTTCCCGACGCGGTGTTGGAGCAGGCCACGCGCGTAGCCGTGCCGCCCGCATCCAACCCCGCTCTCAGCGCGGGCCGCCGTGACTTTCGCGCGTTGCCCATTGTCACCATTGACGGAGAAACCGCGCGCGACTTTGACGATGCCGTCTATGCGCGTCCGCTCAGCAGCGATGAAGGCGGCGGCTACGAACTGCACGTTCACATCGCCGACGTCGCCGCCTACGTGCAGCCGGGCACGGCGCTGGACCAGGAGGCGCACCTGCGCGGCAACTCGGTCTACTTTCCCGACCGCGCTATTCCCATGTTGCCCGCCGCATTATCGACCGATGTGTGCAGCCTGCGCCCCAATGAAGATCGACTCGTGCTCTCCTGCATCCTGCAAATCGCCGCCGATGGTGCCGTGCTCTCGGCGGAGGTCTGTCAGGGCCTGATCCGCTCTGCGCGGCGCATGACCTACACCCAGGTGCATGCGATTCTCGACGGCGATGCGGCCACGCGCGCGGAGTTTGCCGATCTTGTGCCGGAGTTCGAGCGCCTCTACGCGCTGGCGCGCCTGCTGAACACGCAGCGTGAGCGGCGCGGCTCCATCGACTTCGATCTGCCGGAGCCGGTAATTCAATTTGACGAGCAGGGCCGCATGCGCGGCATCGCCCGCTCCGAACGCACCTGGGCCAATCGGTTGATTGAGGAGTGCATGCTCGCCGCCAATGAGGCCGTGGCCGCCTGGATCGCGCAGACCGGCGCACCCAGTCTCTATCGCATTCACGAAAAGCCGGAGCCGAAGCGCATCGTGAATTTTGAGGAGATTGCTGCCGGCTTTGGCTACTCACTCGGCCTGGGTGCGCTGCCGGTGCGCAAGCTGGAGACGCGCGGCGACCGGCGCGACCGCGTGCGCCGCGGCGGCAATGAGCGCAGGCACACCGTCGAAATCCCCGAAGAGATTCCCGTCACGCCGCAGATGTACCGGCGGCTCGTCGAGCGATTGGCGGGCAAGCCAGAGGAGCGCATCCTGACCTATCTCATGTTGCGTTCGCTGCGCCAGGCGCGCTACAGCGAAGAGAATCTAGGCCACTTCGCGCTGGCGACGCCGTGCTATACGCACTTCACCTCGCCCATCCGGCGCTATCCGGATCTCATCGTGCATCGCATCATCAAAGCGCTGCTCCAGGCGGGCGTTTCGGGACACATTGCATTCCCCTCACCCAACACAACCCCATCCCCATGGGCGCAGCGATCCACGCGGCTGCAACCAGCGCCAGCCTGGCAACGCGCCGACTCCGCCCTGCCCGCTCCGATCGACGCCGAAGCGCTTGCCGCCATCGCGCAGCATTGCAGTGAGACGGAACGCACCGCAGCCGAGGCCGAACGCGAATTGATCGAGTGGAAAAAGGTCCGCTTTATGCGCGACCGTGTGGGTGAGGAGTTTGCCGCCATCGTGTTGAGCGCCACACGCTATGGCCTGTTTGTCGAACTCGACGACCTTTTCGTCGAAGGCCTGGTTCCTATCGACACGCTGCGCAACGACCACTACACCTACCGCGAGAACACGCGACTAATTCAAGGCGAGCGTACCGGCCACAGCTATGCCGCCGGCGCGCGCGTGCAGGTCATTCTCGACCGCATCGACGTCTTCGAAAATAAATTGCAGTTCTCCATCGTGGAAGAATCCATCCTGCCCAAAGGCGGATCGGGCAATCGCTTCCAAAAGAAACCCAAGACGGCAGTGGCCCAAAAGCATCGCAAGCGCGAAAAAAAGCGCAAGCAACACTAAGAAAACTGCGTGGTATTCTAGCTCCATAGTTTTGCCGTTTTTGAAGCGCATCCAACCTTTTTCATTCTGTTCCGTCTAACCGAAGTTGAGGTGTGTCCAAACATGTTTCGTTTGCGAATCCTTTCCTGCTTGCTCCTGCTATTTTCCCTACACGCCCTGGGCCAGATCGGCACCTATGCCGAATACAACGCAGCAAAATTAAATGCCCCCAGCGCCGATTGGGTGAACGGCCCGATTGTGGGCGTCTACGGCGACCGATGGCACTGGGGGGCGCTGCATCCGGGCTTGGATGCGCGAGGATCCTTCCTCTTTGGTGGAGAATCCACTCGGCTAGACAGCTTTCTCGCAGGCCCTCGACTGGCGCTTCAGCCTGCTACGTTTCAATTGCATCCATACTTGGAAGGCTTATTCGGCTTGGGACATTATCAATCGGGTGCAACCATGCAACCGGGCATGGGTCCTGCCGGAGTCTCGGACAGCAAATATGAGTACCAACTCATCTACGGGATGGACATCCCACTCACCCATTCCATAGATTGGCGTGTTGCCGAGTTCAGCTTCAGCCAAATATCGGATAATGGAACCAGCTCGCATCCCAGAGCCGTGAGTATGGGCGTTGTGATGCGCTTCCATTGAGCTTCGCAAAATCGGCGTGCGTGTGCGCACGCGCTTCCGGCCATCCATCTTCAGCAAAGGAACCCTCTTTCTCGTGAAATTCAAATGGACCGCACTCTTCGCTCTTGGCTTCGCGTTTCTCGTTACGATGCCGACCCTGGCACAAACCGGAATCTATAGCGAATTCAATGCTACGGATATTCAATCTGCTGGAGAGCCGTGGATGTACGGCGTCACCTTCGGTGCGTACTTCGACAAACATTTCTCTTCCCACCTCCCCGCCATGACCCTCGGCCCCGACTTTCGCCTTGCTTTGCAATCGGGCAGCAACAGCGCCTATGGCGGCGGCCCGGCTCAATCCTTATTGGCAGTGTCCGGAGGCATCCGCGCCGCTCTGCATCTGGCGCACCAGCGCCTGAATCCCTATGTGGAAGGACTGATCGGCGTCGCGGATTCTCAAATCGGAGAGTTGATCCCCGATGGCGATCCTGTACCGACATCCGGCCCCGTGCTCAACAGCAAGAATGAAAACGGTGGCGCTGCGCTCGACAGTCAGGGCCTGGCAGGAATGGATTTCCAACTCAGCCGCCATTTGCAGTGGCGCGTTGCTGAGTTTGGATATTCGAATCTGCGGGAAGCCAATGGTGTACACAGCTTGGGACTCCTGACATTCAGCAGCGGCTTTGTCCTGCATTTTTAGTAACCCGATCCACCCAGCGTGAGCCGCGGAGACAGCGCTCCACCCTCGACGGAGAAGCC
>DAHWKP010000080.1:0-2434 GCA_027343585.1 Acidobacteriaceae bacterium
AAACATCGCGCCGCCGTCGAGTAAATATGCGCCATCGGTGCAGAGGGTCAGGTCAAAATCCCCCACCGTGGCGCGTCCGCGAATCAGGTTGGAAGTATCGGCGCGTTCCGCAGGATGCGACATGGGTCTTATTGTAAGGAATGCTACAAACGCGCGCGCGGCGGGCAATACACCTGCGCGCTTACTGAACTCCGGCGGCCATCAGGCTGGGGTGTACATGCAGGCGGCGACGGCGACGGCGCACAGGGTGATGCACGCTCCGCACAAGCGCGTGATGCGCTGGGGAACTCGCCTTCGGCTCTTCGGCTGGCAGTGCGGGCACATCAGAACGAGCAATCATGCTGGTCGAAAATCCCGGCTCATCCACATAGGTTTTGTAGACAGAGATGTGAAAGCAGGACTGGTGAAACTCCTCCTCCACGTCGAGCAGGCCCGCGCTCTGCAATTGACCGAGGTAGGCGCGCATCCAGCCGATCTCACGCATGGACATGCCCTTTTTGCCAATGTCGACAGCCTGGCCGGTCAAATGGGGCGAGGCGGTGTCGCCGCTGGCAGGAGCAGCGTTGCCGTTGATGCGCTCCAAGTGCTGCTGAAATTGCACGGTGCGCACGGCAGAGGTAACCACCAGCGGATGCACAAATAAGGCGGAGTGCGCGTGCGCCAAGTTCGCCAGAAAGTCCGCTGTCCACGGGCGGCAATAGCGGCGATTGCTGGGCAGTCGCGGATCCACCGACAAACCGTGGCCCACCGGCAACGGCGCCAACCGCTTGGCTGCTAACATTTCTTGGATCTGTGCGTCATTCTGTATGCGGCCCAGTCCTTCGACGTCCGCAATGATGTTCTGATGCACCAGCACGTCATGGGAGCCGCGCAAGGGCCGGGGAATGTGTCGCGGAATGGCGACGGTCTGCGTGGCTTGCGTGGGCGCAGTCCGTGGGATGGCTTCTGTATCCACATCCGAGGCTTCAGGCGTGGGCACGGCGGCCACAGTGGGCGCTGCAGCCATGGCGGCTGGATGCGCAGCATGCAGGCTGCGGCGATGGGCCCGTTGCCGGTGCGCGAGCGTGCGGCGATGTCTGCGGACGCGAGCCACCGCCCTACGGCGGCGATGCGCGCGGTGCGTATGGCGGGCGCGAATGGCAGCGGGCTGCGTGCGTGTTTGCAGCGATGCCAACGCTGGCAAGGCCAGCAACAACGCACAGCACGCCGCGAAGACTGCACAGCTGCGCATCCAGCGATAGCCAGCGGATTGGAGGTTTTGCACGCGCATCACTCAACTTCAGACTATCGCATTGCGGTTGCCATCTCCAAGCACACACGCGAGTAATTTTGGACAGCGTACCCATTTATGCACTCTTACCGTAGGACAAGGAGGAAGAAATGATGCACAAGTCCCTGCACGCCCGGCTCCGGATTTTCACCTGGAGTCTTCTGTCCGCCTTTTTGGTTTGCACGCCGTTACTCTCGGCGCAAACCATTCGCGTCAACTGGAGCCACAACGCTCCCTTCTCCAGCTACAAAACGGTGGCTTGGGTTCCCAGCCCGCATGACAACCATCCTTTTTACCGGCAGTACGTGGGCGAATACGTGCGCGCAGCGCTGACGAAAAAGGGAATGAAGGTCGTCTCTATGGCTCAGTCTCCGGACCTGATCGCCACCTATCATTTTCTGACTCAAGAATCCGTAGAATCCAACACCACGTATGAAGGCATGGGCGGTGGTGGCGGCTGGGGTGGTTGGGGAATGGGCATGGGCATGGGTGGCATGGGCATGGCCAACACGACACAGGAGCCCATCACCATCGGCATTCTCACCGTGGACCTGATCGACGCCAAAACCAAGCATCTTGTCTGGCGCGGCCAAGCAACGCAGGACAACGTGCTCAAGCCAGGAAAAAATGAAGAGAAGGAAGTGGCCAAGTCGGTTTATAAGATGCTCGATCACTTCCCGCCGAAGTAGGCGCACTCCGGTTCCGCAGCTGTTTCTGGCTGCAAGCTCGACCAGTGTTCCGGAGTTCAGTGTGTTGTGCGGCCTGCTGCACTTGTTCGAATCCAGTGCAGTAGGCTCCGACAAAGGCAGGCTTCCTCCCCAGAAACAATACCGCCGCTTCTCTTCCTGCGATCGAATCGCTGCATCTAACAAGGGAGCAGTCTTTTTTCAGATCCGTCCGGGCGCTGAACGTTCCGGGGAGGGTCTGGAGTCGATGGCACAGAAAGTGGCTAGCTTTGTATTCGCTGCGCAGGAACGCACGCCGCATCTTCCTTTGTGTTGGAATCGCTCTGGTTCTGTTGATCTGCCTTGCGCCCCGCCTGGGGGCTTACTCCGTGCTGACGCATGAAGCGCTGATCGATATTGCCTGGAATCGCTCCATTCGCCCGCTTTTATTGCAGCGCTTTCCGGGCAGCACGGAGGCGCAACTGCGCCGCGCCCATGC
>DAHWKP010000084.1:0-1824 GCA_027343585.1 Acidobacteriaceae bacterium
CGCACTACGGACAAGGCCTGTATATTTACACCGCGCTCGCGCTCGATCGCCAAATGCCCGAAGGCGTTCCCGGAGCCTACCGCATCTTTGCCGACTTAATCAGCGCCGCGAAGAATCCGCAGTTGCGCAGCACGCAGAAAAAATAAACTACCCTGCGTAGAAATACTCTGTCATTCCCAGCGAAGGCTGCCGGGTGTCGGCTGCCGGGTGCCCCATGTCTCGCCTTTGAGACGTGGGATGACTGAGAGCTGCCCTGACAATTGAATCGGGTGCAGTTGAACCCCGGGTGCCCCATCCTTCGCTTCTTTTGCGAAGGGTGGGAGGAAAAAATCTGCAACCGCACCAACCTGCGCACCCACTCCCACCTTGTCATTCCAAGCGCGTGCAGCGAGTGAGCCTGTCCCGAGTCCTTCATCTTCGCTCAGGATAAACTCCGCCGAGGGAAGGAGCCTGCGGTTTTTCTGCAATTCCTTTTTTCACTCCACCGGCCCTGCGCCATTCGACGCACGCCCCAGATAAATCTCTGCTCGCTTGCCCGTGCTCTGAAAATATGCGTCGCTAATTGTCTGCATAAAGGCGCTGGCCATCTCCGCCTCCACCAGATTCACCGTGCATCCGCCCCAGCCCGCGCCGGTGATGCGCGCGCCATAGCAGCCGGGCTGCCGCATGGCCAACTCCACCAGCAGATCGGCCTCTTCGCAACTGGCCTCGTAATCGTTGCGCATACTGGCGTGCGTCTCCAGCATCAACGCGCCAAAACGAGGGAAGTCTCCGCTGCGCAACGCGCTGGCCGCCTCCAGTGTGCGCCGGTTTTCACTCAACACATGGCGGCATCGCCGCAGCACCGGCGCGGGCATCTCTGCGGCATGGCGCTGCATCTCCGCCTCGGTCGCATCGCGCAGCGTGCGCAGCTCCGGCCGACTACGCCGCAAAATCTGCAACGCTGCTTCCACATCCGCCCTGCGGCTGTTGTAGCCGCCGCTGGCATTGGAGTGCTTCACCATCGTGTTGCAAATTACCAGTCGCACCGTGGCCGGCAGCGGCAGCAATTCATAGTCCAGCGTGCGGCAATCCAGCAGCAGCGCGTGATCCTGTTGGCCGCAACAGGAAATAAATTGATCCATAATGCCGCACTGCGCGCCCACAAAGCCATTCTCCGCGCGCTGGCACAGCCGCGCCACCTCGGGCATCGGCAGCGTCACGCCAGCGTGGTTCAGCAACGCCAGCGCTGTGGCCACTTCCACTGAGGCCGACGAACTCAACCCCGCGCCCTGCGGAACATTGCCGCGCAGCGTCAGCGAAAATCCCTTGCAAGCGATGCCGCGCTCGCGCAAACTCCACAGCACGCCGATCGGATAATCACTCCAGTGCCGTCGCGGCTCCGGAATCTTGCGCAAATCCACACGCACCGTTTCTCCGAAATTTTCTGACGTAATCTCAGCCTCGTCCCCGCCTGCCCATGGCTCCAATGTGGCCACCGTGCGCACTTCCAGCGCCGCGGGCATCACAAATCCCTCGCTCGTGTCCGTGTGCTCGCCCATTAAATTCACGCGTCCCGGAGCTGCAAACACGCGCCGCTGCGCGCCCGTCGCCGAAGAGGAACTGCCCGAAGGAATCTCCGTTTTCTTCATATATCCATTGTACGAAGTACGATGAAAGCATGAGGCCGCACGCATGACTCTCACCCAGCCAAAAATCGCCGTACTCAAAAAAGAACTGCGCGCGCTCGCCTTGCTGGCCATTCCCGTCGCCATTGCCGAGCTGGGCTGGATGCTGATGACCGTCGTCGACACCGCCATGGTCGGCCATCTCAGCGCACTGGCC
>DAHWKP010000091.1:0-14674 GCA_027343585.1 Acidobacteriaceae bacterium
GCAGTGGCACGAGCACGGGCGGATCGGCCCCAACCGCCGGCACGCCCACGGGCACTGCGGCGGTGACGATTCTGGCCAGCGATGGCGCGGGCCTGAACCAAGCCATTACCTTCACGCTGAACGTGCAGTAAAGAAAAAGAAACAGCGTCGTCAAACCAGTAGAGCGCAGTAAAAATCGACAGTAGCAGTACACACACATGGCCTGCGGAGGCAAACTCCGCAGGCCGTGTGCTTTTCTACTGCTGCGGCGCGCTGCACAAAAATCATCCACGCACTGCTACAAAACGGCATGGGCCAGAGAGTTCCCTCTCTGGCCCATGCCGTTTGGATTCGGAGTTGCTCTAAGCAGCGTTGCGGGGGCAAAGCTGCTGGCGCAGGGTTCCGGCCAGCTGTGCCACCTGTTGCAGCTTGGGCAGCAGGGCCGTGGGGATGGTGGGTTCGGAGAGCATCAACTGGGTTTGCAGCAGCAGACCGGTGATGGTGGTGTTGATCTCGCCGCCGATGACCTGCGTGGCCGCGCGCAAGGCCAATGCCTGTTCGCGCTCACGGCGCTGGAGGGCAGCGCGAATCTCGCGCAGCAGGCGGCCCGAGCCGGAGATGGCCAAGTTGACCTGAATGGGAATGGCCAAGCCGGCTTGTTGCCAAAGTACATCGGCCCCGGCGGGATCGGCTTCGGTCTGGTTTTCATCGAGCACCACCACGGTGTACTCGCGGCGGCGCAGTGCAGCCAGTGCGGCGCGTCCACTGGAGACCAGCTCGACGCCCAGGCCCAATTGGCGGGTGATGGCGGCGGCGCAGTTCTCCGCGCCCGGAATGTTGGTGACCAGCAGCATATTTTGATTCATACAGCCCTCCTCCAGTGTCGGTTTGCGCAATGTGTGTTCCCAGTACCGGTGCAGCCGTGCTTGTGACTCTTCGCGTTATTGCAACTCTTCCAAGTGCGAGTCGGCGATGCCATACTCCTTCAGCTTGCGGTAGAGCGTGGTCTTGCCGATGCCGAGCAGCTTGGCCGCAGTGAGCTTGTCGCCGTTCAGCTGGCGAATGGTGTTGAGAATCGCCTGCCGCTCCATCTCGGCGATGGTGAGGATGGCCTCAGCTTCGCCGACCTCGCCATTGGCGGCGTTTTCCTGGGCCGCCTGCGTCAGCCGTTGCGTCTGCATCCGGTACTCTTGCAACTGCGTGGGCAGATCGCCCAGGTGCAACAGCGGGCCAGAGGAGAGGGCGCAGGCGCGCTCAATCATGTTTTCCAGTTCGCGCACGTTGCCCGGCCAGTCATAGCTGTTCATCACGCGCAGCACTTCGTCGCTCAGGCTCAGCGTGCGTCCAGTCTCGCGGCTCAGGCGGTCAAGGAAGTGCGCGGCCAGCACGGGAATGTCGGCGCGGCGCTCCCGCAGCGCGGGCAGTTTGACGTTGACGACGTTGAGGCGGAAGTAGAGATCTTTGCGGAAGCGGCCCTGCTCGACCATGGCGGGCAGATCGCGGTTGGTTGCGGCCAGAATGCGTGCATGGATGGCCACACGCTGCGTGGAGCCGACCGGGCGAATTTCTTTTTCCTGCAAGGCGCGCAGCAGCTTGGATTGCAGGTCCAGCGGCAGCTCGCCAATTTCGTCGAGGAAGACCGTGCCCTCGCCCGCGGCGGCCAGCAAGCCGTCTTTGGAGCGATTGGCTCCGGTGAAGGCTCCCTTGACGTAGCCGAAGAGTTCGCTTTCGATCAACGTGGGTGCCAGCGAACCGCAATCGATGGGGATGAAGGGCTGCGTGGCGTTGGGGCCATTGTAGTGAATCGTGCGCGCGACCATCTCCTTGCCCGTGCCGCTCTCGCCCAGGATGAGCACTGGATGTGTGGTATTGGCCACCTTGGAAAGGATGCGATAGACGCGTTCCATCTCCGGGCTGCGTCCGATCAGCGTGCCGAAGCCGTCCGGCGTGCGCAGCTTTTCGCGCAGGCGGCGGCTTTCGAGGTCAAAGTGGCGGCGTTCGGAGCCACGCTCCAGCGCCTCGCCCAGCTCGTCCAGCGTGAAGGGCTTGGTGAGATATTCGCTGGCGCCGCTGCGCATGGCCTCCACTGCGGAGGAGACGGTGGCGTAGGCGGTCATCACGATGACCACTGCCTCGGGATAGCGCGTGCGGATTTCTTCGAGCAGCGCCAGACCGCCGCCGCCGGGCAGGCGAAGGTCCAGCAGCACCAAGTCGGCCAGATGCGCATCGAGCGCCGCGCGTGCGGTCTCGGCGTTCTCTGCCGTATGCACAGTGAAGCCGCGACCTCCGGCATACTCGGCGGCAGCGGTGCGGATGGAGGGTTCATCATCAACTACCAGCAGATGCAAGATGCCGGAGCGGTCGGGAGCGGGAAGCGAAGTGGGCTGCTTGGCAGTCATATCGATTGTGCTCAGCATTGTACGCGGTTTCCTTTCCAAGAGCAGTGGGGGAACAGAGGAAGACGGAAGCTCCGGCATGCTGGAGCTTGCGCCTGAGAGGTGCGTGTGCGTGCCAGCCGCCCCGGCGGTCGAATCAGTCGGGTCAGTCGGGATGAATTCTGCCTCGGGTGAGTTCTGCGGCTGTGTCGATGTTTGCGCCGATGTTTGGATGGGTTCAGGAACAGGTGCAGGCGTTGGGGCCAGCGACGGCAACAGTCCGGCGATCAGGGATTCTCCGCGGCCAATGGCGACGGAGAGTTCTTGCAGCCAGCCGCGATGGCGCTCGGCCACGGCTCCGGCCTGTTCAAGCAGGTCACAATGCACGCGCAGCACGGTCAGCCAGTTGCGCAGGGCATGCGCCTGGCGCTCCGGGGACAACTCCGCAGCGTTGCGGGGTTGTCCGTTGCTTTGCGCAGCGCGGAGTGCGAGGGCCGGGTGCTGCCCCGGCTGGACCGCACGCGGGGAACGGGGATGCGCGCTGGGCTGCGGTACGGATTGGGGTGTGGACTGCGGGTGCGTGCTCATTGCGATCTCCTTTCCAGCCGGTGGCTATTTCTGTTGTGACCCCAGTTCGAAGTGGAATCGTTCCCGTTCGCACTGGAACACGGCATATCTATATACACGTGGCGTGCCAAACCCGGAGAGATTCCCTAAGTGGTGGATAAGAGTCGACTTCAGGCGGAAATCCCTGGCCCGGCATGGGAAGGCCACCGGAGGCGCGGGTTCCGTTTTGGGCGCGGCACTAGAGCCAGTGGAAGCGAGTGCTGCCCCCAACACTCGTGTTTGCCATGTGTTGCGCCCGATTCCCGCCCTGGAATTCCCAAACGGGAAGAATTCCCGATTTGAAACCGATTGGGGACAGCCTGCGGGCATCTCGGTCGGCTCTGTTGCCGGTACAATCAAACCCATGTCCAAGCACAATTCCCCAGCCCAAGCTGAAGCCGCCACGCCGTACTTTCGCCCCGACCATCGCGCCCCGGACCAGATGCGTCCGCTGCGGCTGACCTGCGGTTTTGTAGCGACGGCGGAAGGCTCGGTGTTGATTGAAGTGGGCAACACGCGCGTGCTCTGCAATGCAACGGTGGAGACGGGCGTGCCGGGCTGGATGCGCGGTAGCGGTCGCGGTTGGGTGACGGCGGAATACGGCATGTTGCCGCGGGCAACTCTGACGCGCACGCCGCGCGAAGCGGAGCGGGGCAAGATCGGCGGACGCACGCATGAGATCCAGCGATTGATTGGGCGCTCGCTGCGCGCGGCGATGGATTTGGAAGCGTTGGGCGAGCGCAGCATCGTGCTGGACTGTGATGTATTGCAGGCCGATGGCGGAACGCGCACGGCGGCGATCACGGGCGCATCCGTGGCGCTGGCCCTGGCGTTGAATCGATTGGTGGCGGCGGGAACACTGCCGGTCTCCCCGCTGCGCCAGATGGTGGCTGCGGCCAGTGTGGGCATTGTGGACGATACGGTGCTGCTGGACCTGGCGTATGAGGAAGACGCACGCGCCGAGGTGGACATGAATGTGGTGATGACCGCCGACGGCAATCTGGTCGAAGTGCAGGCCACAGCGGAACGGCAGAGCTTCTCCACGGCGCGGCTAAACGAATTAGTGCAAATGGCGGAGCGCGGCATGGGGGATCTCTTCCGTGCGCAGCAGGCTGCGCTGGGTAATTGATGCGGGCTAGCCAAGACGGCGGGGATCTACTTTCCCCATCCAGTAGCAGGGATCTCTGCAATCGGTGCGCGCAAAGGAACACGGGCGACGGCCTGCGCTGTGGCAGGGGGGGACGGTGCATAGGAGCGGCGTGGCTTCCTCTCCGCCCAAAGCGGGGAGGAGAAGGGATCGACGTGCGTCCTATTTTGGGACGCGGAGTTCTCCTCGGATAGGCTGACGGCTCGACCACGCACTACCAGCAAAGCCAGCAAGAAGCCACCGCAAGAACCAAGGCAGATACCACCAACAAAAATCAGGACATCCATCACAATTTCCTCCCGCATCCGCGTACGGAGTCATGGGGTAACCATGCCAACGGTACTCAGGTAACAGCAGGCCCGTATCGGCTATCGACAGAATGTCGCCTTTAGGCAATCAAGTTCCGACTTGGGAAGAAAGTGTAGTCTATCGACAGAATGTTGTTGATGGACGATCGTGCTTCTGCTCTCATGGATAGATAGTAAGAGTAGGAGCTGCGGCCATCGCCGATCTTTGGCGGGTTGCAGCTTCCAGGTGGCTTCCAGCCTGCCGGAGATTGTTGAGAGGTTTCTTAACTTGGGTTCCAGTTTTTGTCCCCGCTGATTGCGGTATGGGGATGGAGAAGGGTGCCGCAGCGCAACGCAGTACGGTACGATCGTGGGACGCGGCGGAGCCAATGGTAACCAAGAAACTGTAGTTCTGGTAACGCCGAGGTGATGAATGCGACAGGTCTCTCCGATTCCGATTTCCACCTTGTTGGATGCGCGCAATCCTGCGGTTCTCCCCGGGCAGCGCAGTGTGTCCATTGGGGTCACGCAACGTTTTGGCAGCAAGTTGCGTTTTTTGCGCAAGTCCAAAAACATGACGCAACTGCAAATGGCCATTTACCTGGGGATTGATCGCAGTTACATCAGCGATTTGGAGCGTGGACGCAAGTCCATCTCCCTGCCGATGATGGAGGTCGTGGCCTTGGGTTTTGGCATGAATCTGTCGGACCTGCTGCGCGATATTTAAGCTGCACCGCCGCATGCTCTTGGGCCGTTGGTGTCTTGGTTGCTGTGCGAAGAAGTCGGGGGTGGCGGTAGTTGGGCGCACGATCCCAAACTTCTATCGAGACTTTTTGGATCCTCTATTCTTGAGATCCTATATTTGCAAGATCCGATTTCGTAGCGAATTGCAGTAACCGTCCTCCTTCTTTCCCGTGCGTATTTTTCCGTCAGCTCCTTGGGCAGAATTGCTCCTGTGGAATGCATTCGCAGGTGGAGTGCCGAGGAGAAACCCACATCCGTGCCAACACAATCCCTTGCCAATCCCTTGCCAAGCTACGGGAGAATGCTGTCATTCTAGGAAAGCATTCAGAGCGCCAGCGTGTGCCGCATTCCTCGATTGTGATTGCAATCACGCCAAGAAAATATAGCCGCCAGCCAATTGTGATCGATACGACAAGCGATTGCTTCGAGTCGGACTCGCGCCTTTTTTCGAACAGCTTTCTGTGACGCAGGGCACGATTCGGGAAATTTTTGCTGCGATCTCCTTTGCTTGCAATCGGTACAGTTTTCGTCTGCGTAGGGGCCTTCTCTGAAATTTCGATCGGAACCAGAAAAAATCCAACGAAAGGTGGATAGGGTTTTCAACCCTTGATTTCAGGGAATGCCTCCTGCGGTACGCATACGATCACTGAGCGGAATCAGTCGAAGGAGAATATGCGGTCAGAGCAGCAGGAACACACGATCAATTCTTGGCGGGCGTGGAGCCAAGATCGCATGCCATTCCGCCGCGTGCTCTGGGTACGCATACTCCTGGTGCTTTGGGTACTCTGGAGCGCGCAACAATCGTTGTGCGTTCTGTCCGCGCAAGATTGCGACGCCCCCTTGTTGGCATCTGCGCCAGCACGGCAATCGCAAACTCCTGCGGCGGATATGCGCCCCAGCTGGGATGGAACGCATGTGTTGTACGCGGCTCCCGGCAAACAGGGCGCAGCCTGGCAGGTGTGGGAGCGGGATGCGGATGGCTCTGCTGCGCGCCAAGTCACGCATTGCGCCGCAGATTGCACGCAGGCCGAATATCTCCCCGACCAGCAGATTGTTTACACGGCAAAGAATACAGATGGAGCGTGGGGGGCGTCGTCCATCTTTGTCTCGCGCTTGGATGGCAGCGATGCGCATCCGATCACATTTGGCCCCGGGGATTTTCAAGTAGTCTGCGTGCTGCACAATGGGCGCATTTTGCTCGCAGCCAACGCTCCGCTCACGACGGTTGGAAAAACCAAGGCACAGCGTGTGCTCTATCAAATTCGTCCGGATGGTTCCGGCCTCTACCGCTTGCCACCATCCGTCGCGCAACGCTACACGCAAGAGGAGAAGCCGCGCACCTCCAAAATTTCCGCTGGGCAGGTATCCGCATCGGCAGCAACGCGCGCCGTGCCTTTGCGCTATCCCAGCATTCTGCATTTGGAGTTGAAGACAGGGCGCATGTTGTGCCTGAACGCAACTCAAACGATCGACACGCACAGCGGGCGCAGAGCGGGCAGCATCACGCAGGTGCGGGTGCTGGCTCTGGCGCGGGACGGGCGCGAGCGCATCTTGGGCAGCGCGCCCGTGGAGCCGGATGGCTCCTTTTACATGACGGTGCCGGCGAACATGCCGGTACGCTTCCAGCTTCTGAACACGCAGGGCACAGTTCTTCACGAGCAAAAGAGTTGGATATGGACGCGGCCCGGCGAAGATCGCGGGTGCGCGGGCTGCCATGAAAATCCTGCGGTCGCGCCTGAGAATCACTGGCCGCTGGCTTTGAAGCGATTGGACACGCCCACGCCCGTTGGAACTACAACTGCGCACGTGCAAAAGGATGGCAAGCCATAATGCGACTCAAGATTGAAATTGCGGCAATAGTTTCCTGCGGAACCATGCTTGTTCTGGGTGTTTGCGCGCAGTCAGTTCCTGCTCCCAAGCCGAATGTGCCGACACCACTTCCACACTTTGAGGATGTCACTGCGAAATCGGGCATTCACTTTCGGCACTCCTTTGGAGAAAAAGAGCTGCGAACGATTCTTGAAGGCACAGGCTCTGGCTGCGCTTGGCTGGATTACAACAACGATGGCCTGCTGGACCTTTACGTGGTGAATGGCCGCCACATCAATGGCCTGACGGATCATTCTGCGCCGGATGGCGTGGATGCGACGAATCATCTGTACCGCAACAATGGCGATGGCACATTTACCGACGTCACCGCACAGGCTGGCGTGGCGGGCAAGGGATTTGGCGTGGGCGTGACGGTGGGAGATTTTGACAACGATGGCCATGAGGACATCTACGTCACCAATTACAACTCCGCGATTCTCTACCACAACAACGGCAATGGAACGTATACCGATGTAACTGCCAAGGCGGGCGTGGACAATCCCTACTTTGGAACCGGAGCGGCGTGGCTGGACTACGATCGCGATGGTCGTCTGGATTTGTTCATCGGAAACTATCTGCAATTTGACCCGACCTATAAGTATTACTACTCAGCGGAGAACTATCCGGGACCGCTTAGTTACGCGCCAGAGCAGAACCGTCTGTTGCACAACAACGGGGATGGAACCTTTACGGATGTTTCACGCGCAAGCGGTATCAATGCACAGCCAGGCCGGGCGATGGGCATCACCGTGGGGGATTACGACAACGACGGCTGGCCGGACATTTACGTCGCCAATGACACGATGGCCAGCTATCTATACCGCAACAATCACAATGGAACCTTTACCAATGTTGCCGCCAATCTTGGCGTGGACTACGGCCAAAATGGGGAAGAGACCACGGCGATGGGGCCAATCTTCGGCGATTATGACAACGACGGTTGGCAAGACTTGTTTGTTTCTGACGCACATTATCACCGCCTGTATCACAACTCCGGCATAGCGAATGCGATGTTTCAAGATGTGACGGACCGCAGTGGCGTGGGGGCTGCCTCTGGTCAATATGCAGGATGGGGGAGCGGATTTTTCGACTTTGATAATGATGGCTGGAAGGATCTGTTCATCGTGAACGGCGGCATGAGCTGGCCAGTTTCGATGCAGTCCACACTGTTGCGCAACAACGGCGATGGAACTTTTGCGGATGTTTCCGGGCGTGCGGGAGGATTTTTTAAAGAACAAATTGTTGGCCGTGGCGCTTGCTTTGCCGACTACGACAATGACGGCTACATCGATGCCTACATCACCACACTGAATGGGGAAGGCGTGCTGCTGCACAACACGCCGCCCGCAGGCCCGCACAATCATTGGCTCACAATTCGCCTTGTGGGCACGCGCAGCAATCGCGATGGATTTGGCGCGCGCTTGGAAATCGTCGCAGCCGGGCAGCATCAGTACACGCAGAGCGGTTCCGAGAGCGGCTATCTGTCACAGAGTGATCCGCGCCCACATTTTGGCCTGGGGCAGCAGACGTTGGTGGACACGCTGACGATTCATTGGCCCAGCGGCACAGTGCAGACGCTACACAACATCCACGCAGACCAGATTTTGACGGTGACTGAACCGGATGCCCCTGCACCCGCTGCCGGGAAAGGGAAATTGCAATGAGCACAGCGCTTGCATTTTCCCTGCGTCGAAAAATGCTGATGAGCGCAGCGTTTGCGCTTGTCGCTGCTTTGCTGCTGCAGGAGCTTTGGCACGGTACGCAAACGGCGGCAGCGGCCAGCAGTCCGACGCCTGCCGGACATCCGTTGCCATATCTCAGTCCTGTTGCGATGCAGATTTCTCCCGATGGGCGCTGGTTGTATGTGGTTTGCCAGGATGGCGATCGCGTGCTGGCCGTCGATCTGCGCACGCGCCAAGTGGTGCGGCAGATGAGCGTTGGGCATAGGCCCGGTGGCATTGCTGTTTCCGACGATGGACACACGCTGTATGTGACGAGTGAATGGCAGGACGAGGTGGATGTCATCGATGCGGATCACTTCACCGTGCTGCGCAAATTGGCCACGGGGGCTGGCCCAGCCGGTGTAGCGTTGGATAGGACCGGCAAGACGCTCTACGTTGCCAACACGCTGAGCGATGACGTTTCTCTGCTGGACTTGGCTACGGGCACAGAGCGCAAGCGTTTGGTGGCTGGACGCTTTCCCGAATACGTAACCGCGTCGCGGGATGGTCGGTTTCTCTATGTGTCCAATCTACTGGTGCGCGGACCTGCGGATCAGCCGCCGGTATCCGAGCTGACGGTGATCGATGCAGCGCAGCAGACCATTGCTGCGCGCGTGGCAATTCCTGGCGTGATCCAAATGCGCACGATTGCCGAGATGCCGACCAACGCAGGCGGAGCGTTGCTGGTTCCATTCATGCGCCCGAAAAATCTGAATCCTCTGGTGCAGATTCATCAGGGATGGTATTTGACGCATGGCATGGCCGTTATCGAGCCGCCACATGCAGAAGCGCGATCATCGCAGAAATTCCGGGTGACCGAGGTGCTGCTGGATGGACTCAATCAATCGTATGCGGATGGATTTGGAGCGGTAGTGAGTCCCGATGGCCGCTGGGCGCTGGTGACGGCTTCCGGTGCCGACGTGGTCTCTGTCATCAACACCGCAAAGCTGAATGCGATTGTGCACGCGACTCCGGCTGCGCAGTTTGAGTTGACGGCAGACCGGCTCGATCTCTCCAGTGAATTTGTTGCACAGCGTTTGCAGACGGGAAAAAATCCCACGGCGGTGGTGGTTGCTCCCGATGGAAAGACGGCCTACATTGCCAACCGCATGGACGATACGGTGAGCGTGGTGAATCTTGGCACCATGCAGATGGAAGCGCCGATTGACTTGGGTGGGCCGAAAAGTGTAACGCGCCTGCGCCACGGGGCGCAGCTCTTCTACAGTGCGCGCTATTGCCAGCAGGGACAGATGGCCTGTGCAACCTGCCACCCGCACGGCGGATTGTCCGATGGTTTGGCGTGGAGCCTGGAGACGCCGCAACTGGGCCGTGACGTGGTGGAGAACAAGACGTTGTTGGGCATCGATGGCACAGCGCCCTTCAAGTGGAATGGAAAAAATCCAAACTTGGAAACTCAGGATGGTCCGCGCACGGCAGCCTACATCTTTCGTTCGCAAGGATTCAACAAAAGTGAAGTGGAGGATTTGGCTGGCTTCATTCTCGCTCTGCGTTTGCCGCCGGGACCACACCAATCAAACAAAGGACAGCTCACAGATGCGCAAGCGCGAGGCCGAGCTATTTTCTACCGCACGCGCACGAACACAGGCGCGTTAATACCCCCACAGAAGCGTTGCTATTTTTGCCATTCACCGTACACGCATTACACCTCGCGCGTGTTGATGAACGTGGGCACGGCGACGCGGTATGACACGATTCAAGCCTTCGACGTGCCTCAATTGGAAGGCGTAGCCATGAAGCCACCCTACCTGCACAACGGCGAGGCGCAGAGCTTGGAAGAAATTTGGACGCTTTTCAATCCACAGGATGAACACGGCGTGACCTCGGACATGGACAAGGTGCAGTTGAACGACCTGATTGAGTATCTGAAAACGATGTAGCCCGAGGCGGAAAGCAATGGGGACAGGGATGGATATGCGCGAGACAGTGATGAAGAAAAACATCGAAAAGAAGATTCATGCAACGCGGAAGATTGTGCGCATATTTCTATGCGCCGGTTTGTGCCTGTTGGCATCGGCTGGCCTGAAGGCGCAGACGGTGCCGCTCTATACGCGCTGGGTGAACTACACGCAGGCCAATGGATTTCCCCCGGGCGAAGTTTTCTGCGTCACCGTCGATGGCGACCGCGTTTGGGCGGGAACCGAACACGGGCTGGTGTTGATCGAGCAAGGTCACATTAAAAAAATCTTTACGACAAAGGACGGTTTGGTCTCCAACGTCATCATGGGCGTTGCCGTCGATCACAAATCCGGTGATGTGTGGATCGCGGCCTTTGGCGGGGCGAGCGTTTACTCTGGCGGACAATTTCGCAACTACACCAGCATGTCCAGCGGTCTTGCGAACGATTTGGTTTACGCTGCCGCCGTGCAAGGCGAATATATCTGGCTGGGAACTGCAGCTGGTGCCAGCCGCTTGGACACGCGCGATGGAAGTTGGACAATCTTCAACGAGACGAATGCTCCGTTCAATGAGCCGTGGGTGTACTCCCTCGCAGTGACGCCAGGGAAGGTCTACATCGGCGCGTGGGGCGGCGGCGTTGTTGCGTATGATCTGGCGCATCATACCTGGCGTCCATATACCGATCCCGATGGAGAAATGGAGATCGTGCTCTATCGCAATCAAGGCTTGATCCACAACATTGTCAGCAGTGTGGTTTACAACGCAGACACAAAAATGTTTTGGGCCTCGACGTACTTTGGCCTGAGCGGCTATGACGGACGCAACTGGCACAACTACCTGACGAAGGACAGCGGGTTGGCGTCGAATTTTGTCAACGCCGTGCGCTCGCGCGGCAACGCCGTGTGGGCCTGCACCCAGGATGGTCTGAGCGAGTTGGATTATGCCCACAATGCCTGGGTGACGTACCGTCCCAATTCTAAGACCGGGCGTGGAGAGATTTTGATGACCGCGCCGGATGGAAAACAACGCAGGCTGACAACGCCAACAGCGCCTGCGCACAACTACATCCTCAGCATGGATTTTCAAGGGGAAGATATTTGGGTGGCCACGGCGCAGGGTTTAAGCCATGGCATCCCGGAACGCAACGCAACAAAAATCAGCAACGCAGAAAAAATCAAGGAGAAGAGTCATGAGTCAAAGCGTGATTGAAATTCCGGGCGCATCCACATCTGCGCACAAGCCGGTTGCCAAGAAGGCGATGAGCGCACCGCAAATGTTGAATGAAGCTTACAACTATCAGAAGCCATCCTCGTTTTCACGTGGGCTGCGGCTGGACATTAAAGGCGTGACGATCTTGATGATCTCTGGCACGGCCAGCGTGGGCGATCAGGGAGAGACGGTGCATCCCGGAGATTTTCGGGCGCAGACCTGGCGCGCGTACCAGAACATCACCGCGCTGTTGAAGAGCGAGGGTGCGAGCTGGAAGGATGTTGTGCGCACCACATGTTATCTGCGCGACATTGAGCGCGACTACGAGGCCTTCAACGAAATTCGCACAGAGTTTTTCCGGCAGCAGGGATTGGATGTGTTGCCCGCATCGACCGGTATACAGGCACGTCTTTGCTGGTCCAGCCTGCTGGTGGAGATGGAAGCGATGGCCATCTTCGAATCTGAAGAAAAGCCCGGAGCCTCGACGCGCAATCTGGCATAGTCCGCGCAGACAACCATGCAGAAGCAGAAGGGAATTTGCGTCATGCACATGCGAGTTCGACCGCGGAGAAAGCATGCGGCCACTGTTTTTTTTCTAGCCACAGGGCTGTTTTGCAGGCTGGCGGCAGCGCAGGCCAAGCCGCCAGCAGCGAATGCAATAGCTCCACCAACCAGCGGCACGTACGCCAATATGCCGATGCAGGCGGAGCCGTTCCACCGTTTCCGCAAGCCGTACCAGCAGTGGTACGTGGATGCGCGCACGCTCGCCTACGATGGAGCTGCGCGCAGCGCGCCCGATGGTGACTTGGCTAAGTTGCAAAGCATCGACATTGGATTTCTTGGCCCACTCGATGCGAGCAACTACGACTCGCAGTACGGCATACCCATGCTGCATGGGGCGCAGATGGCCATCGACGAAGCCAACGCGCGTGGCGGATACCACGGCAAGCCCTTTGCGCTGCGCGTGCATGACGATCTGCCGTTGTGGGGCGCATCTTCCATGGCGATCGTGGATATGCGCGTGCGCGAGAAAGATTGGGCCATGTTTGGCTCCGTCGATTCCTCCTCAACGCATATTGAATTGCGTGCGGCGTTGAAGCTGGAGATTCCGATTCTCGACACGGCCACGAATGACCCAACGGTGACCGAGACGCGCATTCCCTGGCTGCTGCATGATTTTCCTGACGACCGGCAGCAGGGCTACGCGTTGGCCGACTACATCTTCAATCAGCTCCATTTGAAAAATGTTGGTCTGTTGCAGGTGAACAATCGCTATGGACGCGAGGGCGACCATATTTTCTTTGAGACAGCGCGGCGCATGGGGCATCAGCCGCCGGTGGTGCAGAAGTTTGCGCCCACGGACACAGACTTTTCCGCACAGTTGCAGGTGCTGAAAAATGCGAACTTGGACGGGGTGGTGATCTGGGCCGACGCGCGGCAGGCAGGCGTATTGCTGAAACAAATGCGCGCGTTGGGCATGCGGCAACCAGTTTTTGCCAGCAGCCGTGTTGCGTATCCGCAGGTGGTGCAGATTGCTGGAGCTGCGGCGGAGGGGTTGGTGATGATCTCTCCGCTGGACCCGACCCGCACGGATCCGGCCTGGCTCAGTTTTCAGAAACGGTACGCGGCACGCTTTCATGAAGCGCCAGACGCGTATGCTGCCTACGCATTCGACGGCATGAACATTCTTCTGGGCGCGATTGAGCAGGCAGGGCTGAATCGCGGACGCATTATGGATGCGCTGCGCGCGTATGAGATGAAGCCATACGCAGGCGTGAGCGGAACAGCGTTTTTTGATTATGCGCTGAACAACATTGCTCCCGTCACCTTTGCGCAGGTGCGCGATGGGAAATTTGTTTACTGGCCGGAGCAGCGTACGGATTGGAAAAAGAATTCACAAAAGCCGACGACGGCAACTTTGCATCCGCACGCCAGCGCCCGGTCTTCCTCCAGCATCACGCCCTACGCCAGCATTGGAGAACAAGGCGTTTCCTACGCTGGGCCGGGGCGCGAGCGCAGCGCAGATCTCACAGGCAAGGAGATTGCCATCGGCATGCTGGCTCCGCTGCATGGCGAGCGTGCCAACGAAGGCGCGGCGATGTTGGCAGCGGCACGGATGGCCTTGCGCGACTCTGGCGCAGATGCCGCAGTGCCCGGCCATCACATCACGCTGGCGGTGCAGGACGAGAGCGGGCCATCGTGGGCGCACATCTCCGATTCACTCTTGCATCTGATACTGCAGGATCCTTCGATCGCCGTCATCACATCCGAAAGCGGCGATGCCGCACACATGGGCGAGCAAGTGGTGAACCGGATAGGAGTGCCGCTGCTGACGCTTTCGTCGGATGCAACAGCTACGGAGGTCAACATTCCCTGGGTCTTTCGCATGGGGCCAAGCGATGCGCAGCAGGCGCAGGAATTTTTGCGGCGTGTGCAGACCACAGGCAATCCGCATCGCACGGTTCTGATTACGCAGCGCGATCACGACGGGCGGGCAGCGATGGCTGCCGTGCAGCAGGCTGCGCAGAGCCTCAACATGCCTGCTCCGCAAGTGCTGACGTTCGATCCAGCGCAAGCTGCGTATCCGCAGATTGAAAAACAATTGCAGGCAGATGCGCCGCAGACCATTTTGCTTTGGACGCATCCGCAAAGCAGCGGCGCATTGGTGCAGGCGTTGCAGCAGCAGCAGCCGGATGCCGTCATGGATCTTTCGCAGGAGGCCGCACAGGGCATTTTGTTGCTAAGACTGGAGAGGAATGCGGCGCGCGTGGAGCGAGCATCGTTGCAAATTTCTCCCGCCACGCCGCAGTTTTGGACGGT
>DAHWKP010000118.1:0-15558 GCA_027343585.1 Acidobacteriaceae bacterium
TGGATTTCTTTGAGCAGCTCGCGGTAATCGCAAAAGAGGCCGATGGCGCCTTTTTGTTCAATCAGCGCGCGCAGCAAGCCCACGGCCAGGTGGGTTTTGCCCACGCCGATGCCGCCGGTCAACAGCAGGCCGCGGCCATCCTGCTCCACGCGGAAGCTGTCGGCAATGTGGCGCGCCGCCGTCAACGCCTTGGTCAGGGAGGGGTCAGCGCCGTGGAAGCGCGCTTCGAAGTTGTCCAGTTCGCAGTGGGCATAGCGGGCGGGGATGCGCGCGCGGCGCAGACGCAGCTCCGCCTTGCGGGCGATTTGGCAGGTGCAGGGTGCGGCGAATTGTGCGCCGTCCGGGCGAAAAATGACGCGCAGGCCGCTGCCGCCGCAGACGGGGCAGGGCTGCGCCGCGCCGGTTGCATTCGGATTGGGTTCTGCGGGTGCGCCGCTGGCCATGCCACGTTCTCCTGTGCCCTCTTAGTATCGCAGTTGCGCGCCGGTGCGGCGTGGAGCAAATCCCGTTGCGAACTGTGGGAAACCGGGGTATCCTAAGGTGTACGTCAAGACGGACTGTTGCAGGTTCTTGGTACATTCAGGAAAGGTTTTTTGCCCCATGCCCAAGCAGGACATTCACCCGAAGTATGAGACCATCCGCGTGCAGTGCGCCTGCGGAAATGGCTTTGAGACGCGTTCGACCCACAAGGGCGACGTTCACTTGGAAATTTGCTCCAGTTGCCACCCGTATTACACCGGCAAGCAGAAGCTGGTGGACACGGCCGGTCGCGTGGAGCGCTTCCGCCGCAAGTATGCCAAGAGCGATGTCGGCATCGAGGCCGCCAGCAAGGCAGCCGCCGCCAAGTAACACGACGCATCGTGCGGAACAAGACAGGCCTCCGCTGAAGCGGGGGCCTTTTTGATGGAAGCCACAACACGCCATGCAAAAGCATTGGGACAATCCGCTGGACCACGCCATGCCTGCTGGTGTGCGCGTGCCTGCGTTGATGCAGATCGGCACGATGAGGATTGCGCCGGCGACGGTGCTGGCCCCCATGGCTGGCGTGACGGATACGATCTTCCGCCGCTTCATTCGCAATGCCAGCCTGTTTCGCGGCGCAGAGGCCGACAGCCCATCCAGCCTGGAGCGCCTGAGCGCGGGCGTGGAGCAGACGATCAGCAATGCGCAGTCTGGCTGCGGGCTGCTGATGACGGAGTTTACCTCTGCCGATGGACTGTCGCGGATGCGCGAGTCCAAACGCAAGCGCTATCTGACCTATTACGACGACGAGCACCCCATCGCCGCACAGATCTTTGGCTCCGACCCGGCGACGCTTTCCGAGGCAGCGCGCATTGTCGAAGATGCAGGCTTCGACGCTGTGGATTTGAACCTGGGCTGCCCGGCCAAGCGTGTGGTGCGCTGCAACGGTGGCAGCGGATTGCTACGCGACCTGCCGCTGATCGCCCGCATCTTTGAGCAGGTGCGCGCGTCCGTGCAGATTCCCTTTACAGTGAAATTCCGCCTGGGCTGGAGCGAGGACCACATCGTGTGCGTGGAGCTGGCCAAGCTGGCGGAGTCGAGCGGCTTGAACGCCGTGGCCCTGCATGCACGCACGCGCGAACAGGGCTACACCGGCACGGCGCGCTGGGAGTGGATTGCCGCCGTCAAGGCTGCGGTGCGCATTCCTGTCATCGGCAACGGCGACGTCCGCACGCCAGAGGATGCCTGCGCCATGGTGGCCGAGACCGGCTGCGACGCGGTGATGATTGGCCGCGCGGCCCCGGCGAATCCCTGGATTTTTCGACAAATCGCCGAGTATACGGCGCACGGCAGCTACACGCAGCCGACGAATGCGGATCGCTACCAGATGATCCGCACCTACTTCGCCATGCTGTTGGCCGAGGAGCATGCGGAGGCCGCGGGCAAGATGAAGCAGTTCGCGTCCTGGTTCACACATGGCGTGCCCGGCGGCTCGGGATTGCGCAAATCCATCTATCAGGCGAAGACAGGCGCAGCCGTTCTCGATGCCGTCGAATGCTTTTTTACGCAACGCGCGGAGAGCGATGCCTTCCCTGCAGAGATTCCCTCCTCCGCGCCTATGCCTGTTTTCGCGGGATAAGGCCGCCACCTGCACTGCCAGCCCGTTTGCGATAGACGGCGCGCACCTGTTCCCGCCAGCGTTCATCGAGCGCGATCAAGGTCCACTCCACCTGAGGCGCAAGATAGTGCAGCACGGTCTCCGTTGCCGGATGAATGCGCAGCGCGGGCGCAACCAAATACAACAAGGGCGACGCGGGCTGCAACGTTTTTCCAGGGAAGTAGCCAAGCCGCTGCAACTGTGACTCCATGCCCGCAGCCCCGGGCGTGCCGTGCTGGCGCACGCGCATCCAATAATCCAGCGCCTGCAACGCGAGGTGCAAATCCTCGTCAGCCTTCAACTCCAACACCACGAGGCGCCCATCACGACGCACCGCTAACAGATCCAGCAGGGAGTGATCCGCGCCAGTAACCGCAGGCACCTGCGCATACACCGGGCGCGGATCCAGTTGCGGATCCAGTGCATCGATGGCCGTGCGCAGCCGCGACTCCAGCCAGCGCTCTGGCTGCATACGATAGAGTGTGTCGCGCTTGTCGCCACGGGCGTGGCGGCGGCTGACGAGTTGCTGGAGCAGAACGCGCAACTCCGGCTGGGTTGCCTCAGTCAGCCCAGTCTCGCTTGCGCCTGCCCCAAAGGTGATCGTCTGGCCACGGGAAAAACTGTTGACGGCCAACTCCATGCGCGCGTGCGCAAACTCCAACCCCTGCCAAAGAAAGGCAACCTCGCTGCCACTGCGCACAGCAATTTCCATCTGCGCGCGCTCGGCCTCTGGCAGCATCTGCTGCACGGTTTCGATGGCCGCGGCAAAGCGCTCGCGTGCCATCGCGGTGTCGGGGGCGTGCAGCCAATCCACCTGCAGATTGCCTGCAGCGTCGGCCTCGCGTTGCCATAAATCCTCGCCGTGCTCGTCGAGTTCGTACAACTCCCACTTCGCTGCCTGGGGATGCAGCCACGCCAAGCGAGCCGCCGTAGTGGCGGCCATGCCGACGGGCACCACGATGCGTAGGCCTTCGACGACACGCACCCCCGAACGTTGCGGCGGATGCTCCCGGCAATGATGCAGCCAGAGAATGCCGAGCGTGAGAATGCCATGGATGATCGCGGGCGATTCCTCTGCATTGACGGCGATGACGGCCCAGCCCGTTGTGCCGCGCACCTGCAGGCCGCGCGCGTAGGACGGGCCAAAGCTGCGCTCCAAATCCATCGCTGTGCGCAGGCCCGTCACTTTGTACTCGGGAAACTGCCGCTCCAAGACGCGCTGCAGCAGCGCCAGATATTTTGTGCGCGTGCTGTCGCGTTCGCTCGGTTGGCGGCGATCGCGGCTGGGAACCAGCTCCAACGTTTGCGGGCGCGCTTGGCCCATGCGCTGCACGCTCAGGCGCAGCGTGCCTTTGCGCTCGGTTAGGGCAACGATATGCCGGATGAGATTGCGCTCCTCCGACCAGAAGTGCGCCATGCAGCGGCCATGCTCGGCGTTGAGTGTGCAGCGTGCGGTGCGCAGATCAAAGAGCAGCTTTCCATTTTCCAGTAGCGCCGCCGCCGGATGCGCGGCGAGAAACTCCTGCACGCGCGCGGCGATCTGCTCCGGCGCGATTGGTTCGATTGGGAGCGCCTCAGCCATGCGCGGCCCTACCAGCCCATGCGCTGGCGCAGTTGAGTAATGTGCGCCGTGTGGTGCTGATTATGCCAGGCATACAGCGCCAAAGCCTGCTCTACGCTGGTGCGGCCCATGCGCGGATGCACAAAGCCGCGCTGCGTCCACTGCGTCTCTGTCAGGGAGCGCAGCAGTGCAACCCAACGCACGTGGAACGCATCCAACAATTGCAGCGAGACCGCAACGGGCAGGGTACGCGCATCCTGCAATTGTGCCCAGGCGTCTTCATCCGCAGGCAGAATCGTGGGCCAATCTTCGGTGAGCGCCCAGCGCATCCGGTCGCTGCACAGGCCGTTGCTGTCGGCCAGGTGGTGCACCACCTGCCGCAGCGTCCAGCCGCCAGCGCGGTAGGGAGTCTCCAGTTGCGCATCGCTCAGCCCGGCCACGGCAGCGCGCAGATTTTCTGGCAGCGCTTCCAACACGGCAATGGCCGTAGCGCGTTCGGCAGCGGTCAACTGCTCTCGGCGCGTGAATTTACCAATCGGGTAGCGCGGATCGGTTTCCATGCACACCACGCTACCACAGGCGCACGGTCATGGCGGTGCCCGCGCTCACACGGTTTGCACCGTTTGCGTTGCGGATGCAATCCAACGATGATGGAGAAGAAGATACGAGGGAGCGCCATGCCAGCCAGCCACGGAAGCGCAAACGAGCCGCACGGCAACAACGCCACACGGGCCACGCGGCAATTTTTCTACGAGCGTTTCGGCCTGAACGATCGGCTGCTGGAGCGTTGCCTGGCCGAGGCACTACGTGCAGGCGGCGAGTACGCCGACCTGTACTTTGAATTCGTCACGGCCAGCAGCCTGGGCCTGGATGAGTCGCTGGTGAAGTCTGCCAGCCAGGGCATCAGCGCCGGATGTGGCGTGCGTGTGGTTGCGGGCGAACGCACCGGCTACGCTTACACCGACGATCTTTCCGCAGAGCGTCTGTTGCGCGCCGCGCGCACGGCGGCCTGCATCGCCAGCGGCCCGGCTCAACAACCGGTCGTTGGCTTTCTCGAACAGCAAACGCCCGCGCTCTACCCCATGGCGGGTGCCAGCGCGGACGCGGATGTGGCGGCCAAACTCGACCTGCTGCTGCGTGCCGATCGTGCCGCGCGTGCCTATGATGCGCGCATCCTTCAGGTGCGGGCCAGCTATGCCGATGAGCTGCGGCGCATTTTGGTCGTTGGCTCCGATGGCAGCTTTGCCGCCGATACGCAGCCCATGGCACGCTGCAACGTTTTCGTCATCGCCAAAGAGGGCACCAACACCACGCGCGGCAGCAGCGGTGGCGGCGGACGGGTGCAGATGGAATTTTTCCTGACCGAAAAAACCCCGGAACATTTTGCCGTTGAGGCCGCGCGGCAGGCCGTATTGCAACTGGGAGCCGTCGCCGCGCCTGCAGGCGAGATGGAAGTAGTGCTCGGCCCTGGCTGGCCCGGCATTCTGCTGCATGAGGCCGTCGGCCATGGCTTGGAGGCCGACTTCAATCGCAAAAAAACCTCAGCCTTCGCTGGCTTGGTGGGGCAGCTTGTGGCCAGTCCCAAGGTCACCGTGGTGGATAATGGCGTACTGCCCAATCGACGCGGTTCGCTGCATGTGGATGATGAAGGCTCGCCCACACAAGAGACGGTACTGATTGAAAAGGGCGTATTGAAAGGCTATTTGAGCGACAAGCTCTCCGCGCGGCTGATGGGCATCGCCGACACCGGCAATGGACGCCGCGAGAGCTACCAGCACATCCCCATGCCGCGCATGACCAACACGTACATGCTGGCAGGCGAAGATGCGCCGGAGGATATTCTGCGTAGCGTCAAGCGCGGCCTGTACGCGGTGAACTTCGGCGGCGGGCAGGTGGACATCACCAATGGGAAATTTGTTTTTGCCGCATCCGAGGCCTACCTGATCGAAGATGGCAAGGTGACTGCGCCGGTGAAAAACGCCACGCTGATCGGCAATGGCCCGGAGGCGCTGAAGTATGTCTCCATGGTCGGCAACGATCTGGCGCTGGACGAAGGGGTGGGCACCTGCGGCAAGGCTGGCCAGAGCGTGCCCGTCGGCGTCGGCATGCCGACCATCAAGCTGGACAAGATGACCGTGGGTGGCACGGGAAATTGAGCAGCGTCGCAATTAAGATTCCAGAGAATCCTGGCGCAGCCGGTGCGGCAAAAATCCTCTGGATGCTTCGTCGCGTTGGCTGCCCAGAATGACTCTTCCACAGGACGAGGCTGTCCTTCCCGTTGCAGCCATGCGTTGCACAGGGAAAAGGCAGCAGGATATGCTGGCAAGGAAGCAAGGAGCGAAAATTATGCACACAAACAATCAAGCAGGGCTGGGAACAAAGTGGCTGCGCACGTGCGCAGTCGTGGCAGCGTCGGTATTCGTCGGGCTGGCATGCTCGGGCATCGCGTTGGCGCAGACTACCGCAAACAGCCAACAGGCCAAGGATGCCAAGCAGGTGCCGGTTATCGACGGCGGCGCTGGTCCGTGCTCTGCAACGTTCACCGTGAGCGACGACAAAGGCAAGCCTGCCTATGCCGCAGCGATCAAGGTACATATTGCCTACGGCTTTATGGGAGCGCACCACTTGGACTTGCAAGCGAGCACCAACTTTGACGGCAAAGCCAAATTCATTGGACTGCCGGTGAAGGTCAAGGGCGACACGCTGAACTTTCAGGCTTCGTTGAATGGCCTTTCGGGTGCGGCCATTGTGAACCCGTCCAAGAACTGCGCAGCGACCGTAGGCATCGCGCTCTCCCAGCAGTAGGGAAAATGCCCACAGAAGCGCAGACACAGAACACAGCCCACATCGATTCGAACTTTGTGACGGAGGTCGTTGCCCGCGCACTGCGCGCGGGTGCGACCGACGCTGAGGTGACCTACGCCGAAGGCGATGAGTTCGAAACCGAGGTGCGTCTGGGGCAGGTGGAGACGCTCAAAGAGTCTGGCTCGCGCGCAATCGGCTTGCGCGTGTTGATTGGCCAGCGCTCGGCTTCCACCAGCAGCAGCGATCTTTCCCCGGATGGCATGGCGCAACTTGTCTCCAGTGCAGTGGAGTTGGCGCGTGTCACCTCAGAAGACCCTTTTGTCGGCTTGGCCGAGCCAACGGAGTTCGGCGCTATCGTCGGCGATTTGCATCTCTTCCACGAGGATGTGTACAGTCTGCCCGCCGCCGAGCGCATCGAATATGCCCGGCGCGCAGAGGCCGCAGCCATGGCTGCCGATACGCGCATCACCAACTCCAAGGGCGGCAGCTTTGCGGCAGCCACGGGAAGAAAAATCTTTGCCAACTCGCGCGGCTTTGTTGGCGAATATCGCACATCTTACTGCTCGCTGGCGGCCCAGCCCATCGCGCAAGGACCGGATGGAGCGATGCAGCGCGATTATTGGTTCTCGCACGCGCGCTCGCTGGCCGCTTTGGAATCGCCCGAGACTGTGGGAGCCGAGGCGGCACGCCGGGCCTTGCGGCGGCTGGGGGCGCGCAAAGTGAAAACGCAGCGCGTGCCCGTGGTCTTTGCGCCAGAGATTGCACCGGCGATTCTGCGCGAGGTGCTGCACGCCGTCAACGGCGACGCCATCTATCGCAACGCATCCTTCCTGACGGACAAACTGGGCGCGACCGTCGCAGGTGCAAACATTACGATTTTGGATGACAGCACATTGCCGGGACAGTTTGGCACGCGGCCCTTTGATGGCGAAGGATTGCCCGCGCGGCGAACGCAGGTGATGGAGCGTGGCGTGCTCCGCAGCTATTTGCTGAATATCTACACGGCGCGCAAGCTGCAACTGCGCTCCACCGGCAATGCCTCGCGCGGCCTGGCCGGTGCGCCGGGCATTGGCGCAGGCAACTTCTGGCTGGAGCCGGGAACACAAGCGCCCGCAGCGATTTTGGCCGGAATCTCCAACGGACTGTACGTGACGGAATTGCTGGGCCACGGTGGCAACACGGTGACCGGCGATTATTCGAGCGGCGCCTCGGGGCTGTGGATTGAAAATGGAGTGCTGGCCTATCCGGTGGAGGAGATCACCATCGCGGGCAACATGCAAACCATGCTGCGCAATGTGACGGCCATCGGCAACGATCTGATCTTTTATGGCTCCGTGGCCTGCCCAACGCTCTGCATCGAAGGCATGACCATCGCAGGCGAATCCACCGAGTAGCCTGTTCCTACAGCGGGTGTGCGCTGAGCGCACGCGCCAGCGCGTAAGCAACGGCTGCGGCCAACCCGCCGATCAGCGCGGTTTGCAGCGCGCCCTTCCACAGGCCCGCCCCGGTCAAGTGGCCTTTGACCGCTCCAAAAACAAAGAGCGCAATCAGCGTAATCAGCACCGAGGCATGGAGCGCCGCGCCCGCGGCAGGGAACAACAAATACGGCAGCAGCGGAATGCAGCCGCCCGCGATATAGGAAAGTGCGATGACCAGTGCGCTTTGGCTGGCGCGATAGCGGGCCGGCTCTTCCAGTCCCAGTTCGAAGCGCATCATAAAGTCCACCCAGGCCTTGGGTTGCCGCTTCAACGCATACAGCACAGGCTCGCTTTCAGCGCGCGTCACTCCATATTCGCCAAAGATGGAATAAATTTCCTCTTCCTCATCCGTGGTGCGCTCGACGATCTCGCGCTCTTCGCGGCGGCGTTCGCTGGCGTAGTGTTCGGCATCCCCGCGTGCGGCCAAGTACCCACCAAGGCCCATGGCGATGGAGCCAGCGACGATCTCTGCCATGCCCGCGAGCACAATGATGTGATTCGATCCAACCGCGCCCGACAAGCCCGCCGCCAGCGCAAAGGGAACCGTGAGGCCATCGGACATGCCGATGACCACGTCGCGCACGGTTGCGCTGGATTGAAAGTGTTTCTCTTCATGGGAGTGCAGCGCGTTTGTGTCGTGTGTGTGCATGCAAAAGCCGTCCTAGGGCGCAGTGTATCGCACCACTTGTGGATTCTGAAAGCATAAATATTTTCCATCCCGCGCGTCTTGCCGCAATGCCATTGCGTCTAGACTTGCAGCAAGGTTTAGGAGGGATCAATCATGTCGCACAAGAAAATTTGGATGTTTCCCTGCGCTTTGGCGCTAGCGTTTTTGGTAGCAGCAGGCACGCAGGCGCAGAGCGGGATGCCCAGTGGACCGATGCGTGGAGGCATGGGAATGCCCGGCATGGGCCACATACATGGCACCGTGACCGCCGTGCAGGGCAACACCATCACCATTCAGACGGAAGAGGGCGCAACCTACACCGTGCAGTGCAGCGACACGACACATCTGATGCAGAAGCGGCAGCCCATCCAGATTTCCGACGTGCATGTGGGCGACATGGTGATGGCAGGCGGCGCTCTGGATGACAGCACGCACACGCTGCACGCAATGTTTGTCGGCGACATGGACGCAGCCACGGTGCAAAAGATGCGCGCCAATCTGGGCAAGACTTGGATTGCGGGCAAGGTGACAAAGATCGACATGGATGCGCTGCAAGTGACCCTGGACCGCATCGATCACACCACGCAGACCATCACCGTCAACGATTCCACTTCGTTTCGTAAAAATCACCAGAGCGTAACGCTGCGCGATCTGCACGTCGGCGACTTTGTGCGCGGCAAAGGCAGCGTGCAGGGCGGAACTTTCATTCCAGTCAAGCTGAATATCCTGGATGCACAAGGCATGCACCACGGAATGCACGGCATGCTGGCCGCGCCGCCGTCAGAAGCACCGACACCCGCGCCCCAAAGCGCGCCTGCGTCCCTGCCCAATCCGCAACCATAACGGGAGCAATACGCGCACGCGCTGCGCAACTAGAATGGGATCGACAAACTCATAAAGGAACCCAATGCACGCTGTTCGCGCCATTGCTGCTCTTGTTGTGTCTGGATGTGCCAGCTTAGTTTGGGCGCAAGCAACCGTGCCGCCAAGCCCCGCGAACGCGCAGTCCACGTCGCCGCCACTGGTGGATGCACCCCTGCCTGCTGTGGGAGGCCTGCTGCGCGGCGTGGTGAAGGCGGGCAACACACCCCTGCCCGGCGTTATGGTGACGGCAGAGAATACCCTGACCGGTGCCGCCTACGCTACAGTGTCCAATCTGCACGGCCAATACGCGATGGGAATCCCACGCAATGGACGCTACGTGGTGCGTGCAGAACTGGCAGGCTTTGCAACTGCTACGACGGAGGTATTGCTGAACGCCGCGCACCCCCAGCCGCCCATCGCGCTGAATATGCAGCTGGCCTCACGCGCCAACACAACCCAGACAGACAGCGATGCGGAGCCACAAACGAATGCAATGAATTTGCAAGCACTGCGCAACTTGGCACAATCCTCCGGCGCAGGCGCTGGCGGATTGCAGTTGAGCGATCCGAGTCAAAACTCGGACATCTCGACAGAATCAGTCGCCGTAAATGGGCAGATGGGCACGGTGAATCCCTTTGCCAGCATCGATCAGAACCAGTTGCAACAGCGCATGGAAGACATGCAGGCGCAACGCTCGCTCTCCCAAATTCCGGGCCAGCGCGGAGGCGGCTATCACTATCACGGTCCACCCAGCAGCATCTTTCGGCACTTCAATCCCACACAACCCCACGGCTCGGTCTATTATTCCGGCGGAAATTCTGCCCTCGATGCACTGCCGTTTTCTGTCACGGGTGCGCCCGTGGTGCAACCAGCTTACAACACCAACAATGCGGGCTTTGTCTTTGTAGGGCCGCCGCAGATCCCCGGACTATTGAAGCCCAGCACAGCCAACTTTATGTTTCTTGGCTTGTTCATCACGCGCAACTCCAGCCCGTTTAATCAATATGCAACCGTGCCCACGCTGGCCGAGCGCGGCGGTGACTTTTCGCAATTCACCGGCACAGGCACCAGCGTGGTTCCCATCTACGATCCAGCCACGGGACTGCAATTTTCCAACAATAAAATCCCGACCGCGCAGATCAGCGCACAAGCTCTAGCGCTGTTGCAATATATTCCCCTGCCCAACCAACCGGGCGCGCAGCAAAATTTTCAGTACTTAACCACTGCGCAAACCAACTCCACACGCGTGGGAATGCGCTTTACGCACAACTTCGGCTCCGGCGGCGGAGGCGCAGCACTGCCGCCTTTTCTTCGCAATTTGATGGGGGAGCCGAATCACGGACTAACGCAGAACCTCAACGCGAATTTTAATTTCAACCACGCTTCGAGCGATCTGCTCAACGTCTTTCCACAACTCGGTGGAGCCAACCAGACCTATCAGTACTCGCTGAATCTGGGCTATGTACTCGGCTATAACCGCTGGACCTTCCGCACTCGCGCCAACTACAACCGCAGCAACGTGCAAGTGGACAACTTTTTTACCGGGCACACGAACGTTGCGACCAACGCCGGCATTCAAGGGTTGGGAACGAACCCATTTAACTACGGCGTGCCCAATGTGGTTTTCTCGCAATTTAGTGGCATCAATGAACAGGCACCCAGCTACCGACTCAACCAGACCTTCTCCGGCTCCGAGACCGCTTCTTGGACAGGCCACCAGCACAACATTCGTTTCGGCGGAGACTTTCGGCGACTGCTGCTTGATGTGGAGGGCGGCACCAACTCCACCGGCAGCTTTTACTTCACAGGCTTTGCCACACGCCAGCCGGGAGCCACTTCCACACCCGGCCAACAGGCATCCGGCGCAGACTTTGCCGACTTTCTGCTGGGTCTGCCGCAGGAGGCGACCGTGCAACAGGGCAGCAGCACATTTTATTTGCGCGCCAATAGCTGGGACGCATTTGTCCAGGACGACTGGCATGCGCTGCCACGACTCAGCGTGAATGCGGGGCTGCGCTACGAGTACTTCTCGCCCTACAGCGAGAAATACAATCGCCTGGCAAATTTGGATTTCAACACCAGCCTGAGCCAGCTTACCGTGGTGTTGCCGGGTGGCGTTGGCCCGGTGAATGGACAATATCCGCGCTCGTTGGTCTATCCCGATCGCAAGGATTTTGCTCCGCGCGTTGGCCTGGCATGGCGGCCCTTTGGCAGCACGGTGGTGCGCAGCGGCTATGGCATCAACTACAACAGCGGTCAGTACGGACGCTTCATTCAAAATTTGGCGTACCAGCCCCCGTTCGCCACCTCGCTCACCAACATTGTTCCTGCGCAGAGTGCGCCCTCGCTCACATTGGCCACTGCCTTGACCAGCGCGACCACGCCGAGTGGCATCACCAATAACTTCGCCGTGAACCCACATTATTTATTGGGCTACGTGCAGGTTTGGAACCTGGATATTCAGAACACGCTGCCGGACAACATTGTGCTGAACGTGGGCTACAACGGCGCGAAGGGTTCGCATCTCGATCTGGTCGATGCGCCCAACCGCCAACTGACCGGCCTGCTGAATCCAAACTTTCCCTCCTTTGACTATGAAGATTCCATCGCTGCGTCCAGCTTCAACGCGCTGGTGGTGCGTTTGCGCAAGAGACTGCAACAGGGCATTTCGCTGGGCGCAACGTATACCTATTCGCACTCGATCGACGACGCTTCGTCCATCGGCGGCTCCAACTCCGTGGTGGCGCAGAACCAGCAGGACATCCGCGCAGAAGAGGGAAATTCTGCCTTCGACATTCGGCATCAGGTGACGGGCGACTGGCTTTTTGAGCTGCCCTTTGGTCCGGATGCGCACTGGCTGACCAGCGGCAACTGGGCCTCGCATGCCTTCAGCAACTGGTCGATCTCGGGCACGTTTACGTTTGCCACCGGTGTGCCGCTGTCGCCGAATTACAGCGCCACCAGCGCCGATGTCGCTCGTGGCTCGGCGGGCAGCCAACGTCCGAATCGCGTGCCGGGGGTGTCGTTAATGGCTGGCGGCGGCTCGCTGCAACGATGGTTCAATCTGGCTGCGTTTACGCCCCCGGTCAATCCAGCCACCGGCGCACCGGAGTACGGCAACGCCTCCCGCAACTCCATCCCCGGCCCGGGCACCGTGCAGGTCAACATGTCTTTGGCCAAGACGCTGCACATGGGCGATCGGCGCTCGTTGGAGTTTCGCGCCACCGCCAGCAACGTCTTCAACACGGTGCAGTACGCCACGGTCGACAGCTCGATTGATTCGCTCACCGCCGGCCAGGTCACCTCTGCCGCGAACATGCGCCAAGTCACCATGCTGGCCCGCTACCGTTTTTAATGGAGAGAACGATGCGCACGAATTTTTTACAATTCGCTCCCAACCATTGCACGCGCGTGGCCTCGGCGCTGCTGGCTTCCCTATGGTTGTGCGCCTCGAATGCGGCGCAGGTGCAGAATGCCAAGGCCGGACAAATTGTCGGCAGTAATGGCGCAGGCTTCACGCTGCGGGTAAACAGTGATCTGGTGCTGACCAATGTGGTGGTGCGCGACAAAAAAACCGGACAAATTGTGCGTGGGCTGACGGCCAAAGACTTTACGATTCTCGAAAACGGCAAGCCACAGCAGATTCACACCATCGACTTTCAAAGCGTGGACGCGGTGACGACTCCCAGCGAAGGCACGGTGAGCGGCGCGAGCACACCAACAGCGCCTGTCTTGGACGCCAAGGGCAATATCGACGAAAAGATGCTGGAAAATCATCGGCTCATCGTATTGATGTTTGACCTGAGTTCGATGGAGGTCGAGGATTTGGATCGCGCCCTGGCCGCAGCCCGGCATTACGTCAACGATCAAATGCAGCCGGCAGATTTGGTGGCGCTGGTCTCCTATGGAACATCGCCGAGCGTCGATCAGGACTTCACCGCAGACAAAACTTTATTGCTGCGTGGGCTGGCGCGCTACAGCGGCATCGAGGGCCAGGGATTGCAGGCAGGCGGCAGCGGTTCGACCAATGGCACGGCGGATGTGGGGGCTGCCTACACGCCCGATGAAAACGAGTACAACTACATCAACATTGATCTGAAGCTGTACGCGATTGCCGACATCGCGCGTTCTCTGGAGCGCATCAACGCAAAAAAATCGCTGCTGTTTTTCTCTGGAGGACTGACGCGCACCGGCATTGAGAACCAGGCATCGCTCCACGCAGCCGTCAACGCAGCCGTGCGCGCCAATATGTCCATCTACAGCGCAGATATTCGCGGGCTGCAGGCACTGCCGCCGGTGGGCGACTCGCAAACCGGCAGCTTGCAGGGCAACGCTGCCTACAGCGGCGCGGCGGTGCAGAACCAGTTGGATTCAAACTTCGACTCCCAGGAAACGCTCTCCACCATCGCATCCGATACGGGCGGCAAGGCATTTTTTGATACGAATAATTTTGCGCCCGCCTTCACCCGCATACAGCACGACACCGCTGCGTATTACATGATCGGCTTTCGATCGAGCAATCCGGCGCGTGACGGAAAATTTCGCAGGCTCACCATTCGCGTACGCCGCCGTGGGGTCAAGGTGGAGTACCGTCCCGGCTACTTTGCTCCCGCCGACTTCCGCCATACCGCGCATGAGGATCGCGAACGCGAACTGCAACAGCAATTGGACAGCGACCTGCCCGCAACGGATCTGCTGGTGTACCTCGACGCTTTTTACTTCCGTACCGGCGACAACAGCTTTTTTGTTCCTGTGTCGCTCATCGTGCCCGGCTCGCAGATTCCTTTTACGCAAAAGAGTGATAAGGACAAAGCCACGCTCGACGTGATTGGCGTGGTGAAGAACCGCGCGAACGTCGAAGTCGGCAACGTGCGCGACACCGTGAAGTTGAAGCTAAACGCCAGCCAGCAGGTGCGTCAAAAGAACGTGCAGTACACCACCGGCTTTACGCTGGCTCCGGGAACGTATCACTTAAAGTTCATCGTGCGCGAGAACGAGACCGGCCAGATGGGATCCTTTGAAGCGGACATCACCATCCCTGAATACAAAAAAAATGCGTTGAAGCTCAGCTCCGTCATCCTCTCCAGCCAGAGCATTCCCTACACGAAGAAGAGCGCCAATCCACTGGTGCGGGATGGGGTGGAGTGGGTGCCGAATGTGGCGCACGTTTTTGCCGCCAACCAGCATTTGTATTTGCTCTATGAGGTCTATGATCCCGCGCGTGCGGCTGCAGCCACGCCCGGCAAAGCCAAGCAATCTGCCAACAATGACGCCACCACCCCCGTGCGAGTGTTGAGCAGCGCGGAGTTTCTCGATGGCACGCGGAAGGTCTATGCCACGCCGTTGCTGGAGGCAACGCGCATCAATCTTCCGCAGCGCGATGCGGTTGCATTTTTGCTCGATGTGCCGCTGGACAAGCTGCCACCGGGTCTCTACACCTGCCAGGTGACCGTGATTGATGATGCCGCCGGGGCCTTCAGCTTTCCCCGTTTGGCGTTGCGTGTGCGCCCAGCGGGAACAGAAACCGCTTCGAAATCTCTCTCCACTCCGGCAAAAACACTGTAACCGCACACGAAAAAGATTGCCTGCGTTACACTGCGCAAGGAATGTCCCTGGCTGCACCTTATCTCGAAATCGGCGTCGGAGTCGCTGCGGGCGCACTGGCCGCTGCCGGAGCCATTGCCTACGCGGGCATCGCGCCCAGCTCGCAGCTCTTTGGCCGTTGCGTGGTGGCCGCGCACCATCCGCACCAGATCGCGCTCACCTATGACGACGGCCCCAACGAGGCCGCCACGCCGCAGTTGTTGGAGGTGCTGGCGCAACACAATATCCGCGCCACATTTTTTCTCATTGGACGCTTCGCCCGCCGCCAGCCGCATCTGGTGCACGCCATCGCCGCCGCCGGCCACTTGATCGGCAGCCACACGGAGACACATCCGGCCCTGCTGCTCTGCTCCAACCGGCGCATTCGTGAAGAGCTGCGCGCGGGCAACTCCGCGCTGGAAGAGATTCTGGGCCAGCCGGTGCGCTGGTTTCGTCCGCCCTTTGGCGCGCGCCGCCCCTA
>DAHWKP010000125.1:0-2249 GCA_027343585.1 Acidobacteriaceae bacterium
GTGCCCATCGCCAAGCCGGGCGATGCGGTGCTCTTTACCGACGGGCGCTACATTCAGCAATCCAAAGAGGAAGTGCGCCAGGCGCGCGTCGAGATTGTGGAGCAGTCGCTGATGCGCTCGGCCTGCGGCTGGATGCAGCAACGCGGCCTGCAGCGCTGTTTTTTTGACGCCGAACACACCACCGTCTCCGCATTGGAGGCCATGCGGCAGGCGATCGCCCCCAAGCTGCGCCGCAGTTTTTTTGTGCCCATGGCGGCTCCGGTGGCGCGTCTGCGCCAGATCAAAGACGCAACTGAAATCCGCGCCCTGCAAAAGGCCGCTGATCTGGGCTGCGACCTTTTTGACGCGGTGCTGCCGCAGATCGAACCGGGGTGCAGGGAAGTGGAGATTGCCGCGCAGATGGAACTGACTGCGCGCCGCGCAGGCGCAGACGGCATGTCGTTCGACACGATCGTCGCCTCCGGCGCGCGCTCGGCGCTGCCGCATGGCCGGGCCACCACGCAGCGGCTGCCCAAGCGCGGCTTTGTAGTGCTGGACTTTGGCGTGCTGCTGGGCGGCTACTGTTCCGACATGACGCGCACGGTACATCTGGGCGCAGCCAGCGCCGCTGAACGCGCCGCATATGACGCTGTTCTGGAAGCGCAGATGGCGGGCGTGGAAGCCGTGCGTCCCGGCGCAACCTGCGGCGAGGTGGACGAGGCCGCGCGCAGCGTGCTGCGCCGCGCCAAGCTCGCCCAGCACTTTACGCACTCCACCGGCCACGGCGTGGGGCTGGAGATTCACGAAGGCCCGCGCCTGGCCGCTGGACAAAAGCAGGTGCTTGAACCCGGCATGGTGATTACCGTGGAGCCGGGCATCTATCTGCCCAAGCGCTTTGGCATTCGCATTGAGGATATGGTGCTGGTGACGGCGCGCGGCGGCAAGGTGCTGACGCGCTCGCCCAAGGCGCTGGTGGAGTTGTAGGTGCGCGTCGGGTAACCCCGGAGCGTTTCTCCGCATAGGCATTCCAGAATCTTGCCTCAGCATCTATACTGACCAGAGTGTTCCACAGACTACTTTTGAACCTTCAAAGCAGATGCAGGAGAGCGGAATGAACGCTGCACAGATCCAAGCACTCAAAGAACTGATCGACCTATTGAAGCAGAGCGAGATAGGCGAGTTTTCGCTGGAACAGCAAGACCTGAAGGTGAGCTTGAAGTTTTCTGGCGCTGAGGTTTCTAGCGCCGTAGGCGCAGTGGATTTGGCGCAGGTGGCCCGGCTGTTGGGTGCAGCGCAGTCTGCTCCAGCGCATGTGGCCCCGGTACACGCCAGCCATAGCGCGGCGCACGCGCCCGCAGCCGCCAGCGCCGATGCCGGGTTGCACACGGTCAAGTCGCCCATGGTGGGCACGTTTTATGAAGCGCCATCGCCCGGTGCTGCACCCTTTGCCAAGGTCGGCGATGTGGTCGAATCCGGCCAGGTGCTTTGCATTGTCGAAGCCATGAAGCTGATGAATGAGATTGAGTCCGACGCTGCCGGGGAAGTGGTGCAGCGCCTGGTCTCCAGCGGGCAGCCGGTGGAGTATGGCCAGCCGCTCTTTTTGATTCGTCCGCGCTAAGCGCTTTCTACAAAATTTTCGCAAGCAAGAGAGCCGTATCGCCTATGTTTCGTAAAGTACTAATCGCCAACCGGGGTGAAATCGCGCTGCGCGTCATTTGCGCCTGCAAAGAGTTAGGCATCCGCACCGTAGCCGTCTACAGCGAGGCCGACCGCAACTCGCTGCACGTGCGCTTTGCCGATGAGGCCATCTGCATCGGTCCTCCACGCTCTGCAGACAGTTATCTGAACGTGCCCGCCGTCATCAGCGCCGCAGAGATTGCCGATGTGGACGCGATCCATCCCGGCTACGGCCTGCTGAGCGAAAACGCCAACTTTGCCGAGGTCTGCCGCGCTTCCAATATTAAATTCATCGGCCCACCGCCGGAAGTGACCCGCCTGATGGGCGAAAAAGAAAAGGCGCGCATGGCCATGAAAAAAGCCAAGGTGCCGATTCTGCCCGGCTCTGAGGGCGTGATCCAAAGCGAGGATGAGGCCATCGCCTGGGCCAAGAGCGTTGGCTTTCCCGTCATCTTGAAGGCCTGCGCAGGCGGCGGCGGACGCGGCATGCGCGTGGCCCGCAATGCCGAGGAGTTACCCAATCTTTATCGCGCCGCCAGCACCGAGGCGCAAAATGCCTTCGGCAACGGCGACCTGTACATGGAAAAATTCAT
>DAHWKP010000155.1:0-5047 GCA_027343585.1 Acidobacteriaceae bacterium
TTGCAGCGCGGCGGAGGATTCTGGTGCAGCGCTGGCTGTGGCCATGCCAGCAAAGAGCGGCAACTGCTGGCCAGAGAGGAAACGAATCTGGAGCCAGCGGAAGATGTAATCCATGATGGATTTGGCAAAGCCAATCTGCTCATTGCCGGTCCAGCCGGAGGGTTCAAAGCGCGTGTGCGCAAATTTTTCACAAAGCACGCGCAGGGGCACGCCATGCTGGAGCGAGAGGGAAATAGCCGTGGCGAAAGCATCCATCAATCCGCTGACGGTGGAGCCTTCCTTGGCCATGCGGATAAAAATTTCTCCGGGCTGGCCGTTCGGGTACAGGCCCACGGTGATGTAACCCTCATGGCTGGCGATGGAGAATTTGTGCGTCAGGGAAGCACGCTCCTCAGCCAGGCGATGACGAACCGCGCGTGGTGGAGCTGTCGGGTCCTGCTGCACCAGCATGGCATCCGAGGCCGCCTGCAGTGCAATGCGCGCGGCAGACTCAACGGCTCCCGCAGGCACAGTGACCGGCGCAGCAGGCTGCGCCTTCAACTGTGAGGTGAGCGATTCGATGTCCGTAGCGTCAAAGGGCGTGCGGGCCAGCGCAGCCAGCAGTTGCGTAGCCACGGCGTCCAGGGTGGAGTTGCCGCGCGTGGACTTGGCATCCTTGCCATCGCCCACGTTGAGCGGCTGCACGCCTTTGGATCCGTCGCGGTAGATGGCAACAGCCTTCAGCCCTTGCCGCCAAGATTCCATGTAAGCCTCGGCGATGTCGTCCACGGTAGCGTCGTTGGGCAAATTGACGGTTTTCGAAATCGCGCCGGAGAGAAACGGCTGCGTGGCCGCCATCATGCGCACATGGCCCATGTAGTGAATGGTGCGCGTGCCCTTGGCGGGCTTGAAGCTGCAATCAAAGACCGAAAGATGCTCGGGGCGGAGACTGGGTGCGCCCTCGATGGTGCCGGTAGCGTCAATGTAGCTGACGATGGCGTCGACCTGTTCGCTGCCATAGCCCAGCTTGAAGAGCGCTGCGGGCACGGTGTTGTTGACGATCTTAATGACGCCGCCGCCGACCAGCTTCTTGTACTTGACGAGTGCGAGGTCCGGCTCCACGCCGGTGGTGTCGCAATCCATCATGAAGCCGATGGTTCCGGTCGGTGCCAGCACGGTGGTCTGTGAGTTGCGATAGCCATATTTTTCGCCATGCGCCAGCGCCTGATCCCAGCAGTCGCGGCTGGCTTCAAGCAGTGTGTCGAGTTGCGGCACACGGAATGGCTCCGCGCTGGTGCGCGAGGCCCCAATCTTGTTGACCTCGGCGCGGTGCATGCGGATGACATCCAGGAACGGTTCGCGGTTGACGTAAAAGCCGGGACAGGCTCCGCCGGTGCGGCTAACGGATTGTGTCAGCGGCGTGGCGGAGGGCAGCGCCGGGCAACGCTCGGCCAAGCGCGAGGATTGTAGGTATGATTCGCCGCAGAGAATGGCCGTCAGGCTGGCGGCGAAGTCGCGGCCCGCGTCCGAGTCATACGGCAGACCGAAGGACATCAGCAGCGCGCCCAGGTTGGCGTAGCCCAAGCCGAGCGGGCGATAGTCATGCGAGTTTTTGGAGATGGCCTCGGTCGGGTATCCGGAGTTGTCGACGAGAATGTCCATCGCCGTAATCAACACGTCCACTGCGTAGCGGTAGGCGTCCACGTCGAAGGTGCCCGTCGGCGTGACGAACTTCATCAGATTGAAGCTGGCCAAGTTGCAGGCCGAGTCGTCGAGGAACATGTACTCCGAGCAAGGGTTCGAAGCATTGATGCGTCCAGTGTTCTTCGATGTGTGCCAGCGGTTGATGGTCGTGTCGTACTGCATGCCGGGGTCGCCGCATTGCCAAGTGGCCTCGGCGATTTTGTGCATAATGTCGCGTGCGCGATAGGTGGCCATGGGCGCGCCATTTTTCACCGCGCGCGTGGAGAACTCTCCATCGCGTTCAACCGCGCGCATAAACTCGTCATTGACGCGCACGGAGTTGTTGGCGTTCTGGAAGAAGATGGAGGTGAAGGCTTCTGAATCCGGGCCAGAGCCGTCATACCCGGCCTGCACCAGCGTCCAAGCCTTGGCCTCTTCTTTGGATTTGCACTCGATAAAGTCGACGATATCGGGATGGTCCACGTTCAGGATGACCATCTTGGCTGCGCGGCGGGTTTTGCCGCCCGACTTGATGACGCCAGCGAAGGCGTCAAAGCCGCGCATAAAGCTGAGGGGGCCACTGGCCGTGCCGCCGCCAGAGAGAATTTCCATGGAGCCGCGAATGGCTGAGAGATTGCTGCCCGTGCCCGATCCCCACTTGAAGAGCATGCCTTCGGTCTTGGCCAGATTCAGAATGGAGTCCAAGGAATCCTGCACGGAGTTGATGAAGCAGGCCGAACACTGCGGCTTGCGGTAGCCGGTAACGGAGAACTCCACTGCGCAGGTATGCGGGTTCCAGTGCCAGTTTTGCGCATCGGAGTTTGGCTCCAGCCGGTCGCAGCCTACGTTGAACCAGACCGGAGAGTTGAAGGCGACCTTTTGCTGCACCAGCAGGTGTACCAGCTCATCGTGGAAGATGGTCGCGTCCTCGGAGGTGGCGAAATAGCCATCGGCCATGCCCCAATCGCGGATGGTCTCCGCCACGCGGGCGATCAACTGGCGCACGCCGGTCTCGCGCTCGGGCGTATTCATTTGGCCATGCAGATATTTGCTGGCCACTATATTGGTGGCCGTCATGGACCAACTGGAGGGCACCTCCACATCTTTTTGCTCAAAGATGGAGTTGCCTTTGGAGTCGGTGATGCTGGCGGTACGGCGCTCCCACGTCACTTCGTCGTAGGGCGAGACGCCGACGCGGGTAAAGTAGCGCGCAAAGGAGACACCCGCGCCAGAGTGGGCAGCGGAGATAGCTTCATCGGTGGTGGAGGTCGCAGTGTGCATCATTTCGGCCATGGGAGTTTCTCCTGCCTATCGATTCAGATTCGATGTCCATGCACGCTGGAACGATGTGCTGCGAGCGTGTGGAGCTTATGTTTTTCTTGTCAGACTGCAGCTTGATCCAGAAAAGCCCAAGGGTGCCGTGGTGCAAATTCCCACCCCGGTACCGGGTTTCCATGCAAACAGAAAAAGCAGCCTGCAGAGGCAAAGCTACCGCTGCCAGTTGTGCGTGTCAAGAGGAAAACACAATCCCTTGTATTCGCCGGGGGAATTGATTCCGAATTGGGATCTCGAGTTCCCATCGGAAAAACGGACGTAGCCGATCCCGCCGCAAGATTGAAAGTACGCGCGCAGGGGACACGACGCAAGGCGCAGCAATAGGGCAAGCTGTGTGGATGGGTGTGCAGTCTGTGGAGAAGTGGTGCGTTTCCCCATGTAAATTACGGATCTGTGTGCGCAGGCTTTACCGCGATGCTGCGGGCCGTTACAATCGGAAGGGAAGGCCGACGTAGCTCAGTTGGTAGAGCAGCTGATTCGTAATCAGCAGGTCATCGGTTCAAGTCCGATCGTCGGCTCCAACAATTCTCTGCTTTTCTCTTGCAATCCCCCACACTCACCAGTAAATATGTTGCATGCACTATGAGCAGACCTATCGCCCCGCATTTACCGTTGTTGGCATAGCCGGTAGGACTTCCAAAGCGCACCCAGCCAAAACATCCAGCCTTTGGCGGCGATTCCGCGAAGAAAAGATTGCCACGCAGGTGGTGGAGCGCGTCAATGATGCGGTCTATGCGCTGTATTGCGAGTACGACAGCGACTATCGCGGTGAGTACACGCTGGTGCTGGGTTGCGAAGTTCCGATGGAGTCGCAGATTGCGCAGGAGACGCCGGAGGGGATGGTGGTGGCAACGGTTCCCGCAGCCAACTATGCGCTGATCGATGCACGCGGCAAGCAGCCGGATGCGTTGATCGCCGCCTGGGCGGATGTGTGGAAGTCGTCATTGAAGCGGGCCTACATCTGCGATTTCGAAGTACACTGGGGGCCGGTGGCAGTGGAGTTGTTCGTAGGAGTGGAGTAGTTTTTCTCCGTGTTTTTCCGGTTGCATCCGGTTTTTTTCTGTTTTTCCTCAGATATTTTTCAAGTCCTCTTGCGGGAAGCCGAAAATCCACGCATACTGACGGCAGTGGACGGTAAGCGCTGCGCACATAACCGTGACCCGATATAACCGTCAGGATGTACTTCGGATTCTGCGCATCACCGCCCGACAATTGGGCGGATGGGAGCGCTCCGGCCTTGTGGAAGCCCTGGATAGCTACAGTTTTCAGCATTTGTCGCATCTGCGCGCGCTGCGCGATCTGACGGCGCAGCGTATTCGTGCCTCCAGCATTCGGGAGTCGGTGGCAGCCATGCGTCTGGTATCCGGCATGGCCAATCCTTTGCAGGAGTCCACGGCGGTGCGCACAGGCTCGCGCATCGTCTTCCGCCATGCAGGCACGGTGGTGGAGCCGATCTCGCGCCAACTGGTCTTTGACTTTGACGGCGGCGCGCAGCAACCGGTGCGCAGTGTGAGACCGATGGAGATCAGCCAGCGCGACCGTGATGCCTACGTCTCCGGTCTGTTTGCCGAGGCGGTGCGCTGTGAGGATCAAAAGGGAGCGCGCAAGCAGGCCATCGAAATCTACCAGCGCATCTTGGAGGTGCAACCGAATCATGCACCTTCTTGCATCAATCTGGGCACGCTGTATTACAACCAGCACCAATACGCGCAGGCCGAGCAGATGTACCGGCGCGCCACCGTGGCCGACCCGCGCTATGCGCTGGCATTTTTTGATCTAGGCAACGTACTGGACGAGATGCGGCGATTGCCAGATGCGATCGATGCCTATCGACGTGCGATTGCGTTGGCTCCCGATTATGGCGACGCGCACTACAACCTAGCGCTGGCCTATGAGCGCCAGGGGGAACCGCGGCGCGCGCTGGCGCATTGGATGAGCTATGCCAAGCTGGATCCAATAGGCCCGTGGGCGGACCATGCGCGCGCGCAGGCGCAAAAGGCGCTGGAGAACGAACACCTGCAGATCATCCATCGAAGTCGATAGGACTGGC
>DAHWKP010000160.1:0-6180 GCA_027343585.1 Acidobacteriaceae bacterium
TGTTGGGGTGTCCTACAACACGGGGTATGTGATCGATGATTGGGCAGCCAGCACGGCTGCTGGCAATATCGTGGATCTGTACACGGCCAATGGCACCGCAGCGCAGAGTTGGAACTTCGCCAACACGGGCGTAGTTCCGGCTGGCGATTACAACATTGCCGTTCTTGGAGCCAACTGCTTGGAGGTAACAGGCAGCGGCACCACCAACGGCACCAAGGTGGACATCTCTCCGTGCAATGGCCAGCCGAACCAATCCTGGAATGCCGTACCACTGGGAACGGGATACACCTTGCAGCCAGCCAATGCTGTCGGCATGTGTTTGGACTCGCCGAATTCAACCACCACCGCCGGAACGCAGTTGCAGATCTGGCAATGCACCGGTGGCAGTAACCAAACTTGGATGATGCAGTAATTGATAGGGGCGTTGCCTGAAAAGGCAACGCCCCTATTTTTATAGAAATTGCAAATTTGCTCATCTAGAAACCGCTGGATCTGGGTGGCGGGAGTACTATGAAGTTGATGGATGCAGACTGCACTTGCTCTCACGAAGAAGAGCGGCAGGAACTTGCGCGCATTTTGCGGGCAAATGAGATTGCACGTTCAGCGAACCTGGTTCGCATGCTGAACTACATCTGCCAATGCTATTTTGATGGCAAGACGGATGAAATTCGGGAATCCAGCATAGCCATTCATGCCTTGGGGAGACGGCCTGGGGACTTTGATTCACAGGCGGATCCGATCGTGCGTGTTACCGCGCGAACACTCCGCAAACGACTGGAACAGTACTACCGCGAGGAGGGGAAGGATAATCCCCTTCGCCTGACCCTGCCCGTAGGCCACTACATTCCCAATTTTCTCCATCCAGCAGCCAACAATTTGGAAGTAATGCCTGCGCTATCCGCGATGCGAAGTGAAGAACCGGAGACGCCTTCGCGCGGGCAGCATGGCTCGGTGGGGATCAGTCGCACGATGGGCAGCGGGGATTCCGAGAAAGATCTGTTTTTTGTACCGCTGGAAACGGTAAGAGTCTCTTCGGGAAAACGGCATCTGCTGGGGACGCGGCAGAAGCCATGGAGCGCGGTCTTTTTATTATTGTGTGCGCTGCTTTTTGGATATTATTTTGGACAAAAATATCACAAAAAAAATCAATCCAGCATTGAACTAAAAAACATATGGGGCAATCCTCTTTGGAGTGACGAATTTAATGGAGAAGCAGGGTCTTTGCCGAATGCAGCCAACTGGAATTTCGATGCAGGAGGCAAGGACAAATGGGGCAATGGAGAGGATAACGTATATTGCGATCCGACTGCAGCAGTGCAGCAGTATCCATGCTCTGCCAAGCACCCAAATGCGTATTTGGATGGCCGTGGACATTTAGTTTTAGAAGCCAGCAAGATGGGGAGTGCTCCGTGGACCTCGGCGCGGATCAACACTCTCCATAAAAAATCCTGGGCGTATGGCCGGATAGAAGCCAGAATTCAATTCCCCACCGGTGCCGGATTGTGGCCGACGTTTTGGATGCTGGGAGAGAATTGGAGTGTTGTTCCCTGGCCGGAATGCGGATCGATCAGCATCGCGGAAAATGTTTCCTCCGGGAAGCTGCCCAACATGCTGGGACCTTCCATGATTCGTTCCACCCTTCACGGCCCGGGCTACAGCGGTGCGAATGGCATATGGCAAAACTATCAATTTCAAAATGGCAGAGTCGATGATGGATTCCATACCTATGGATTGATATGGTCGCCTGGAATGGTGCAGTTTTATGTGGATGATCCGTCCAACGTGTATTTTGTACGGACAGCCAGCGAAGTTCCCGCCGGGGGCAAGTGGGTATTTGACCATCCATTCGCGGTGGTTCTCAATCTTGCAGTTGGTGGAGATTGGCCCGGACCGCCCACAGCAGCAACGCCAAATCCGGCAAAGATGATCGTAGACTACGTGCGCGTCTATCATCCGATTCCGATTGCGGCTCCATCTATATCAGCCAGTGAGATTACCGTCCAAAGCGGAGACAGCGCTTCGATTCCTGTGCGATTGCATTCCTTAGTCGGAGCGGGCAGAGTCTATGTGCATTGCTCCGGCGCCCCTGTCCATGCGCAATGTATTTTCCAGAATCCAGTTGCAGACTTTACTCATGGAGATAGCCAAACCTTGAATCTGCTTTTCTTGAGCGAAGAACGTGCGGCGGGAGGATGGATGCAGGCAGCAAGAGGGCGGCATTCGGTGCAGATAACGGCAACATCCGTGAGCGGAAATACTTCCACCATCAACGTGCCGGTGATCATTCAATAACCGAGCGAGCCAAGGTGCTTCCCTGTTGCTTGCCTGTGCGTATGGGAACCAGAATCGCCAGCGCATTCTCCGTCCGGGTGTTTGCGACGGGAAAAGAGTTCTGGTTCTGACTTCTCTTCATTCCAGACGCTTTTCAGTTTGAATGGGGAGCCAAGATTTTTTCAGATCGCAAAATAAAGCGCACTAGGTAAGGGATTCACGCAGGCCGGTTGAGGCCGCCTGTTCATGCGCGTGATAGGAGGAGCGCACCAGTGGTCCGCTCTCCACGTGCCGGAAGCCCATGCGCAGCGCCTCGGTCTTCATCCAAGCAAACTCCGCCGGTGTATACAAGCGCGTCATGGGCAGATGATCGCGCGAGGGGCGCAGATATTGGCCGATGGTGAGAATGTCCGTACCAACGCGCGCCAGATCGCGGTAGACGTCGAGCAATTCCTGCATCTCTTCTCCCAGGCCCACCATCACGCCCGATTTGGTGACCAGCTTGGGGTCGAGTTCCTTCGCGTACTCCAACAGCCGCAGCGTGCGCTCATAGCGTGCGCCACTGCGCACGGTGCGATACAGGCGCGGCACGCTCTCCGTGTTGTGATTCAAAACCTCTGGACGCGCTTCGACCACAGTGCGAATGGCCGCCTCATTGCCTTGAAAATCGGGGATGAGCACCTCGACCTGGCAGCCGGGAGCCTGGCGTCGAACCTCCTCAATGACCAGCGCAAAGGCACGCGCGCCGCCCAGCAGATCATCGTCCCGATTGACGCTGGTGATGACGGCATGGCGCAGTCCGAGCGCGGCAATGGCCTCTGCCACGCGGCGTGGCTCGTCCATGTCGATCGGCTCCGGTCGTCCCTTGGGCACGGCGCAAAAACCGCAGCGGCGCGTGCAAAGATTTCCCAGCATCATGAAGGTTGCAGTCTTGTGGTTCCAGCACTCGCCAATGTTGGGGCAGTGCGCGCTCTCGCAAACAGTGTGCAGGCGCAGATCGCGGGCCAGCTTTTTCAGATTGTGGTAGGTCTCACCCATCGGCGCGCGGGCCTTCAGCCACTCCGGTTTGGGAGCAGGGCGCTTGGGGGTAAGGTCAATCTGGATCAGGTCCGCAGTCGTGGCCATGGCAACTCTCCATTGTAACGGACACGGTGCGCGCTGCGGCGTGGAATCCGCAGCCACGCAGCGCAAGAAATCCATCAGGCCGTTAGGCGCTGATACTCCTGCAAGAGCAGCTTGCGCAGTGCGTGTGCAGTGGTGGATTCGCAATCCACTTCCTGGGTGCGGCATCGCTCGACGGCGCGGGATAAATCCTCCAAAAACGCGACGCAAGATGCGCAACCTTGAATGTGACTGCGGAAGCGAGCACAGGTGGCGTCGTCGAGCGTGCCCTCCATGTAATCGGACAATCCTGCAAAGATGCGCTTGCAATCCACCGAGCGGCGGACACGAACGCGCGAGGAGGACTTGGCTGCGGAGGTCTCCTTGTCCGATGCCAGAGCGGCCAGTTCCCGGCGCACGAAGAGCCGTGCGCGATGCAGGCGCACGCGCACCGTGCCCTCTTGTAGTCCGGTGATCTTGGCCACTTCCGATGCGTTCAGCTCTTCCATGTCGTGCAGCACCAAAATGAGCCGGTACTTGGCGGGGATGCGTTGCACTGCGTGGAGCAGTTGCTCCGTATTTTGTTTGGAGATTGCCTGTGCCTCCGGTGAGTGTGCCGCCGAGTGCAGCAATGCCTCCAACTCCGCTGGCTCTGGCATCAGCTCATCGAGGGAGAGGGTGTGCTCTGGTGCGAAGCGGCTTTTGCGGCGGCTCATCCAACAGCGGTTGCGTGTCACCTTATACAGCCAGACGGCCAGGGCCTGCGGATTTTCAATTTTATGTAGGTACGGCAGGGATTTGAAGAGAACATCCTGCATGGTGTCTTCGGCATCCTCGCGGTGGCCGCAGACTTTCATGCTGAAGGAGAAGACGGTCTTTTGCAGCAGGGCCAGAGCGCGATCCACTGCCTTGGGATCCGGGGAACGCAACAGGCCGCTGGCTTCGATCAGTTCCGGTCGCATCGAGGGTCACACTTTGATGTCGAGCTTTGCATTGCTGACGCGCGTGGGGCGGAAATACTGGCGGAGAGAGGGGGATTCGAACCCCCGGTAGAGCTTTTGACCCTACAACGGTTTAGCAAACCGCCGCCTTCAGCCACTCGGCCATCTCTCCGTATCTTCACGAATTATAAACGATGCGGAGCGTGCAGGCTCTGCGCCACATCGTAGCGGCACAATCTACATGCCGCCTTGGCCAATATCCATCGAGGCGGGAATCGGGCTCCGTTCGTCAATGTATTGTTCAATCGTGCGAGACAAAGAGCCTTGCGCCTGCAGGATGAACTCGACTGCATCGCGTCCCGCGCCCTGTCCACCGCTGTTCAGTGTGACGCAGTGCGCGGCGGTCTTGACCTCGGCACGCGCGTTGGCCACGGCGATGGCCAATCCGCAGACGCGCATCACCGGCAGGTCGATGATGTCATCGCCCACATAGGCGATTTGGTCGAGAGAGATTTTTTCCTGCTCCAGAATCTCGCGCACGGCCTGCATCTTGTGCGACTGGCCCATGTAAACGTAATCCATGCGCAGATCGCGCGCGCGCAGGGCCACCGTCTCCGAGATACGCTTGGTGATGATGCCGCACTTCAGCCCGCCCAGCCGCGCCAGCGAAATGGACGTGCCATCGTGCGCATTGAATCCTTTGGCCTCCACCATGTTGATGGAGTGGATGCCGTAGCCGCCCTTGTCTGCCTGCGCGCCGAGCTGTTGCTGCGTGGCAGGGGTGCTGGCCGCAGGTGCTGGAAACAGCCAGATGCCGCCATCGGTGAGCACTCCATCCACGTCGAAGAGAATGATCTTGATTTTCTTAGCTCGTTCGTTGGCGTCGGCGGCGAGGACGGTGGCTGTCGGTGGCATATACCTGCATGATAGCGCGTGCCACCCGGCGCTGGGTGCTCCGCTGCAAGCCTGCGGGACAATTGGAAAACAAGAAAGCGTCATTCTGCGTAGCAGACTGGCCCAATATAGGGAACCCGCGCATTTCGATCTTGCCCTTGCCTAGAAGCTCACCCCCCGCGAGCGCCATGTGATGCACGTTGGAGCGAGGCGACATATCGGGTATTTTGTACGCGATCTCGCCCACAACTTGTTCCGGTGTTTTCCCTTTTCTTACCTCTTTCTCCAGGTCGGCAAGGGTCTCGATGAAGAACAAGGGCGTAATGTTCGTCATGAAAAAATTGTCCAGCCATACCGCCTCGTCAACATTGAGACTTTGCAGCGTGGACTTATCGAAAATGAGAATGGGACCGAGTGACATAGCACTCTTCTCCTTGCAGATTCCAGTCGATAGCAAACGATAGTTCGGATAATGAATCTGTCTCAGCTTGCCAACAGCAGACCGAAAATTAAACCGATTCGGCCTTCCCGTCCGAGACGTGCGCCGAGGTCTTCCGCCGCACTCATGTTCACTCCAAGACGTTTCGCCAGTACGGCAGCAGCCGATCCAGAGTTGATGTAGGACTCGATATACCCCATCGGAATCCCTAGCTTGTCCGCAATGCTGGCATAGGCACGTCCGTTGAGTAAGCTGTCCAGATCGCCCAGGACAACGCCCGCACTTTCGGCTACGGCTGCATGAATCATGACTGTCTACTTTAGCGCATTGTTGCTCGGGGACCATGTGCCACGCTAGGTTTATTGCAGGTGCAAAGCTTCTGCGCTTGGCTCAAAGTCTTCACATGCTTTGACCATACTTGTGGCGACGATCTCCCATCCGCCCTTTTTATAGCGTGATATTGTCTCCTTTCCCGGCTCGATTTGGAAGAGATGAAGCCAGGAATTGTGGACGAGGTTCATTACGACGCGGTGC
>DAHWKP010000162.1:0-4276 GCA_027343585.1 Acidobacteriaceae bacterium
CCCTTCTCGCTTCAGACGAAACCACGGGAAGGTCGAATAAATTTTTTGCAGATGGCCGTGCTGGCGCAGTTGATGCGCCAGTTCAAAGTGATGAAAGACACCGAAGACGGCCAGCGAAACACGCATCGTACAGTTCCCTTCGCAGACGGGCCCATTCCAAGAACCATCCTACACAGTTGGCGTGCAGTCTGGCCCAGCGTACACCGTGGAGTTGCCCGCATCCCATACAATAGGGAAGGCATACCAGCTCGCGGCGCATGGGGGATTTTTTTGCCCAGCGCACGCAGGTTGGCTTTGGATTTTTTCAGGGGGATCGCAGTGAAGCTAGGGACATGGGCAGTGGCAGTTCTGCTGGGCAGTGGCGCGCTGTGCGCACAACAGAATCAGGCAGTCAATGCACCGAGCGCTCCCGCGCCCACTGCACCCACGCCGCAGCCATCGTTGACGGCTCCGGCATCGCTGGCCCTGCCGAGCTTGTTGCAAGGCGTCACACCCGGTCAAGGCGCACCACCCGCAGCCAGTGACAGCAATCCGGGCGGGCAGCCCAAGCCTGCCGCCGCGCCCGCGCCCAAGCCCAGCAACGTGCCACCGCCGCAGATTCCGATCACGGGCAAAGGTTCGTCTGAAGCGGCCTTCACGCTGCGTACCCGCGTCAACTTCGTGCTGGTGCCGGTACTGGTCAAAGACTCCAAAGGCAATCTGGTACCCGGCCTCACCTGGCGCGACTTCAAGGTCTTCGAAGATGGCCAACTGCAACAGCTCACATTTTTTACTGTTGATCCCTTTCCGCTCTCTGTAGCCTTTGTGCTGGATCAAAGCCTGCCTTCCGACACGATGAAGCGGGTGAACGATGCACTGGGTGCTTTGCAGGGCGCCTTCACGCCGTATGATGAGATTTCTGTTTTCACCTATGCGTCGCACGTGACGCAGGCCACTGCTTTTACCGGCGCGCAAAGTCAACGCCTGACCGCAGTGCTCGACCGCATCCAATCGCCGGGACGCGATATGCAGGTGCCCGGTGGCTATGGCCCCATGTCGGAAGGCCCTGTGATCAACGGCCACACCATCGACCCCAACGTGACGCCGATGCACAACGGCAGCTACATTCCGATCATTCCGCATGAGATCCACACGCTCAACGATGCGATTTTGGAAGCCGCCAACAATCTGGCGCAGCGCGGCAAGGGCCGTCGCCGCATCATCTACGTCATCAGCGACGGCAAGGAGCACGGCAGCACCGCATCCTACAAAGAAGTTGTGCACTATCTGCTCACCAACCAGATCGCCGTCTATGGCACGCTGGTCGGCGACTCGGCCACGCCCGTGCTGGGCTTCCTCGACAAGTTTCACCTGCCGCTGGTGGGCATCGACAACATTCTGCCGAAGTACACCACGGCTACAGGCGGCCAGTTGGATGCGGAGTTGTCCCGCAACGGCATCGAGCGCAGCTTTGCCAAGATCGCCGAGCAGGTGCGCACGGAGTATACGCTCGGCTACAACAGTCATCACTCGGTCTACGACAGTCGCTTCCGCCAGATTGAGGTACAGGTGCTGCGTCCGGGCCTGACAGTTATCGCCAAACAGGGCTACTACCCCACGGCCAGCGCGCAGTAGGCTCGGGTAAGATGCACACATGCTGCGAAAGAATTGGACACGCGAAGAGCTGATCGTAGCGTTCAATTTGTATTGCAGAATTCCGTTTAAAAAGATTTCGTACAGACATCCGGAGATCATCGCTCTGGCCGAGTCTCTGGGAAGAACGCCCTCGGCGCTTTCCTGGAAGCTCGCCAATTTCGCACGCTTCGATCCCGCCCTCAAGAAGCGAGGCATTGTAGGCGCCACGCATGGCGGCAAACTGGAAGAAGAGGTCTGGGAAGAGTTCAACGGAAATTGGGAGACGCTGGCTTATACGAGCGAAAAGCTCCGGGCGAAATTGCTCCCAGCATCGAGCCAACCGATCGAAACACAGAATTTTCCTGACGGAAAAGAGCGTGAGGTCACAGCCAAGGCTCGCGTGAATCAGGGATTCTTTCGCGCGGCCATCTTAGCGGCATACAACGGTCAGTGCTGCGTCACCGGACTCAGCATTCCGGATCTGCTGACCGCCAGCCACATCATTCCTTGGAAGGATTCGGCGGAGAACAGAACCAATCCTCAAAATGGCCTTTGCCTGAACGCGCTGCATGACCGGGCATTCGACCGCGGCCTCATCACCCTCACAGACGAATACACGATCAAGCTATCTTCGCGCATTCCAAAAACCTGTGATCCAGCGACGCAATCCATGTTGCGATCGTATGCGGGAGCGAAGATCCAACTTCCCTCACGCTTCTATCCGGCTCCGGAATTTCTTGCGTATCACCGCCAGCACATTTACATCGTCTAGCCGCATCCAACAAGACAGGCCGCCCGCAGGCGGCCTGTCTTGCGTTTGCGCTGGGAACTGATTTATTCGCTGGCGTTTTGCAGCACGGCCTGTGCGGGAGCAGCGTTGGCTGTGGCAACGGCTGTTTCGACGGCCTTCGGAGTCGCAGGCTTTTTGGGCGCTTCGGCCTTTTTGCCCGGAGCGATGATGGCGTGCAGCGTGGTGCCTTCCATGCGTGGCATGGCCTCCACGATGCCGGCCTCGCCGATGTCTTGAATCAGGCGGTTCACAATCTGGTAGCCCAGCTCGCGGTGCGACATCTGGCGTCCGCGGAAGCGCAACGAGGCCTTCACCTTGTCGCCCTCACCCAAGAAGCGAACGGCCTGGTTTTTCTTGGTCTGATAGTCGTGCTCGTCCACCGTCACGGAGAATTTAACCTCCTTGATGACGATGACCTTTTGTTTTTTGCGGGCGGCGCGGTCGCTCTTTTCTTTTTCGTAGAGGAACTTGCCGTAATCCTGAATGCGGCAGACTGGCGGCACGGCGTTGGGGGAGACTTCCACCAAATCAAGGCCGCGCTCGCGGGCGATCTTGAGTGCTTCAAAGGGCTGCAAAATGCCGAGCTGCTCGCCGTTTTCGTCAATCACGCGAATTTCGCGCGCGCGAATTCGATCGTTGATGCGAATGAATGATTTCGCCGAACGCTTGTCGATGGGACGCCTCCAAAAACAACGGGCAGGCTGAGACTTCTGCGCACTGCCGTCGATGCCAAGTATATCATTGCAGGCCCACGAAATCCGATCGGAGCAGGCCGGGCGCACGCCGTCGAATGTGTCTATTGGGGAATGGGCGTGGCTTCCAGAGCCGCATCGGAGAGCGCATGAGGCAGGACGCGCAGCCGTCGGTTTGCAGGCATCTCCGCAGCAAGGCGCATGGGAATAAAGTTGTCGGAAAGCGCTTCTGTAATGCCTTGCGCGCGCAACGCGGCGTTGGTCTCCAGCGTAACCACGCTCAGCGGCTGGCCCAGCAGTGACTGGCGAAAGACGCGGTTCTTTTCCTCAAGCAACGAGCGCAAGGCCTGCATCCGCTCCCGCACTGCGTCGCCAGCCACGGGGTACGCGCGCTGCAACTCCCAAGCCGGCGTACCGGGCCGGGCAGAAAAGGGAAACAAGTGCAGATAGGTGAAAGGCAAAGCGGCTATGCAATCATAGCTCTCTTGAAACTCGGCATCACTCTCGCCGGGAAAACCCACCATCACATCCGCGCCGAGGGCGGCCTGCGGTTGCGCGCGATGAATGGCTTCCACCTTGGCGGCATAGTGCCAGGGCCGATAGCGGCGGTGCATTCTGCGTAACACGGCATCGCTGCCCGATTGCAGGGGCAGATGCGCATGGCGCGCCAGACGTGGATGTTCGCCGTGTCCGTAGCGCGCCAAAAGAGCCACCAGCGCATCCGTCCAATCCATCGGCTCCACGGAGCTGATGCGCAGGCGCGGCAGTGCAGTCTCCTCCAAAATCGCCGCGACCAAATCCGCAAAGTCCTCGGCAGGGCGCAGCTCGCGTCCCCAACGTCCGAGGTTGATGCCGGTCAGCACCAGCTCCACGCCGCCTGCATCGACAAAGCTGCGCACGGCCTGCAGCACCGCTGTACGCGGCAGAGAACGGCTCGGCCCGCGTGTCTCTGGAATTACGCAAAAGGTGCAGCGATTGCCGCAGCCCTCTTGAATCTTCAAGCTGGGTCGAGTGCGCCCGGCGCGTGGATGCCACGCGGAGTCTTCCATCGCAACGCCCGACCAGAAGAGATTTTTCTCTGCGGCCTGACCAGCCCCAGCAAAGAAGCTGTGCGCAAAGACCGGCGCATGCAGGTCGCTGGCACCCACGACGCTGGCCGCAGTGGGCGCAGCGGCAATGC
>DAHWKP010000165.1:0-7178 GCA_027343585.1 Acidobacteriaceae bacterium
TAGCTGCTCGCCCCCGCCAGTGCCAACAGCAGCAGCAGAATGCGGCGCAGGCCAAGGTCACGGCCTGTGGCGTCGTACCATTCCTCGCGCGTGTGGATACCGCCGCCGGTGCCACCGCTGCCCAGGCAGACGGCGGGAATACCAAGGGCTAGGGGAATGTTGGCGTCGGTCGAGGCAATGCGCTGTTCGCTGCGAATCCCAAAGTGACGATCCACGGCCTGCACCAGTGCGAGCAGCGGTGCGTCCTGGGGTAGGCTGGCTGCGGGGCGCTCCCCGATGCAGTCGATAGAGAAGCGCAGTTGCAGATCCGGGTGTGGATCACCCGCTGCATGGTTGCTATTGGCTACGGCGTCCATGACAGCGGCGCGCAGCGCCTCTTCCATGCGCAGAAGCTGATCGCCATCCGTGGAGCGCAGATCAATGCGCGCCTCCGCCCGCTCTGGAATGGAATTGATGACGCTGCCACCTTCGATGCGGCCCACATTCCAGGCCGAGCGCGGCTGGACGGGCCGTGGAAATTGGTTCATCTTCACCAACGCTGCGGACAAAGCCAGCACCGGATTGGGCACCCCTGCATCGCTCCACGAATGGCCGCCGGGGCCAGTAATGGACACACGAAAACGGCGGCTGCCCAGGCCTTGGGTAACGATGGCATCCACACCCGCGCCGTCCAGGACGAGCGCGGTGGCGATGCGGTGGCGCAGGGGCGATTCTGAAAAAAGATAGCGCATGCCCCGCAGATTGCCTTCACCCTCTTCGCCGACGTTGCCTGCGAAGAGGATATCCGCTTCTGGATGCAACTTGGCGGCGCGCAGCGCAGCAGCCAAGGCCAGCAGCGCCGTCAGACCCGATGCGTTGTCGCAGACGCTGGGCGCAAAAAGGATGGAGTCCTGCTCCACAGGCGCGTGCATGGCCTCCGCGGGAAAGACGGTATCCAGATGCGCCGAGAGCAGGATGCAGGGCCGCGTGGCGTCGTCGTGCGCCGATGTTGCAGAGCGGCCCGCTGGAAGCCAGCCGAGTGCGTTGCCGCAGGCGTCGATGTGTACGCCTTGCAGTCCCAGTTCCAAAAAACGCTGGCAGAGCCAGTCCGCGCGGGCGCTTTCACCAAATGGCGGCGCGGCGATGGCGGCAATCTCCCGCTGCCAACTGCGCAACTGCGGCTCTTGCAGGTGAAACCACTGGAAGGCGCGATGCACGGCGGGCTGTGCGGCCCAATGGCCGATGGTTTGCGCCGCCGGGGGTAAGGAGGTCTGCGGCATGGGGGTAGCCCTAGCATCGCACGAAATGGGCGCAATGCGCGAAAAAAACAGGTCGGAACCGTGGAAAATTCCACAAAGGTACCGTGCGGGGCTTGGAGAGCTGCGATCGTCATCCCACCCTTCGCAAAGGAGGCGAAGGATGGGGCAACCTGCAGAAAAAGCCTCAGTATTCGACGCGGAGCAGAAACAGGCCGGAGGCGGGCGCGGTGGGGCCGGCCTGGGAGCGGTCGCGCGCAGCCAGAATGCCAGCCACAGCGCCCGGCACCAAGCGTCCGCGACCCACTTCGAGAAAGGTTCCCACCAAATTGCGCACCATGTGATGCAAAAAGCCATTGCCGCGCACGGTGTAGTGGAGCAGGGGGAGTGGCTCTGGTGCAAGCGCCGAGTCCGCAGCGCTGCGCGTCCAGCCAGACTCGAAGATCATGCGGGTATTGCCGGAGCGAAGCAGTCCGTCAGAATCTGGCGCAGCGGGGTGGGTGGCCTCGCGCGCAGAACGGTCAGGATCGGCGGCGGCAAAGGAGGTGAAGTCGTGCTCCCCCAGCACGAGTTGCGCGGCCTGATGCATGGCGGCAACGTCGAGCGACCACGGGCAAACGTGAACGAAGCGGGCAAGAAACGGCGGGCAAATGGCTCCCGCGTGCGCGGAGAAGATGCGATATTGATAGGTTTTTTCCACCGCGCTGTGGCGGGCATGAAAGCCGGGCGAAGCTGGCTCCGCGGCGAGCACGCGAATGGCCGCAGGCAGCACGCGGTTGAGCGCACGCTGGAAATTCTGCGCCGGGATCGGGGAGTGCAGCGCAAAGCTGGCCGTCTGGCCGAGAGCGTGTACTCCTGCATCCGTGCGCCCAGAGCCTTGCGGCAGCACCATCTCCCCGGTGACAGAGGCGATGGCAGCGGAAAGAATGCCTTGGATGGTCAGCAGGCCGGGCTGAATTTGCCAGCCGTGGAAGTCCGTTCCATCGTAGGCGAGCGTGAGCTTCCATTGGGCGGGAAGGGCAGCATCTGTGGCGGAATCAGATTTGGGAACGATGGTCATGCGTATGGCAGAGCGCTGCGGCCCAATCGACGGTGCGCAAGATATACTCGCTATGTTCGACTATACGGGAATCGGGCTGTCTGTCAGCGTGCCGCACCCAAGAATAGGGCGCGAGCGGTGCGCAGGGAACCGGAGCGGCAGGCGGTGCGTATCCACCATTGCCTCTTGTTGTGGCCTTGCCGCCGACAGCCAGGGGCCGGGTGCATTTTTTCGAAACCTGAAGGCGCTGATCCGCGTCTTAAACTGAGCAAAGATTTTTTGGCAATGCAATAGGCCGGGGCAGAGGTGTAGGTCTGCCGATGTTCGCAGTGCGGTTCCGCGCCAAGCGGCCGCCCGATTTGAGGGAAAGGTTACAACGTGAGAGTGCAAAATCTGCAGAGTGTGCTGGCCGTGGGGCTGGTTGTGTTGAGTACAACGGGGACGCCGCTGGCCGGCGCGCAGACGCAGAACGGAGCTGCCGCGCAGCCGCCGAATGCTCCCACAGCGCAGGCCACGCTAGCTGCCGGTACGCAGACGCAAGGCAAATACACGCCGCTGCGCTCGACCGCACATGATTACTCGCGGGGCAAGCAGGAGTGGTACAACCCGGTGTCGCAGTATACGCAGATTCAGGTGCCTGCGCCGACGTATACCAACTCCCCGCGCATTGACGACCTGTACCGCGACGGCAAGATTTATCTGAGCCTGGATGACGCGATTCTTTTGGCGTTGGAGAACAACTACGACATCGCCATCGCCCGCTACAACCTGGACATTGCCGACACAGATCTGCTGCGCGCTCGCTCAGGGCTGTCCTTTTTGGGCGTGAACAATGGTTTGCTGACGGGAACGATGGGCGGCAGCACTTCGCCGGTCTTCAGCTCGTCGGGGGCAGCAGCGCCCACCAGCAGTTCCAGCAGCAGCACAACGACCGCTGCCACATCCACGCCGCTGGTGCAGACCACGGGCGCGGTGGGTGGCGGACCCGGCGGCACGTCGGCAGGCGCGGGTGGAGCGGCCAGCGGCCCCAACGGCATCAACCAGACGACGCTGGGTGCAGGCCCGCTGGTCACACTGCCAGAGCAACTGGATCCCAGCATTTCGGGAACCATCCAGTTGGAGCGCTCGCATACGCCGCAGGGTTCAAACTTCTCGACGAACTCTTTTACCCTGGACCAAAATCAGGATGAGTACAACTTTAATTACAACCAGGGATTTTTAACTGGCACGTCGATCGCGGCTACCTTTGACAACATGCGCACCACCAGCAACAGCATTTTTAACTTCTACAGCCCGACGATCAACACCTCCTTCAATGTGCAGATCACGCAGCACCTGTTGCAAGGCTTCGGGCCCCACGTGAACGGGCGCTATATCGCCATCACCAAAAATAATCGCCGCATCACCGATGCCTCCTTCCGCGCGCAACTGCTGTACACCATCGACCAGGTGGAGAACATTTACTGGGGCTTGGTGGGAGCATATGAAGACGTACAGGCCAAGCAAGGCGCGCTGGCGCAGAGCCAGCAACTGGAGTCCGACGACGAGAAGCAGTTGCAGATTGGCACGCTGGCGCCGCTGGATGTGGTGAACGCCAAGGCCAATGTGGCCAGCGACCAGCAGGCGTTGATCGCGGCGCAGACCAAGCTGGAATATCAAGAACTGATTATGAAGCAGGCGATTGCGCGCAACCTGAACGACGCCATCTTCGCCGCAGCCTCGGTGATCCCGACCGACCGCATCTCGCTGGCGCAGACGCCGGAGGAGCAAGAGCCGGTGGATCAACTGGTGCAGGAGACCTACGCCAACAGCCCCACGATTGAACAGGCCAAGCTGGCGTTGAAGAATCAGGAGATCACGATCAAATCTGTGCACAATGCCTTGCTGCCGCAGTTGGATTTATACGGCTTTTACGGTGCAGCCGGGTTGGGCGGAGCGCAGAGTCCGCTAATCAAATGCGGCCAGAGCACATTTTTCAACCCCTGCGCGGGTACGCCGGGGACAAGCATTCCCTATAGCACTGCCTTTGGCAACATGTTCAACGGCAGTGGATCGACCAAAGGCGCGGGCATCAACCTGACGCTGCCCTTACGCAACCGCCAGGCACAGGCCCAGCAGGTGCGCGCGATGCTGGAATACCGGCAGTCGCAAATGCTGTTGCAGCAGACGTACCTGAAGCTGCGCATGAACGTCATCAACCAGATTTACGCGCTGCAAAATGACCGGGCTACGGTGCAGTCGGCGCAGGCCTCGCTGGTGTACGCGCAGCAGAGCCTGGACGCGGAGAAAAAGAAATATCACTTGGGTGCTTCCACCACGGCCAACGTGCTGTTGCAGCAGCGCAGCCTGGAAACGGCGCAGGATAATTTGATCTCTGCGCAGACAACCTATGCAGTGGATCGCGCCGCGCTGTCGGAACTGGTGGCCGATACGCTGGACAAATATAGCATCGACGTCGTCGAAGCAGCAGCAGGCAAGATCGAGCACGCGCCGCAGGTTCCGGGCCTGGAAGCACCGGAGAAGCAGCCCGCGCCGCAACCGCTGCATCCGGGCGAAACCCCAGCCACGCCGGGGTCCTCCGTGCAAACCACACAGCCGTAGGCAGCTGCAATGAACAAAGACAACAGGCCGGGAGATTCCCGGCCTGTTGTCTTTGGGGTGCGCAAGTGGCCCAACCAAGATTTTTTCAGACGGAGATGGATGCACCTATTTTCAAGGAGTCATTCTGAGCGGAGTCCGCGAATGCGGACGCAGTGAAGAATCCAGAGGGTGACGGCGAAGCTCATGTAGCGTGCATCTTCTGGATTCTTCCCTTCGACTTCGCTCAGGGCAGGCTCTGCTTCGCTCCTCAGAATGACTCCCTTTCAAGGAAGAGCCATTCTTTTGATCTGCCATCGAGAGCGAAGAACCCGGAGAATGCGTGCTTTGTCTGCGCCATTATATTTTCTCCGGGCACTTCCTCTCCCACGAAGGTCCGTTCGTTTCTCAGGTTTTCCAATTTCGACCGAGCCGCGCCTGCTTACCGCTCGGTGATGCGCTCCAGCAGATCAAAAAACTCTGGGAAAGAGATGGCTGCCGACTCGGCTCCGTGGATTTCCGTGTCGCCGCTGGCGCGCAGCGCGGCCACAGAAAAGGCCATGGCGATGCGATGGTCGCCACCAGAGTCAATGACGGCTCCGTGCAGCGACTGATTGCCGGGCACGTCGAGTCCATCTTCATGTTCGGTGACGCTGGCACCCATGGAACGAAGATTTTTTGCGACCAGGGCGATGCGATCTGACTCCTTGACGCGCAGCTCGCGTGCATCGCGGATTTGGATGCCGTCGCGCGTGTAGGGAGCGATGGCGGCCAGCACGGGCAGCTCATCAATCAACTGGGCCGAGAGTGCGCCGGAGATGGTTGCGCCGCTCAAACCGTTGGCTGGGCCAGAGACTTGCAGTGCGCCGACCAACTCACCGTGCTTTTCCTCCAATTGCAGAATCGAGATGCTCAGCCCCAGCGTACGCAGCACGTCCAGCAGTGTGGCGCGCGTGGGGTTCAGGCCCACGCCGTCCAGCAAAAGCTGGGAGCCGGGAAAGATGGCCGCGGCACACAGGAAAAACGCAGCCGAGGAGAGATCGCCGGGCACGGTGGCGTCAATGGCGTGCAAAGACTGGCCACCACGCAGGGTAACGCTGCCCGTGGTGCGGGTCAGCTCCGCGCCAAAGGCGCGCAGGGCCAGCTCGCCGTGGTCGCGTGTGCGAACCGGCTCATGCACGGTGGTTGTGCCCGCGGCACGCAGGCCGGCGAAGAGCAGGCAGCTTTTGACTTGAGCGCTGGCAATCGGCGTGGAGAAATCGACGCCCTGCAAAGCTCCGCCATGCACCTGCATGGGGGCATGGCCGTCGGTAAGGTCGATCTGCGCGCCCATCAGCGCCAGCGGTTTGCGGATGCGCTCCATGGGACGGCGCGAAAGCGACTCGTCGCCGATCAGCGTGCAATGCAGCGGCTGCGCGGCCAGAATGCCGGCCAACATGCGCATGGTGGAACCGGAGTTGCCGCAATCGAGCGGCTCCGTAGGCTGGCGCAGCGTGCCCCCGCAGCCGGTAACCTCAATGACGCCCTGTGGCGTGTGCGTCACGCGCGCGCCCAGGCGCTCTATGCAGCCGAGCGTGCTGTGTGGGTCCGCGCCGGTGGAAAAGTTGCTGAGGCGCGTCGTGCCTTCCGCCAGAGCGGCCAGCATGGCGTAGCGATGAGAGATGCTCTTGTCGCCGGGCAGACGCAGGCTGCCGGTAAGAGTGCGCGCCGGACGGATGTGGCGTGTGGTGCTCGATGCGGTTGTGGACACGAAACGGTTCCTTTCTATCAAAAACCCTGCGCTCTCCTTGCACGGAGGGCCAAAAAGCGATCCGGCGTGGCGCAGTTCCATTTCGAAACAGACGATTCAATCTGGAATCTTCATCGTACCGCGAGTGGATTCTTCTGCGAAATCCCCCGTGATTGGCCGTAATACTGGGGCGTGGCTGATGGCCACAAGCGAGGGCGCGATGCAGACAAGCGTGGTGGTGCGGCGGGGATTGCTGGGAGCGGTTCTATTGCTGGCGGCAGCGTCCTTATTCGCGGCGGAGCGGCCAGCGGGGCAGGCAAAGCCGACGGCGCAGGCCGAGATGGGCGCGATTTTCAGCGACAGCATGATCGCCTCCCTGCAGGGGCCAGACGCGCAGCCAAGGGCCGCGCACGGCAACAAGGCCGCCAAGGCGCGAGCTGCGTATGCGCGCGGGGTACAGGCGTTGCTGGCTGGCAAGTACGCGGAGGCCGAACACGCAGCGCGGCAGGCAATCGGCCAGGACAAGAATTTCTCGGATGCTTATGCGCTGGCGGCTACGGCGGAGTTGTCGCAGCGGAAGTATGCGCAGGCGCAGACC
>DAHWKP010000169.1:0-2822 GCA_027343585.1 Acidobacteriaceae bacterium
AGCTTCCAATCGGTGACCACGGCATCAAAGGTATCGGTCAGCAGTAACGCAATGGCCTCTGGTGCAGCCGTACAGACGGTGACATCGTAGCCAGCACGTTCCAGGATGGCGCGCTTCAATCCGGCAGCTCCGGCTTCATCATCGACGCATAAGATTCGTGTCAAGCACACCTCCTCGCCCACGGCAACGCGATGCAAGCTCTCTCTGCGCCCTTTGCCTGTGTGTCCCCTGCAGGAACCTGCTTGCCGATCTTCGGAAAGTCGGGCCGCGTGCCAGCCCCAGCCCTCGCTCCAGAATAGTGTAGACCAGATGCCGGAAAATCGGGGATTGCTGCAAGAAACGACGCGGTGCGGCCAAAAGGGCGGCGGGACTACTTACCGCCCATCGCCTGCTCCGTGCTGGCAGAGAGCTTGGCTGTGCGATCGAGTTTCTCCCAATTGAAAGACCGGCCATCAATGGCGCGCTTGATGGTTTTCAGCAGCACCAGCGAGAAGACTTGGCGGTAGGTGAACCGCTGAATCCAGATATGGAAGAGCAGCCAGCCATCCCCCTTGTTGGCCGGGTGCCGGGGTTCCAGCGCAAAGGCCAGCGAGGAGGCCAGAAAATCCACGATTAAAAACGCCAGAAAGTAGGCCAGCAGTTTTTCAAAGCTGGCGTTGCTGGCCGCCTCTGGGTGGAAGTAGTGCGCATAGGCAAAGTTGACCACACCCGCCGCGAACATCAGATCAATAAACGGCGAGAAGAGCGGCAGCAACATCTGAAAGATGATGATGTTCGGCAGCGCGAAGAATCCCATGGCGCGATGCTTCAAAAATGCCCCGCGATGCTTAAACACCGCCTGCAAAATTCCAAACGACCAGCGGAAGCGCTGCCGCATCAGGCCGCGCATGTTGTCCGGAGCCTCCGTAAAGGCCAGCGCGTGATCCTCATAGATCACCTTATAGCCCTGCTGCAGCAGATTCATCGTCAGGTCGGCATCTTCTGCCACGGTGTTGACGTGGTAACAGCCGCCGTCCTTCACTGGCTGCGTGCGCCAGGCTCCAATGGCTCCCGGCACCACGGTGACCACGTTGAATAGATCCAACGCGCGCCGTTCGAAGTTTTGGCTGGTGATGTATTCCAGCGCCTGCCAGCGCGTCCACAGATTGATGCGATTGCCCACCTTGGCATTGCCGGCGATTGCGCCCACCGTGGGGTCGGCCATGCGCCGGATCAGCAGGGAAATTGCATCGTGCGCAATCACCGTGTCGGCATCAATGCCCACGTAAACTTCTTCCTGCACCTGCTCCAGCGCGAAGTTGAGAGCTTCGGCCTTGCCGCCATTGGGCTTGGTGAGCACGGTGAGGCGTCCATCCGCGGCGATGGGATCCTGCAACATGGCGCGCGCGGCTTCCAGCGTTCCATCCCTGGAGCCGTCATCAATGACGATCACGCGCAGATGGGGATAGTCCGAGTGCAACACGGAGCGGATGGTGCGCGCGATGACCATCTCTTCGTTGTAAGCAGGGATCAACACGGCCACTTGAGGCTTGTAATTTTCCGCGCCGGGGGCCAGCTTGCGGCGGCGCACGCGATCGAGGGCCGCAAAGATGCCGACCAATACCAATCGCCCAGTCATGAGCACGTCGCCCAAAAAGAAAATGAGAATTACACTGTGGTTGAACAGTGCAATCAAGAAGAAGGCGACCGCATCCACGCGCGCCTGCCAGCGCTGTCCCGGAGCGATGGGCGGCATCACCTGCGCGCGCGTCTTATCCATCAGCGCGGATACGGGAACAATCTTGTAACCCTTAGCGCGCAGCGCGTCGATCAACACCGGCAACGTTTGCACCGTCACCGAGCGATCGCCGCCGCCATCATGCAACAGAATAATGCTGCCGCGAAACTGCGGCTTGGACTGCATCACCTTCAATTGATCGAAGACGCTGTCGATAATCTCCTGCGGCGACTTGCGCGGATGTTCATCCCAATCGTTGGTGTCGATCTTGTCGCCCACAATGACGTACCCCAGGCGCTGGATCGCCTGCACCGGAGCGGCCTGATCATTGGTGTCCGGTTCCTGATCAATCGAGTAGGGAGGACGGAAGTAGACCGGCTGAACGCCCAGCTCTGCCGCGAACAGACGTTCCGTGAGATTGAGTTGCAGAACCACCTGGCGCTGGGAGATCTCGGAGATGTCTGGATGGGAATAGGTGTGGTTGCCCACCTCATTTCCATTGCGGTAGACCTGCTTCATCAGTCCGATGTTGTCCTGCGCCTCGTCGCCGATCATGAAGAACGTTCCGATGACGTGGTACTGCTTGAGGATCTTCAAGATCTTTGGCGTCCACTCGGGATCCGGCCCGTCGTCAAAGCTGAGCGCCACCTCCTTGGGATGGTAACCGTACTGGGTGAGCGTGTAGGGGAGAGGATAGGAGTCCATGGTCTCCGAAACCACGCTGAGGAACGGCTTGGGGATGGTGGGATCGTCGTCCATGGTCAGGGTGCGGTGACCGTTCTGGGGCGGGCTGGTGACGCGCAGAATGTCTCCGTCCCCTTCGGTATCCACGTCCTGCCCCGGCGCCACCGCGGCCAGCGCCTTGACGGGATCCACCTTGAGGGGGTGATCCCAGATCTTCCACAAAGAGTCGTCCTCCAGGCCCAGGCGCTGGATGGCGAAGGTTTGGATGCCAAGGGCCTCAGCGACGCGCATCTGGTTCAGGGCTGTGACCGCATCCAGGAACCAGACGGTATGTTTTACCCTGGCGTCCTCGTCGATGTAGGAGAAGTGAGGATTGAGCGAGTTGGGATCCAGGCTGATCGTCGCGTCGGAGTCCGATGCA
>DAHWKP010000180.1:0-3670 GCA_027343585.1 Acidobacteriaceae bacterium
GATGCCCGCTCGGGTGATTGTGGCAAACCACTATCGCGGCGGCATTCTGCGCGAGCGCCCAGCGTGCCACTTCACGCGGGAACACCGGCGCGCCGTCTACGGTGCCCGTGAATAACTCGGAAAATGCAAGGCAGCCGTGATGCGTATCTAGCGCCATGGTATAAAATGCCTCAGTTTCGCGCGCACCTATGAGCCGCTGAAGCGCGCGGATTACTGCGGCAGGGCTTGATAGCACCTCGCGCGGCGCATCCTGTACGGCAAAGCCTATCGCGGTAGACAGGATTTCATCGCGGCGCGCGGCGCGATAGCGCGAGCCGGTCTTAATCATTAGTTGCATGACATCGCTCCCGAAGCTTGAGATGCGAACGCGGGGCGCCTCCGTGCGCCCCTGCCGCTCGCTGTAGGTTAGGCCGCCATATCCAGAATCTTCCCCGCCTCACGCTCCAGCGCTACGCGCGAATCCTGGAACGGCAGATTGCGCGCGTACGCCGTGATGCCCGTCACCGTGTCCCACAGCGTCTCAATGGGCCGGCCCTCTTCCGCGACATGCACGCGCTGCACGCTCTCAATTTGAGCACGCGAAAATTTGCGCCCGCTCAGGAATGTCTCAAGGTCGGAAACCTTGCGCGCTTGTGCTGCCTCAATCTGCGCCACAATCGGCGCAGTAGCGGACTGCGCGTAGCGTTCCAGCTGCGGCGCTGCCTCTTCGAGAAACCGTTGCGGGGCGCGCGAAGTGTGCCTAATGCGAATCTCCCGATAGTCGCGCGCGCCCCAGACAATCCGGTTGCAGCACACGTAATCGAACAGGAACAGCGCAACGCCGAGCGTGCAATCTCCTACTTCCGAATTCCACACGAAGAAACCGCGCGCCAGTCCCTTGTTTTCCGTGCCTTCGCGCCGCGTACCAGGAAAGTCTATCCTATGCTTTTCGTCTGCAAGGAAAACGAACATATCGCGGTCCGAAGCGTACAACGTCGTATTGTCCGTTGTTATTTCCACGGCCTTGCCGAATTCGCCCGGCACGCGAAAATCGCCCGTGCGCCCGTCGCCGAAGCGCTTGAGCAGCGCGGCGGTAACGTCGGAATTCCAAATACGGCCATAAGCCGGCCCGGTTGCGGCGCGCAGCACGGGCGCAGAGTCCGGCATCTTGGAATAGAGCACGCCGATATCTTTGGTGTCGCGTGCGACGTGCAAGCCAAAGTTCAGGTTATCGGCGGCGAGTTCCGCAGGAAGGCCGCGAAGGTAGCCAGCCGGAGCGCCGGCCAGCTGCGCGACCTGCCCGAAACAGTAATTTGACAGCGCCAGCTGCCCGCCATTCGGACCGACCACGGCAAGGCCGGCATGGTCCGTCTCGGGAACCGCCTCAATTGTGAGCGCACGCGACGGCAGGATGCGCTCGCGTGAATGCTGGCGCAGCGCCAGCTGCGCCGCGTGCATGTCGGTTAAGGAAAGATAGCGCTCATCAGCGGGGCGCATCGCCCACTGCCGAGAAGCTTGAGTAAGGGTAGACATGGCGTAATCCTCTCAAGTACGAGCGCACCGCACTATGCGGCGCGTCCGGGCATGGTGCCCGTCGTAGCGGCCCGCACGGGCCGAACCGCTACAACTGGCATCATGCGTCTATTGCAGGATCACCGTAGGCGGACGGTAGCGGCGCACCGCAGTCTGCGCAGTAATCGTCCGGACCTTCCCAAAAGATTTCAGCTCCGACCGCGCGCCATCCGCAATCCAAGGCCAGATTGCGCGTTTGTTCAGATATGAGCCGGTAATTTTCGCGCGCACACTTCGGGCACAGCAGCGCGCCGTCGGTGAGCACAACATAAATTGGATACGCCCCTAGTGACGTGAGCGGGTTACGGATTGCATCCCGGACTTGCCGCAATACAGGATTGATTGACATAGCATTCTCCCAGAATCAGATTTTCTACTCTAAAATCCCAGCGTTGCAGAGCCGCGCCCATAAATGCAGCTGCGAATCGTCCAACGTGCCGCTAGCATGCTTGCGCTGTACGTTGGCAATTTCGGTGCGGACCTCGGCCATGCTTACGCACGAAATACCGTAATGGCGCTTGATTATTCGTGCGGCCAGTAATTCACGATGGTTAACTTGTGTCTTGCACTGCATAACGTACTTCCTAGATTAGCGCGCGAGCAGTAGCGCGCAGAGGTACACGAGCGCCAGCGTGGCGACATAGCCGATGGTCGCGAGCAGCGCGGCGCCGACGCTTTCATCATGCTCCGGGCGCATGGTCAGACTTCCACGTACCATTCGCCGGTCCGGTCATCGTATTGCGCGCCGGATTCGATCGCGTACAGATCGCCGTCCTGATGCAGCGTAAATGTGCCTTCATTGCTGTGCAGCTCCGCAGTGTCCAGCACATCGGCCCAAGTATCCCAGTACTGCTCATGCTCAGGACCGACCGCCAAGATGTCCCATGCGTCGGCATCTATACCGTAGATGCCGCCGACGTGGCGGTAATGCTGCGCGTAAGCTTGCGGCAGGAACTGGCCGCGTGCTCCGTCCAAAAGACAGTAGACTTTAGCCGGCCTACGGCGCGGACCACCGTCCAAGCGCTCCCCGCAGTCACCGCAAACGTCATCAGCGCAGTCTGAATCGGACGCAAAGATAGGATGCACAGGGTTGCCGTGCGCGTCTGTCGCGTCCGGCCGTTTGAGCGCCGCTGGCGTGCAATGGGTGCAATGCACGTCCGCGCCGTAGGCATAACCGATGATCTCTGTAGCATGCATGGCAGTATCTCCGTGGGTGGCTTGGCTATCGTGCTACAGCACGCTTGGGCATGCTGTAGCGTGAGAGTCAAGGCCGCACGTAAATGCGCCGTAGGCCCATATATGGCTCGAACCGGTAAAGCTTGGTACCGTCCGGGGACGTAAGGACGTAGCCATAACCGACGCGCTCCAGCACGCGAAGCGTGCAAAAGCCAACGCGGACCATGGAGCCGATTTCCCAAGTCTGTGAAGATTTGTGCATGGAATGTGCTCCGCTCTTGCTCTCGCTTGCCGAAATTGGCTATTTCGTCTATTCCATAGCACCTAGCGTGCCATTCCTTTGCGATCAATGCCTTACGCCACCGCGCGCCCGCCATCGCCCGCCGCCTGTCAAATCCATCGACAGTTACAAAAGGGAACTTTTGTGTTTTTCAATGACTTAGCGCTGTAAAGTAAACCGACACCTGTCGAAAATCTTTACACTTCCACGCGCCAGCGTGAGCCGCGATCTACCTTCGACCCATAGCAGAGTAGCGCCCTGCATGCGATCTCCGCTCTAAACACAACACAGCGCGTTACAGCGCATTGCGCTATGACGGCAGCGCACTACACAGCGCTGTACAGCTGCCACTAGCCGCAACGATCAACCTTAAGATTTCCTGTAGTTCAAACGTTCGCTTAAAACAATCGCTTAAATCAAACGTTCGATTCAAACGACCGTTTGAATTTGCTTGGCGCTGCACTGCACAGCTGCACAGTGTCGCAATGCAGATACACGTCGCAATGTAGAGACACTGTGCATAGATACAGCGCTGTCTGCGCTTGGCGACACGTCGCCGCGTCGCGACACTGTACAGCTGTCCACTGTATACCCCCCTAGGGGTTACAAAAAGTGACTTTTGGCCTGAAGGGCACGGCCCACTTTCACCTCGCAAGACCCCCT
>DAHWKP010000182.1:0-3256 GCA_027343585.1 Acidobacteriaceae bacterium
CTGCCGCGTCCTGTTTATGTCAATGCAGCATTTCCAGCAGATACGCCCCCTTATCCTACATCAGTGGTGTTCTACGAAGGATTCGGCAATCAGTCGCTTTGTTCTGTTAACGAGGAATAATATATCCATCGCGCAACGACAGCGGCACCCTGCGCATGGACGCCTCCGAAATCTTCGACGGTGTACCGGAGTAATCAACTGTTGATGCACTGCGCACCATCTCGTTCTTCTCTGCATTCCATTTTCTGCCTGCTTGCCGCATCTCTTGTCGCGCTTGCGGCAGCGCTGCTTACTGGCTGCGGCGGAGGTTCTGTAGGCACAACCCTCGTCAGCCAAGCAGTTACAATTGCGGTTCAGCCGTTAAGCCAGACGGTTCCGCTGGGCAGCACGGCAACCTTCACCGTAGCGGCAACGGGCGCAGCGCCGCTCACCTATCAGTGGAGTGAAAATGGGGTTCCCATTTCTGGAGCCACCAGCGCCTCCTACACCACGCCATCGGTTGCACTTTCAGATCACTGTGCTTTCCAATGCGTTTGCATATGCAAGCTACGCCGGAGCTGCTTTTTCTATTTCTGGTCAATTGCAAAACCTATCGGAGCTTCCATTTTCCGCGGTGTTTTCTAGCCCAATATGGTGGCAGGGCCAACTTCCGCGCCGGAGACACGCGGTACGGCAAACATTCCGCCTGCTGTCTTTCTTCAGCATGGGCTGAGGAGGATGGTGGGCGCTGTAGGATTCGAACCTACGACTTCCACCGTGTGAAGGTGGCACTCTACCGCTGAGTTAAGCGCCCTGAAATCCGCGAGTTGCGGCAGGATTTGACCCGGTGGTGCAGGCAGCAATTCGGCGCGAGGGGCGCGCAGCAAATCTGAGCCGCCGTGGGAATCTGCTTGCGCAGCTTCCCGCAGGTCTGGCTACAGTATACGCTAGTAGCGGTCGATGACAATGCTGCCCCATCGAAGTGCCCCTGCCGACGAAGCCCGCGACGGGCCGCCGCCTGAAGACGGCGTGGACGTATTGGACATCGGAGAAGGCATCCTGCCGCTTTTGGAGGGGGAAAACTTCCCTGAGGAGCCGCAACTTTCCGCCATCAATGGGGTTTCTGAGGACATGGGAACCATAGCCCTCGACGGAATGCCACTGGCGGCGCAGCGCGTGAGCGACTCCGCGCAAGCCCTGGCCGGGGATTGGTCGCAGTGTTCGGATGCAGAGATCATGCAGCGGGCCGGGCTGGGCGATGATGCCTGCTTGGAGTTTTTAATCGCCAAATATCGGCGGCCCATTCTGCATTTTCTCTACCGCATGGTGCGCAATCAAGCCGTTGCCGAGGAGTTGGCGCAGGAGGTTTTCTTGCGTGTTTATCGTGCGCGGCAAAGCTATCGCGCCGAGGCTCGCTTCAGCACGTGGCTATATCGCATCGCCAGTAACCTGGCCGTAAACTACGCCCGCGACACCAAGATGGAGCGCACCGCATCCAACGTATACTTGGACGCACCCGATGCTGAGACCGGCACGACGCCAGACGTGGCCGATGCCCAGCCCACGGCGGAACAGGGCCTGTTGCAACAGGAACGCCTGCGCCAGATTCGCGCGCAGGTGATGGCCTTGCCCGAGCGGCAGAGAATGGCGATTTTGATGCACAAATATCAGGAACTCAACTATAAAGAGATTGGTGCAGTTCTCAAGTTGAGCGAGTCGGCCACCAAGTCGCTGCTCTTTCGTGCCTATCAAACATTGCGCGAAGGCCTGAAGGATTTTGCTTGAGAAACAGGGAGGAGAATGCAATGCGCTGCCAAAGAATTGAACGCTGGATGCCGGATCTGCTCTTCGACGCCGAGCGTGTGCCCGCTTCGGTGCAGCAGCATTTGCGCGCCTGTCCGGCCTGCAGAGAACATCTGGCGCACATGCAGGCGGAGCTGTGCTCCACGCAAAGTTTGTTGGAGGAATGGACCGCGCCAGAGCCAAGCCCCTACTTTGATGTACGCATGAACGCCCGGCTGCACGCAGCGCGGCAAGAGGCTCCCGCTGGATTTATCGAGCAATTGCGCCAGCGCTTTGTTTATGGCAACGGCACACCGCATCTGCGCCCAGTCATGGCTGCGGCCTTGGCACTGGTGATGATCGTCGGCGGCGGTTCGTACGCGGGCTTCTTTGCCATGCACGGTATCCACGGAGCAATGGGCCAGCAACAGACGGCGTCGGCGACGGTGCGCGATTTGCAGATTCTCGACGCCAACGATCAGACCATCCAGCAACTCAATGCCTTTGAAGATGGCGATGGCAGCGATGCTGCGGCGCAGGGCCAGTAGTAAACGGGCGACAACAATTGGAGAGAGCATTCAGGCGTGGCGAAATCGAACCATGCCTGGGGATTCAATAAACATTATGGCGGAGTTGCGCACAATTCGATCGCAGCCAGAGGCATGCGGTGGCTTCCAGCAAAGATGGAAGCGTCGGCATAGTTATGGGCTGCGCGTGTTGCTGGCCGTGTGTGTTGGCCTCTCCGCGCACGGGTTCGCGCAGCACAATCAGGAACGCAACCGCAATCTCTTTGAACCACCCAATGCGAATCAACCCTTTCGCCGCCCGCAGCCACACCTGGGCCAGTGGTTCCGTGAGCATCAAGATCTAACGCCTGCTCAGCAAATGCAGGCGCTGCAACAAGAACCAGGCTTTAGCCACTTGCCCCTGCAGATGCAGATGCGTCTGCAAAAACGCTTATATCAATTGGACGCCATGCCCCCAGCGCAGCGGGAGCGCACGCTGCAGTACATGGAAGCGCTGGAGCGCATGACACCAGAGCAGCGCCAGCAATTGGCGCAGGCCATGCAGCGCATCAACGAGTTCCCCTTGAACCGGCAAATGCAGATGCGCCGCGCCTTCCGCACGCTGCGCGAGTTGCCCATGGATCAGCGCCAGCAGGCGCTCAGCACGCCACCGCTGCGCGACCAGTTCTCGGAGCCAGAACGCAGAATTCTAGGCCAGCTCTTGAGCGTGGCTCCCTATCTGCCACCGTCAAACCCAGCGCAGACGTCGTCGGGAGCCCCCGCCGCGCCCAACGCTCCAGCGCGATAAATGTCCCCACATTCCTGCGCCTGGCTTTCATCCAATCCGCTGCGTTGTACGAATTTGCACAGCTGCGTTTGACCACGTGCCTCTGCCCCAGTAGGATGAAAGAGCGGGGTGGAGCAGCCTGGTAGCTCGTTGGGCTCATAACCCAAAGGTCGCTGGTTCAAATCCAGCCCCCGCAACCAAT
>DAHWKP010000187.1:0-16687 GCA_027343585.1 Acidobacteriaceae bacterium
CATGCTGCCGCACGCGGTACTCTCAGGACAATGTGCGCTGGAGCAAACCGTTCTGGTCGCCCCAGAAGCCTTGCTCGCCCCGGAACACGCCCCCCTGACCGTGTTGGAGACACACGCAGGCCACCCCCTTGTCCGCCGGACTTCGGCGGGGCGGCAATAACAGAAAGCTCCAAGCAGAAAAGCGGCTATGGTTGCGCGCCGTATCGCTGCAAGCAGAAACACGCTGGGGAAGCGCTAGGCTTTTCCACTCCAGCCGTAATGAACAAAGCTGGAATGGGGGAGCGCAGATTTCGGCGGACCGCAGCAGATTTTTGTTCCCACTAAAGTGGAATCGGCTCTAGTGTTGCAGAAAGTTCAGCGCACGGATCAAGTACGCCTTCATTTCTTTGCGGGGAACCACCGCGTCCAACATGCCGTGTTCCAGCAAAAACTCTGCGCGCTGAAAGCCTTCTGGCAGTTTTTGGCGCAGGGTCTGCTCGATGACACGCGGGCCGGCAAAGCCGATGAGCGCGCCCGGTTCGGCAATGTTCAAATCCCCCAACATCGCAAAGCTGGCGGTTACGCCGCCTGTGGTTGGATCGGTCAGTATGGAGATATAGGGGATCTTGGCCTCATCGAGCAGTGCCAGACTGGTCGAAATCTTCGCCAATTGCATCAGGCTGGTGACGCCCTCCATCATGCGCGCGCCGCCGCTGGCAGCGATGATGATCAAAGGATGCCGCGTGGCCAGGGAGCGATCAATGGCGCGCGCGATGGTTTCTCCCACCACGCAGCCCATGCTGCCGCCAATAAACGCATACTCCAGCACGCTGAGCACAACGGAATGCGGGCCAAGCTGGCCCAGCGCGTTAATGATGGCATCATTCAGCCCGGTATCCTGCTGCGCCTTGCGCAGCCGATCCTTGTAGGACTTTAGGTCGTGAAATTCCAACGGATCGGTGGACTTCAGCTCCAGATCCACCAAGGTGTATCCCGGCTCCAACAGGCTGGCGATGCGCGCCCGCGCTGACAGGCGGAAGTGTCGTCCACACTTGGCGCAGACGTTCTGGTTGGCCTCCAGTTCGGCCTTCCAGATTACGTTGCGACAGCCTTCGCACTTGATCCAAAGACCTTCGGTACGAACGCTTTTTTCGCCGGTGGACACGATCTCGTTCTCGCTGCGCTTAAACCAGGACATGCAGTTTCTATCCTACCTGTTTGCCGGGAAATTGGAAGCGCGACCCTGCTGCCGGGGCCGCTAGTATTCGATGCCGCGCTGAGCCAAGATTCCCTTTTGATAGGCGTGTTTGACCTCGCGCATCTCGGTCACCGTGTCCGCCAGCTCCACCAGACTGGGGTGCGCGGCGCGTCCGGTCAAGATCACATGTACTGCCTCTGGCTTGGCGCGCAGCGTCTCGGCGACGCGCTCCGGTGCCAGCATTCCATAGCTGATGGCGTAGTTGATCTCGTCGAGCACGACCATGTCCCACTCGCCAGACAAGATGGCCACGCGCGCCTCTTCCCACGCAGCCTCGACCATGCGGATGTCCTCCGGGTCGGTCTCGGCACCACCGATCTTCACAAAGCCGCGTCCCATCTGCTTCATCACCCAGTTGCCACCAAAGGCCTCCACGGCATCCAACTCCCCGTAGTGCCACGATCCTTTTAGGAATTGCAGCATCAACACGCGCATACCGTTGCCGACGGCGCGCAGGGCCGTGCCCATGGCTGCCGTGGTTTTGCCCTTACCGGGGCCGGTGGTGATGAGAATCAGTCCGCGTCGGGGTGTATCCATAGCGCTCCACGCTGCCGGTTACGAGGTGTGTCCCAGGTGGTACGGCAGACCTTGCAAAATTGTATAGGCACGATAGAGTTGTTCGGCCACAACGACGGCGGCCAACTCATGGGCCAGCGTCATCGGCCCCAGCGACAACAGCAAGCCCGCACGATCCCGCGCCGCCGCCGACCAGCCGTCGGCAGGGCCAATTGCAAAAACAATGCGCTGTGCTCCTGTCTGCTGCTGCCCGTCCAGCCACGACGCCAAGGCTTCTGAAGAGAGGGTCTTGCCGCGACTATCGAGGAGCACCAAGAACGGCGCTCTGCGCCCTTGGGCCCGCGCACAGGCCAACAGCAAGGCCTCCTCGGAGGCGTATACCGTATGCTCAAAACGGCAAAAGCGCCCAATGCGCACCGCATACTCGCCCAGCCACACGCGGCTGGGACTGGCCGTTCGCTCTGCACGACGGCCGCCGATCGTGGCCAATTGCAAATCCATCCTGTCCATTCTACCGGCGTGCGCGTTGGGATCTTTGGCTGCCTGCGGTGCCCCCTGCTTGCTCTGGGAGCGCTGCCAATTTTGCCGCAGATTGCGCGCACCCGATCGAATCCACAGAAGGCTACGCACCCCAAATTGGAACCAACACGGCTTGCCCTGAAAAAAAAATTCTCCCAACTGCTTTTTTTGCGTGCGTAAATTCCCGATCACGATAAGATGAGACCCTGCACAGTTTTCAGTGCAGGGCATTGGGGACCATCCGTAGTCCTCTCCCGGAGTTTTCGTCTTCATAAGGGGCCAAAAATGCGTTTGTTTTTGTGGATCCTCCTACGATCTGTGTTTGGGTTCGCTGCCTGTGCTGTTTTGTTGGCCGCACCTGCGGCCCAGGCCCAAGGAATCATCACCGGTGCGATTCAGGGCACGGTAATGGATCCGCGCGGCGCTGTGATTGCCAACGCTTCCGTAACGGCAACGCAGCAAAGTACCGGCGCACGCAGCGATACGCACTCCCTGGGCAACGGGGATTTTCATTTTTCGAATGCTCCCATTGGACGGTATTCCCTGTCGATCACCGCGCCCGGTTTTCGTTCGCTGCGCATTGAGAATGTCCGTGTCGAGGCCGGCGTGGTATCCAACGTTGGGGAACAAAAACTCGGCTTGGGAACCTCGGCGACGGTCACGGTACGGCAGAAAAACTCCGTGCAGTTGGATACGACGGAATCCCAAGTCGCTACGACATTCTCCTCCCAGCAATTGGCCAATCTGCCGTTGGCCAATGGTTTTGATTCTGTCGCGCTGCTCGTGCCCGGCGTGGCGCGCACCTTCAGCGATACTTACAGCAACACCAACGGTTCCGGCATCTCTGCCAACGGCCAACGCGGACGCTCCAACAACTTTGAACTCGATGGCCAGTCCAACAATGACAACTCCATTGGTGGACCCATGATTTACTTCGACAATCCCGATGCCCTGGCGGAAATTCAGGTCATCACGGACAACTTTAACGCCGAGTATGGCCGCAACATGGGTTCGGTCGTCAACTACATTACCAAGAGCGGCACCAACCGCTTCCACGGCAGTGGTTTCGAGTTTTACACCGGTTCGTGGCTGAGCTCGTTGCAAAACCAGCAGAAATCGCCCCTTTTCGGCTTTTGCCTGCCCCACCAGAACCCGGTCACTGTGGGCTGCATCGTTCCCAAGCGTCCACGTTTGGTGGACAATCGTTTTGGCGGAACGCTCGGCGGCCCCATCCAGAAAGACAAGCTCTGGTTCTTTGGCAGCACGTATTGGGAGCGGGCATTTACAGGAGCGCAGCCCTCCGGCTCGTTCGGCGCTGTAACGCCCACGCCCACCGGACTCCAGCAACTGGCCTCGGCCTTCCCTGGAAATCCTGCCGTCGCCGCCCTGCAATCGACCGGGCCGTTTGGCATTACCGCAGGATCGCCCTCGGTCATTCCCGGAACCGTGACCACGGAATCCGTCACCGCGCCCAGCGGGCCTGTTCCCATTCAAGTGGCCCAGTTTCAGCGAACCATCCCCACTCCCTATACCGATCAGGAACAGTTGGGACGTTTGGATTGGCAGCCCACACTTCAAGACCGCTTCTATTTGCGCTACTTCTACCAGTATGACCAAACCGCAGGCTCTGCGGCTCCCTCCATTGCTGAGGGGCAATTCGTCACCGTTGAAAATCCCAACCATTCCGTCGGCGCGGATTGGACGCATTTTTTTTCCGCCCACTGGACCGACCAACTGCGCTATAGCTTTCTGCAATCGAAGGTGGATTTTCAAGGTGGCTCCAACCCAGCCTGCACCACCACCAATCTAACGGCCTGTAGTGCGCAGGTGGTTTTTATCGGCTCCACCAATGACTCCGGCTTTGGCCTGAGCGCTGGCGATCCGCAGGGGCGCACCATCAAAATCACCCAGGTGCAGAACAACGCGCACTGGGCGCACGGCAATCACAACGTCGCCTTCGGCGGAGAGTGGGACTATCAGAACTCCCCCAACGTCTTTCTTCCGACCTACAACGGCGTCCTGCTATACAGCAACCTCAACGCCATGCTGCACGATTCCTCCGGCACGGGCATGGTGGAAATGGCCAACGGTAGCCCGGTGGTTCCCTTCACGGAGAACGATGCCGCGCTCTATGCGCAGGACGATTGGCGCATTCGCTCCAGCCTGACCTTGAACCTCGGCCTGCGCTGGGAGTACTTCGGCCAGGCCGTCAACGAGCTGCACGCCTTGAGCCTGCAACAACAGACCGGGCCGCATCCCTTCTGGAATCCCAATCTACCCCTGACCACGACTACCGTGCCGCAGGTGCCCCGCAATTGGAAAGACTACGAACCGCGTCTGGGCTTCTCTTGGAATCCGAAATTTGCGCAGAAGTTTGTCGTGCGCGGGGGCTACTCGATTGGCTATGATCCTGCCTTCTACAACATGTTTCTCATTGCGGCCATCTACAGCCCCATGGTCAATCAAAACCTGTTTTCCTGTGGCACCGGTCCCTGCCTGCCTGCGAATGGTTCTCTGACGGGAGCCGCCGTGCGTGCTGCGGATTTACAGTACCTCGGAACGGGCGGCAATCCTGCCTTGGCGAATGAGTCGAACTTCTCCGCAAAATTTCTCAACCCCTACGCCCAAACCTACTCGCTGGGCGTGGAGTATCAACTGACCCCCAACGCGCTCCTTTCCGTGCGTTACGTCGGCAACCATACGGTGCATAACTTTCAATCCGTGGATGCGAATCCAGACCTGCAGCCGGTGGCCGCTCAATTCCCCAACGTTGTAGCTCCTGCTTCCCTGTGTACAGATGCAACCCAACCCGGCTATGGTCGCACGCATTGCTCCCAGTCCAATTTGAACCAGGTGACCAACGGCGCATTTTCTTTGTATAACGGATTGCAAACCAGCATTGTTACGCGAAACCTGCATGGACTTACTGCCAACTTCGCCTACACCTATAGCCGAACCATCGACAACGTGAGTGAGGTTTTTAGCAACGGATCTGGCGGCACCACGCTGGCCTATGCACAAAATCCCTTGAATACAGATCGGGCGGAGCGCAACGTCAGCGGCAATTCCTATCCCAGCGTAGCTACCTTGGGCATGACCTATGCACTGCCCTTTTACCTGCACCAATCCGATTGGAAAAATCGATGGCTGGGGGGCTTCAGCTACAACATGGTCTATACCTACAACACGGGGCAACCCTACAACGCCTATCAGCCTTTGGGTTTCACCAATCCTGTAACCGGTGCTGCAGAGAGCAGCTTTTGTGACACGGCCTTCAATGAAGCCTATGTTCACGCTGACACCTGTCGCCTGGTACTTTCCAACTCCAGCGCCCCGCTGAGCACGGTGGCCTACAATGCCGGTCCCGGCAATGGGTATTTTCTCTATGGAACCACCACGCCCATCAATCCAGCCAGTGCGCACTGGATCGTCAACAACACCAATGAGGCAATTACCTTGGGCAATCCGTATCCGGGTTCGGGAAGAAATATTTTGCGCGGACAGAATTTTTATGAGGTCGATGCCAATCTTGCCAAAGATCTGTCGTTGCTGCGGAATCTACATCTTCAATTCCAAGTAACAGCGTATAACCTGTTCAATCACGACTATCTCGGCACGCCCAACGCCAATCTTGCTGCGGCTAACCCCACGTTGGCGGTCAATCCATTTCTGTCCAACAAGTACAACAACTCCTACGGCAACGCGCTGGTCAGCTCCAGTGGCTTACCCGGCAATCGCGTTGTGCAATTGGGCAGCAAGATTCTTTTCTAGCATCGGAAGGTTCTGGGGGAATGGATCGACTCGCCCACACTCGCAGCAAAGAACGCGGCTCGAAGAGAGCACCACAGATTCGGTGCCACGCAAGATGCTCCGCTTCCCCTCGGTGCCAAAACCACCCTCACGCGGGTTTCGTTTCGACCCGCCGCGTCTCTACAAAGAAAAGAATATCGGCGACGGCCACGCCGGTCAGGCGCTCCAGGCGCTGGCGCAGTTGCGGACGCAAGGCGATAAGCTGCTGCTGCCACTCGCGCCCTTGTGCGGCCACGGTCAGCGTCCCAGACTGAAAGCTGACGGCGCGCGTGCGCCGCGACGTCGCCTGCCCCACCGCCAACGGCCAGGCGGAGACGACACGCTCCGGCTCGTCGAGTCCGGCAAGAATCTGCTGGGCCAGCGCGACCACCGAATTGCGCAAGGGTTGCATGGTTGGGGAGCCGCACGCGGCGTGCCTTCAATTTACAGCAGCGCGGGCACGGCGGCCAGCGTGGAGATCCGCTGATAGTTCCGCACTCCGGCGCAATTGCCGCGCTCCACGCCTTCCAGCAGCAGCAAGGTGCCCACGCCCGCAGCCTGACCGGCGGCCATGTCGGTGCAGCGGTCGCCGATGAAAACCGATCGCGCCAAGTCGAGCGAAAAATCCTGTGCCGCGTGCAGCAACATGCCGGGGTTCGGCTTGCGATCCGGGCATTCGTGGCGATACGCACCCACGCCATGCTCAGGATGATGCGGGCAGAAATAGGTTCGATCCAACTGCACGCCTTCGCGCGCAAAGGCGGCTTCCATCCAGCGCGTCAGCGCGTGGAAGTCCTCTTCTGTGTAGTAGCCGCGTGCAATGCCCGCTTGATTCGTCACCACAATCAGCTTGTAGCCCAGCTTCTGCGCGTGATGGCAGAGCGAAAAAACTCCCGGCACAAAATGCACCTGCTCCGGCTTGTGGAGATAGTGGATCTCTTCATTGATGACGCCATCACGGTCCAAAAACAGTGCGCGGTTCGGGCTGCGAGATTCCTGCATAGGCTGGGACATGATCGCTGGCGCAGGAAGGCGAAGTGCGCTTCGCTGCGTGTTTTTATCCTACCGCTTGGCACGCAGATCCGCGAAGGAGTCGCTGCCCCAGTCTGTGTTGGGAAGGAGACGGGCTTCAGCCCGTCCGTATGTCCAAGCGTTGCCGTGCCGCTTTAGCCGCTGAGGGAGCGATCCGCACTACTGGCTATATTCTCTTGAAGCTAGCGCGGCAAGGTATACTCCCCCGTGATCGGGAAGGTTGCCTGCACGCCAGGACTCTTCGGCCCCGGCTGGCTGCCACCCACAAAAACAACATAGCGGCCCGGCTGAATCTTGTGCGCTCCTTCGGCAGTGACAAAACTCAAATCCCGGCGCGTCAGCGTAAAGACGACATGCTTCGTCTCGCCGGGAGCCAGATGCACACGCGTGAAGCCCGCCAGCTTGCGCAACGGATTCACTGGAGACGCTGGCGGCGTCAAGTAAAGTTCGGCCACCTCATCGCCAGCGACTTTGGATGTATTCGTCACGTCGGCCTCCACCGTCAACGGCGCGCCCGCCTGCACGGTTTGCGCCGATAGCTTCAGGTGGCCATAGGCGAAGCGGGAGTAGCTCAACCCATAACCAAAACCATAGAGCGGTGTGCCGTGAAAGTAGCGATAGGTGCGGTTCGCCATCGAGTAGTCCTCAAACGGCGGCAATTGATCAATCGACGTATAGAAGGTGACCGGCAGGCGTCCGGCAGGATTGTTCTCGCCGGCCAGCGTCTCGGCAATCGCGGTGCCGCCGCTTTCACCCGGATACCACGCCTCCAAAATCGCATTGGCGTGCTGCGCCGACCAGTTCACCGCGAGCGCGGAGCCATTCATTAGAACCACCACCAACGGTTTGCCCGTGGCCGCCAACGCTTGCAGCAACTGTTGCTGCACCTGCGGCAGCGCAATGTCCGTGCGGTCGCCGCCAGAGAAGCCCGGAATATGCACCGGCATCTCCTCGCCCTCCAGGCGCGGCGACAATCCCATAAAGGCCACCACAACATCGGCCTTCTTGGCCGCGTCCACGGCCTCTTGCCGCAGCGCGTCCACCGGCGGCTGCCATTCCAAAGTCAACCCAGCGGCAAACAGCGGCGCGGAGTGCGTGTACTCCAACTGGAAGCGGTGCGGCTGGGTATCCGCAAAGTGATAGGTGAAGGGCTGGCCCTTGGGGTGGTCAAACTCATTGCCAGCCAGCACCGGATCGGTCAGCTTTTTGCCATCGATGAGGACCCGGTAGCTTTCGCTGTCCCCGCAGGGAAAGCAGCCCGGCAGCGCCACTTGAAATTTGTACTCTCCCGGCGCAGGCACAGCGATAGTGCCGCTATAGCGGACGCTGAATAATTTCTTGGCGTGCTCCAGTTGCGGCACCGGCGCGGCGGCATCCCAATCGGTATCAATAGAATCCGCCGTACCTGTGGCCACAGGAGTCTGGCTGAAATCGCTGCCCGCAAAGTACTCCACCTTCAAACCCAGAGCGGCATTCTTTGTCGCCGCCAAGTGAAAGACGCTCGGCGGAACCGGCAGCATCATTTCAGGCGTGTAGGGTGAACCCTGCGCGTAGAGCACCTTCGCGCCGCGTTTGCCGAAGTAGGCGCGCAAACCATCATAGGGCGTGACCGGATGCGAGGGCTGGCCGTTGTAATTGCCTTCCAGCGAAGCCAGCGATGAAGCGTTGGGGCCAACCACAGCGATGCTGCGCACCGTCGGCTTCAGTGGCAGCGTGCCGTCATTCTTCAGCAGCACCATCGACTCCCGCGCTGCCTGCAAGGCCACCGCCGCGTGTGCGGGCGTGTCGTTGTCGCTGGCCGGAATTGCGGCCCACTTCACATTCGCCGGTGGATCAAACAGGCCCAGTTGAAAGCGCGCCGTCATCAACCGCTTCACAGCCACGTCAATCTCGCGCTCCTGAATCAGCCCGTCGTGCACGGCCTGCACCAGCGTGGCGAACTCTGGGCCGCAACTTAGATCCGTGCCCGCGCGCAACGCCAGCACCGATGCCTGCTCCAGATTCGCTGCGTAATGGTGCCCCTGCGCGATGTCCGTAATCGCCCAGCAATCGGAGGTGACATAACCGTGGAAGTGCCAATCGTGGCGCAGCGTCTGCCGCAGCAGCATCGTGTTCGCGCAGGTCGGCTCACCATACAGGGAGTTATACGCGCACATCACCGAGTCCGCATGGCCCTCCAACACCGTGGCGCGGAAGGCCGGCAGGTAGGTGTCTTCCAGATCGTGCGGCGAGGGTGCCACGTTGAAGCGGTGCCGCTCCGACTCCGGCCCGCTGTGTACGTCAAAGTGCTTCGGCGTGCTGATGACCTTGTAGTATTTCGGATCGTCGCCCTGCATCGACTGCACAAAGGCCACGCCGATGCGGGCGGTCAGATACGGGTCTTCGCCATAGGTCTCCTGCCCGCGGCCCCAGCGCGGATCGCGGAAGATGTTGATGTTCGGCGACCAGAAATCCAATCCAAAATAAATGCTGTGGTTGCCCTCCGCCTGCGCCGCAGTGTATTTGGCGCGCGCCTCGGTGGAGATCACATTCGCTTCCTGATGAATCAAGCCGGTATCCCAGGTGGCGGCCATGCCAATCGCCTGAGGAAATACCGTCGCGTAGCCGGAGCGCGCCACTCCATGCAGACCCTCGTTCCACCACTCGTAATCCGGCACGCCCAGGCGCGGAATCGCAGCGGCATGGTCCTGCATCTGCGCGACCTTTTCTTCCAGCGTCATGCGGCCAACCAAATCCTCGACGCGCTGCGACAGCGGCAACGAGGGATTTTTGTAGGCGGCTACGGGTTGTTGCGCCGTGGCCTGCGACCCCACGGTTCCGCACGCACACAGAACACACACTTGCAGCCATGCTGGGAGGAACTGCCGCAAACTAACGGGGAACCAACGATCCATAACCACGCACCTCCATCGAAGAAGGAAATCCTCATCTCGAAATCTTCGCGTACATATTTATATATAGATCGATTTAGATAGGCAAACTATTGTTTATCTTCTCCGCCGCAAACTCCTGGCAATGGCACTCCGGCGCCGATCCTTCTCTGCCTACAGATGGAGCATCTCCCAGCGCCCACACAGTGCCACACAGTGCCACACGATTCCATCGAACGAATTCTCCCCATGCACAACAGCACTTCCGGTGGGCTACCAGCGTCCGACATTCGCTTGATCGCCAACCAGCGCATTCTGATCCCCGGCGCAGGTGGTTGGATCGAATCGGTGCGAACAAAAGCCCCTAAAAAATTCGGGATGGAAGCCGCGCATTGAATTCAAAGGTAGGGTTCGCGAGCTGGTGCAGGCTGATGCAGAACACGCAGAAGCAATTCCCCATAGCCGCTTTTGCCGAGCGTAGCGGCAAGCTGGGGCCTCTGCTCTGCTGTGACGTGACGTAGCCGAAAGGCTCAGCGGAGCAAAACTCCCAGAATAGCGGATGCGAAGATCCTAACCTATCCGCGCAAGCGCAGCGCGGCTTTTAGCTCGTGGAATTTTGCAGCACGCTCGGGATCGGTCTCCCAGTCCTGAAAAGCAGCCTGGATGATGACCCAGAAGGAAGAGAAGAGCATGCCAAGCACCCCAGCCAGCAGGGTAAGCAGCGTGCGGGGCGGCCAGGATTTGTGATCCGGAACCAGCGCTGGATCGACAACCTGGATAATTTCACCCGCCTTCGCTTCATCCACCTTGGCAATCTCATACTGACGCGCTAATAGCTCGAAAAGAGTTTCGTGATAATGCACATCGCGCATTTTGCGGATGTACTCAAGGCTGGCGGCAGGAACTTTGGAGGTGGGAAGCTCAACATCATCCTGCACCCCAGCGCCCTTCGGTTCGCCCCGTTCGAGGTCGGCAAGCTGCGATTCCAGCCCAGAGATTTGCGTTTGCAGGAGGATCACTTCAGGATTTTCCGGGGTAGCCGAAGTCTCCAATGCTTGGAGCTGTATCTGGCTGGCAGCGATCTGCGCACGAAGCTGGGTAATGCTCATGATAGTGGCCTGGGCCTGGCCAGCAGGCTGAATAATTCCAGTCTTCCGTTCCGCTGTTACCAGCGCAACCTCAGCGTCAGCGAGCTTATCTTTTTCCTGCTCCAATTGCTGCTCAAAAAAGAGACGGCGCTGTCCGGCTTCGGTGATGGCTAAATGGCCCATCAGGTGGTGCAGCTCATCCACGTAGGCATTGGCGATGGCAGCAGCACGTTTTGGATCATGATCTTCAACGGAGATGCTGATCATGCCGCTTTTTTCGGAAAGAATTTTGGTGTTGGATGCAAGTGCTTTGCGCGTGTCGCTCAGCTTCTTTTTCTTGTACAAAGATTCCAGATCAAAACGCTGAATCAGGGCATCCGCAATCGTTTGGCTTTCGAGAAGCCCGATAAATTGATCGTCGGGATTCTTCAGGCCCAGTGCCGAGGCCGCACCCCCACCGCCAGCCAAGGCAGAAAGCGCGCCGAGTTGTGCCAGCGGAGAGCTGGATTTCTGCGGCGGCATCATGACAACTTTTGCGGTAAAAGTGGGCTTCATGATGAGCGTCATCGCTGCGGTGAGAACGGCCAACGTAAGGCCGCTGAGCAGGATGAAACGCTTGCGACGGGACAGCAGAACGCTCAGTTCCAACAGGTCGACAGTATTCTCTTGTTGCAAGGCAGCCATCGCGGATGCGGGGACGGTAACGGTGCGGTCTGTGTTCATCGGCTCCATCGATTGCTTATCGTATAGCGTGTCGATTCGTGTCATCCTCGTATCCGTATCTACAGGCCCAGCGCCGTCAGAGATGCAATACCCCGGCCAAATCCAAGGAAAACCTGCGCCCCATCGGTTCGACCGCGCAGCAGGATCGCCTTGTTTCCATTATCGGATACGACGAGGGTATCGCCAAGCTACATGGACTTGTTGTTCAAGTCGCCGCCAAAGTGTACACCTCCAGCATACTGGTTGCTGAGAACTGGGCCCTCGGCGCGAACAACACACGCATCCCACTTGTCGCCATCCTGCCAAGGAAGATCCGGCGCCAAGCAGATGCCGACAGAGAAAGACTCCTAACGTCAGCTCCCGGCTGATCCAGCAGGTCTTCCACCTGTGCGGCTCGGTGGAGGGTCTGGTGCCGCCGGTGGTGCTGGATCGCATGCGCAAACGCACCGCACAGGCAAAGGCAAAGGAATCCGACCTCGAGAACCCTCTGCTTGTGGCGCATCATCTACAATGGTGCAATCACGGAGGATGTCCATAGCACTTTCCGCTACATGGGCAGCTCCTTAGCTGCAGTACTGGCATAACGAGGCAAGAATGATCATCTCTAGGCTCATTCTCAAAAATTGGCGCAATTTTTCCAACGTGGATGTTTCCCTGGGAGATCGCGTCTTTATCCTTGGCCCCAATGCCTCTGGAAAATCCAATCTTTTGGATGCAATCCGATTTCTGCGGGACATTGCAAAACAGCCCGGCGGTGGTTTGCAAAGCGCCGTCAAAGACCGTGGCGGACTCTCGAAGATTCGCAATCTGTCTGCACGCAGGGATCCTGTTGTAGAACTAGGGATTGAGTTGCTTGACGGACAGGGAACAAGCGCAACAACCTGGACATACAGAATTGGCATCACGCAACAAATTCGCGGAGATCGCCTGCCAATTCTGAAATTCGAACAGGTTTATAAAAACAATATCAAGATGTTCAATCGACCGAATACGCAAGAGGAAAAGGAAGATGAACTCCTGCTATCTCAGACGCATTTGGAACAAATCAGTGTCAACAAAAAAATTCGAGAGATTGCAGATTTTCTGAAAAGCATTCGTTATGTGCATCTGGTTCCGCAACTTTTGCGTCATCCGGAATCCTTTCAAGGTACTGCGACCTCAGACGATCCATTTGGGCGCAACTTTTTAGAATCGATTGCAAAGACACCCGAAAAGACACGTAAATCGCGTTTAAACAAAATCGGAGAGGCACTCAAGGAAGCCGTCCCAAAGTTTAAGGACCTTCAATACATCAAAGATGATGCGGGGATTCCACACCTGCAGGTTCAGTATGAACACTGGAGACCGCAGGCTGGCCTGCAGAAAGAAGACCAGTTTTCTGATGGGACCTTGCGCATGATTGGCCTCTTCTGGTCGCTTTTGGATGGTGAGAATCCATTGTTACTTGAGGAACCGGAATTATCCCTGCATTCAGAAATTGTCAAAAAACTCCCTAGCCTGTTTGCGTCCGTTCAGCGCAAGAAAAGGCGCCAGATTTTTGTCAGCACACACAGCGCGGAACTACTTTCAGACCGAGGTATTGGAGCAGAAGAAATCCTTCATCTTACCCCCAGCGATAAAGGGACGGAAGTATCCCGCGCGTCTGAGATTCAATCAATACGGTCTGAGATGGAGGCAGGTTTGAGTGCCGCAGACGCTGTACTTCCACGCACAGCCCCTTCCGACCTCAAACAGTTAAGCTTATTTTGATGAACCAGATCCCAATTACGCTCGCTGTCGAAGATGAGCTGAGTGAACGTGTTTTGAAGCGCCTTCTGCGGGAAGCCAACGGTGAATATGCCATTGGCGCGACACTGGGCCGCAAGGGCAATGGTTATCTCAGAAAAACCCTACAGGGATGGAACCGCGCAGCCCAAGGCAGTGCATATGTTGTTCTGACTGACTTGGATAACGCTCCATGTGCTCCAAGGCTGGTCCAGAATTGGTTCGGCAACTCACTCAAACATCCGAACTTGCTATTTCGAGTTGCCATTCGTGAGGTTGAATCTTGGCTGCTCGCGGATCGGCCACGACTGTCTCAATATCTCTCCGTACATGAAAAATGGATGCCAGAAGAACCCGAAATTATCCCTGATCCAAAACGGGAATTGATTGACTTGGTAGGTAGGTACTCCAAATCTCCAACCATCAAGGCGCAATTGCTTCCAAAACCAGGCAGTACCGCACGGCAAGGCCGGGAACACAATGCTTGTTTGGGAAAATTTGCAGATAGCGTGTGGAAGCCGTCCGTTGCAAGGAAACACTCTCCTAGTTTGGACAGGGCATTGCGTTGCTTTGAGAGTTTTCGACCTGTCTTCAAGTAGCCGTTTGACCCGGCGCGAGGCTTCCCGTAGACTTAGATACTGCCGCAGGAGTGAATCTCCCTCCCGGCCACCGGGTCTCCGCAAACGGAATCCCCGCACAACAATTTAATTTTTGCCCACGAAAACTGGGTATATCGAAAGAGAGTTGCATGGCAAACCACGTATCCTCGCTGAAGCGAGCCAGACAGACCGAAACCCGCACGGACGTCAATCGCGCCAACCGCAGCAAAATGCGCAGCAGCCTGCGCGCAATGCGCGAGGCGCTGGCCGCAGGCGACGCCAAGGCCGCCGGCGAGCAGTACCGCAAGACCGCTTCCATTCTCGACAAGAGCGTGCAGAAGGGCGTGCTGCATGACAACACCGCCTCCCGCTACAAGAGCCGCCTGAACGCGCGCGTCAAGAACCTGGCCGTCAAAAAGACTGCCTAAGCCTTGTGCATGCCTCATCCTTCGCATTCGCGGAGGATGGGGCGTCTGTGCACCTTCCCCCCAATAGTCCCAGATTCCTCGACCCCGCTGCGCGCGCTCAGAATGACAGGGTTTTGTGGTCCTGTGTTCGTCGATCCTGTCGGCCATGCAAACACCTTGTCTCCTCAGCAGAGCGGCCCCACAGCCAGCGCAGTGGAGGAACCTTCGGTTCGCTCCCACCGCGCGCCATGGAACGGAACCGGCTCCACGCCAGCCGCGTATCTGCCAGCAGGGAGTGCGCCATGTCTGTTCCCCGCAGCATCGCAATCGTGATCGGCATCGTGCTAGCGCTGGCCGGTGCGATGCCTGCGCAGGCACAGATCGATGGGTCGGTTCTGCCGCCCACACCGGCCACGACGTTGGCAGGCGCGGCGCTCACGCTGCCTGTGCCGGGCAAAATCACCTTGCTCGCGGTGGGTTTTAGCCGCTCCTCCGGCTCGGCTGCGGGCGTGGCGTGGAAGCAGCTGCAACCTTTTTGTGCAGCGCATCCGCAGATCGCCTGCTACCAGGTCGCGGTACTACAAGACGCGCCCAGTTGGATTCGGAGCATGATTGAACGCAGCTTGCGCCATGCGCGCGCACAAGCCGAGCGCGAACAATTTGTTACGGTCGTGACAAACGAACAGGCCTGGAAGCAAGCGCTGCAGGATGCCGATGCGAACGCAGGCTATGCCGTGCTGGCAGCAGCGGACGGGCACATTCTTTGGGCAGCGCATGGAACAGAAGCGACGCTACGGATCGACATGTTCGCGCTCGTGGCGGCTCTGCCGCAGTAACGCGCGAGCAGCTTATCGGAGACGCTGAACAAGTGCTCATCGCTGCCTCAGCGGCTCAAGCCGCACTGCAATGCTTGAACTTATGGACGGGCTGAAGCCCGTCTCCTTCAAAACACAGATTTGTTCAGAGATTCCTTAGCGGCTGGCCTGCTCCAGCCAGGCCAACATCGAGTCCACCCCCTGCGCGTAGAGCGCGTACTCGCCGCCGCTTTCGATCGTTTCCAGCGCCACGCGTGCGTGGCTGCGCAGGCGCTCGCGCAATTCAGACGAACGATACATCTGCTCCATCGCTGCGGCCAAGGCTCGTGCGTCGTGGGGCGGCACGACAAGAATCTCTTCGTCTGCGCGCAATAACTCCGCTGCGCCGCAGCGCGTGGTGGTGATGGCGGGCAGGCCTTGCGCGATGGCCTCGAGCAGCACCATGCCAAAGCCGTCATCCACCGTAGGCAGCACAAAGGCATCGCAGCGCGCGTAAAAATCGCGCAGGTCGCGGCAGTACTCGACGCGCTCTACATTGGTACAGCGGCGCAGCGCAGCGCGGAGTGCAGGAATCTTTTCGAGCGAAGCATCCGTGCGCAGCAACAGACGCGCGTGGGGCAAGCGCAGTTGCTCCCAGGCTTCCAGCAGATAGACAAGGCCCTTGCGCACAGGATTGCCGCCGACCATGCCGAAGGTAAAAGGACGGTCCGCCCGCGGCAAAGAAGCGTTGGGAAGCGGCGCGGTTGCCACGCGCCCAAACAACGGCGCGACGAAGACCTTCTGCCGCAGCGATTGCGGAAAGCTCTCCGCACTGTAGCGCGAGGGCACCAGAATCGCATCGGCCTCGGCGTATTCGGCAAGCTGGCGCGAGCGAAACCAATCCGGCTCGGCGGCATAGCGCAGGCCGATGCGCTCGTGCTCTTCGCGCAGCAGGGATTGTTGCGCATCCACATGCGGGCAGGCGCGGTCGAGCACAAAGTGCGCGCCCATGCGCTTAGCCGCGCGGCCAGCGGCCAAGGCTCCCGTGGCCGACCCCCAGTACAGATCGCAGGGCTGCAACCGTGCGGCGACGATGTGATCAAAGGCAACGGTGTCAGCCCTCTGGGCCGGTCGGGGCAGTTGCACACCCGTGGCGAAGTGAACCATGGGCACCCACTGCGGCACCCAGCGCAGCCGGATGCCCGGCTCCAGCGTGCGAAAGCGCGCGCGATAGGCAGCGGTGTAGAGCGTGACCTGCTCCCCGCGCCGGTGCAGCAGATTGGCGGGGATGGCCGCGTGGGCTGGGCGTCCGGTGGCCAAGGCAATCTTCATCGCGCGCACAGCTCCGT
>DAHWKP010000194.1:0-9692 GCA_027343585.1 Acidobacteriaceae bacterium
GCGCAGTTGAATGAGTTCATCGCGCGCTTCTCCGCTGGCACGCGCTCCAGCCAGGTCACCTCGCGCAAAAAAGAGGTCGAGCGGCTGCAAACCAGCGATCTCGCACGCTCCAACATTCAACGCCCCTACATCCGCTTTGACCTGCTGCGTCCCTCTGGCAAACATACGCTGGAGTTTGAAGGCGTGCGCAAAGCCTACGGGGAGCACGTGGTACTGAACGGCTTTACCGCTTCCGTGATGCGCGGAGAAAAAATCTGCCTGATTGGCCGCAACGGACAGGGAAAGACCTCACTGGTCAAGGCGTTGCTGGCCAACGCGCCCAATCTGGATGCGGTTTACAAAGAGGAATCCAAAACCGCGCTCGACGCAGGCACCGTCAAGTGGGGCCATGAGGCGCAGATCGGCTACTTCGCGCAGGATCATACGGCAGCCATCACCAAAGGCATGACCGCCGCCGATTGGCTGCGCCAGTTCGACGAAAAGGCGACCAATGAAGACATCCGCGGCGTGCTGGGGCAAATGCTCTTCAGCGGCGAGGAGGGTCTGAAGCCTACGCAGGCGCTTTCCGGCGGCGAGTCGGCGCGGTTGCTCTTCTGTCGCCTGATGATGCAGAAGCCGAACATCCTCATCCTGGACGAGCCGACAAACCACTTGGACCTGGAAGCCATTAACGCGCTCAACCAAGCGCTGCAAAAGTATGAAGGCACGGTGCTGCTAGTTACGCACGATCAGGATTTGATCGACGAGGTAGCCACGCGCATCTGGCACTTTGACGGCGGAAGCATTGAGGACTTCAAAGGCCCCTACTCTGAGTATGAACTGGCCCAGTCCATGGCGGCGAAGTAAGACGGTATTTCAGAAACTTGAAACCAGCAACAAAAAGGGATGGGGAAGCCCCATCCCTTTTTTGTTGCTGGACGCTGACAAATTTCTTCTGAATATCGGCGGGGATCCAGTCCGGATCGTTCCCCATGCAGATGGGTGCAGCGATTTTCTATGCTGTAGGGTGGGCTAGTTGTATAGATAAGAATGGATGCGCAGGTTCCGTGGCGCAGGTCACAGGCAAACGGACCGCATCGTATACACTAAGTATGGTCAGGCATTCACGGGGGCTGACAGGTCGTTTCTGCATCCTATTCTGCACCGCTTCTGCATGGCTCCCCGGAACCGTCCCATGAACCGCAATTCAATTGACAGTCCAGTACATAGGAGTGCATTCGCATGAAGCTTACCCCCGGCAAACTCGCTGGCATGAAGGCAGTGTCCGACGCGCGTGGCGTCATCGCCGCCGCAGCGATGGATCAACGTGGTTCCCTGCAGAAGTCCCTGGCAAAGGAAAAGGGCGTGGCCGATGTGCCCACGAGCGCGCTCGAAGAGTTTAAGACGCTGGTCACCGATGTGCTGACGCGCCACGCTTCGGCCATTCTGCTGGACCCGGAATATGGTTTGCCGGCCAGCAAGAAGCGCAACGGCAAGGGTCTGCTGCTGGCCTATGAGAAGACCGGCTATGACGCCAACACGCCGGGCCGCCTGCCCGATCTGCTCGATGTCTGGAGCGTGCGCCGTCTCAAGGAAGCCGGTGCCGATTGCCTGAAGGTTCTGCTCTATTACACGCCATTTGAGAAGTCCTCGATCAACGACCACAAGCACGCCTTCATTGAACGCATTGGCGATGAGTGCCGCGCGGTGGACATTCCGTTCTTTCTGGAGTTCGTTGGCTACAGCGTGGACGGCACAGATGAGAAGAGCATCGCCTACGCCAAGAAGAAGCCAGAGATCGTTTCCGGCTCCATGGCCGAGTTTGGCAAGGAAAAGTACGGCGTGGACGTGTTGAAGGTTGAAGTGCCGGTGCAGATGGAGTACGTGGCCGGAACCAAGGCTTGCAAGGGCGAATCCGCCTACACACGCGCCGAAGCGCTGCAACACTTCCGCAACGCGGCCTCGGCCACACACAAGCCCTTCATTTATCTTTCGGCGGGCGTCAGCAACGCTGTGTTTACGGAGACGCTGGAGCTGGCCGGCGAGAGCGGCACGCAGTTCAGCGGCGTGCTGTGCGGACGCGCCACTTGGAAGGACGGCATCGCCGTTTATGCCAAGCAGGGTGCGGCGGCCTTTGAGGCATGGCTGAACGATCAGGGTGTCAAGAACATCTCGAACGTGAATGCTTCTCTGAAGGCGGCTACGCCGTGGTTCACGCGCTTGGGCGTCAACAACGCGGAAGCTCTGGCCTAAGCCCGGCATCTGCAGCAGTATCCCCGGCGTTGCGCGCAGTGCGCAGCGCCGGTTTTTCTTTGGGAGCGGAAGCGGCTGGTTCGTTGCGGATGCCTTGACTTCTGGGCGCACCAGCCGCCATGCTGAGAGACAGACGGGGGCGCGCCAGCGCTGCCGGGCAGGAGCAGGAAGATGGCGAAGGCACATTCACAGACGGGTGCAGAGAGCGGCGTCGAGGTGCGGGTTAGCCCGCGTGCGCGGCTGGTGCTGACCTCGGTGGTGGAGTCGTATATCGCCACGGGGGAGCCGGTGGCTTCGCAGACGATTGCGCGCCAGCAAAACCGGGAAGGCATGAGCGCAGCCACGGTGCGCAATGTGATGGCCGAACTGAGTGAGGCTGGCTATTTGGAGCAGCCGCATACTTCCTCTGGCCGCGTGCCCACGGCAAGCGCCTTTCGTTTTTACGCAGAACAGATTGTGCGCCGCACGCAAAACCCCGGGCAGCAGACGGTGCGCGCATTGCTTGCGTTGCCCGCGCAGGAACAGATTGATGAATCCCTCAGCGGCGTCCTGAGCGCGGAGCAGTTTCTATCGCGTACATCGCACGTGCTGGCGGCGCTTTCGGGCGGGGTGGGGGTGGCGCTGACACAATCGGCTGCGGAGTACGATCTGCTGGAGCATGTACACTTCACGCGGCTGGGCCGCGCGCGTGTGTTGGCGGTGGTGGTGACGGCCTCTGGGCAGGTGCGGGACCGGGTCCTTGTGCTGGATCAGGATTTTGTCGCAGACGATCTGGAAGCAGCCGCGCGGTATTTGAATGCAAATTTCCGCGACTGGAGTTTAGGGCAGATTCGCGCGGAAGTGGGTCGGCGCATTGAGCAGGAGTGCGGCGAGTACCAGCGCTGGTTGCGTTCGCTGGAACATCTCTGTAGCAAAGGCGCGCTGAATCCGGCAACGCAAGAAGAATCCAGCTTCGTTTTTGTGGATGGCGCATCGAATTTGATTGCGGGCGAGGCGGACCGGGAGCGGCTGCGCCAGATTCTGGCCGCGCTGGAGGAAAAGCAGCGCGTAATCGAACTACTGCGCGCCTACATGGGAGAACGGCAGGATTCGCTGCGCGTGGTGGTGGGCTTGCAAGAGGCAATGCCGGAGATGCAAAACTTGACGCTGGTCGCCGCGCCGACGCGCATCGGAACGGATCGTGCGGGCATGGTGGCCGTGATTGGGCCAACGCGCATGCAGTATGAAAACGCCATTGGCGGTGTGGCCTATGTGGCCGCATTATTGGAGCGGATGCAGAACTCCCAATAATTGCGGCTCATTTTTACGTTGCAGAACCGGCTGAGTACAATAAAAACAGGGGCAGCGCTTGCGGCAGGCCGCAGCGGCTGCTTTTTCCATTCTTACGTTGAAAGCAGCTATGAATCGTTCTTCATCCAAGTCGCAAGAGCACGTACATAAAGCTACATCCGCACATTCGGCTGAGCACGCTGGAGTCGTCGTGGATGCCGAACCAGCGGAAGTTCACGCCGAGGCCGACAGTTTGGCAGCGGAAGCAGCGGCGATTGCCGCTTCCGAAGCAGAGAATGTTGCCGATCCCATGGGTGCGTCGCAGCCCGGAGAGCTGGAGCGCTTGCTGGCCGAGTTGGAGCAGGCCAAGGCCGAGCGGGCGCAATTGCTGGATCGACTGGCGCGCCTGCAGGCGGAGTTTGACAACGCGCGTAAGCGCGAGGCACGCGAACGCGCCGAGTTCCGCGACTACGCGCTGGTGAACACGGTGGAGCAGTTTTTGCCGGTGCTCGACAATTTTCAGCTTGCGTTGCGCGCGCAAGGTTCGGCAGAGCAGCTGCGCACGGGCGTGGAGTTGATCGTGCGCCAGATGGAAGAGATTTTGCGCTCGCTGGGGGTGCAGGTTGTGCCCACGCAGGATGCGGTCTTTGATCCGCGCATCCATGAGGCGCTGGAGATGGTCGAGCGCGAGGATGTGCCGGATCATCAGGTGCTGGAGGAAGTGCGCCGAGGCTACACGCTGCGCGAGCGCCTGTTGCGTCCGGCACTGGTGCGCGTGGCCAGCAATGCGAGGCAGCATACAGCATGAGTTCTTCCGCACGCGCCAACAAGGCCGATTACTACGAGGTTCTGGGCGTCAGTCGTGGCGCTTCGGATCAGGAGCTGAAGAGCGCCTACCGTAAGCTGGCCATGCAGCACCATCCCGATCGCAATCCGGACAATCCAGAAGCCGAGGATCAATTCAAGCTGGCCAGCGAAGCGTATCAGGTGCTCTCGGACCCGGAGAAGCGCGCGATCTACGATCGCTATGGGCACGCGGGATTAAGCGGTGGGGGCGGTTTTGATCCCTCCGGATTTTCCGGGCCGGACATAGGAGACATCTTCGGCGATATTTTTGGCGAGATGTTCAACATGGGCGGCGGTCGCAGCGGATCGCGTGCGCAAAAGGGCCGCGACCTGCGCGCGGATATTTCACTCACCTTTGAAGAATCGGTATTTGGCAAACAGACAGAGATCAAGATTCGCCGCATGGAGAGTTGTACGACGTGTCGCGGCAGCGGAGCCGCTGCGGGGCGGGGAGCCACGGCCTGCGCGCAATGCGGCGGGCGGGGACAAGTTCGCTATCAGCAGGGATTTTTTTCTGTGGCGCGTGCGTGTGGTGCCTGCAGCGGAACTGGCAGCGTGATTGCCGAACCCTGCAAGGATTGCCGCGGCGATGGTCGCCAACCCAAAGAGCACACCATTAGCGTCACCGTTCCGGCAGGCATTGAGGATGGAATGCGCATCCGCTATCAAGGCGAAGGCGATACGGGGCGCACCGGTGGCCCTGCGGGGGATCTCTACGTTGTTGTCTCCGTGCAGCCGCATCCATTTTTTGAGCGTGAGGGCAACGATCTGCACTATGTGATGCCCATCTCTTTTCCTCAGGCGGCGTTGGGCGCGGAGTTGTCCATTCCGACGCTGGAGGGTGAGGCCAAGCTGAAGATTCCCGAAGGCACGCAGAGCGGGCGACAGTTCCGGCTGCGCAACAAGGGCGTACCGGTGTTGAACGACCATGGGCGCGGCGATTTGATCGTGCATGTGGCCGTGCAGATTCCCACCAAGCTGAACAAGATGCAGAAGGAGTTGCTGCGTCAGTTGGGCGAGACGATTACGGTGGAAAATACGCCGTCCTCGCGCACGCTGTTCAGCCGCGTCAAGGACATCTTCAACTAGCGGGATTCTTGGATGCGGTGTGCTGGGGTTCCATCCACGCTGCCAGCACGCTGGCCGTGGCGATGGCAGCCGTCTCCGCGCGCAGGATGCGCGGGCCGAGACTGACTGGCAGCCATTGGTTGCGCTGAAACCACTGCAGCTCGGCTTCCGTCCATCCACCGATGGGGCCAATGGCAATTTGGGTCGCGCAGGCATTGTGACCGGCTAACGCACTCCACAGCGTGCGCTCTTCCTCCACCTCAGACAGTAACAATGGCAACGTGTCGGGCGCAGGCGCGGAAATGGATTCCAAGCGCACAGGGTCTGCAATTTCCGGCACGTCCGTTCGCCGAGCCTGTTGCGTGGCTTCGCGGGCGATGCGACGCCAGCGTTCCACACGGGCGGTTGCGGCCTGGGCCAAGTGCTTCTCCGTGCGCTGTGCCAGCACGGGGAGGATGGTGGCCACGCCCAGCTCCGTTAATTTCTCTATGGCCCATTCATAGCGGTCGAATTTGAAGACGCTCAGCAGACAGGTGAGCGGTAGGGCTGCCTCGCTGGCGATGGTCTCCAGCAGGTGGAAGCGTACGCACTCGGTATCGGCGAATTCAACCACGCCGCGCCGGGCGATGCCGCCGGCAACAATGTCAAACTCCTGGCCCACGCGAACGCGCAAGACGCGCGCCAAGTGTGTGGCCTGCGTGCCGGTGAGTGCGGCGGAGTTTTCTGTCCAGGTGTCGGCAATCCAGCGGCGGCGGGTCATGCGAGGCTCTCTACTTGCAGCGTAGCAGACGGGAAAAAATGAATGGGCGTAAAAACGAATCGGGGGACGCTTATGCGTCCCCCGATTCGTTTGCCTGTTGGGCCAAGTTACTTCTTCTTGGCGGTTTTCTTGGCTGCCTTTTTCGTTGCCTTCTTGGCTGCCTTCTTGGGGGCTTTCTTTGCTGCTTTCTTCGTTGCCATAAGAACCATTCTCCCTTTTTCGATGTGACATCGATCTGCAATAAATATTGCAGTTATACGAATGTATAGAGTCAGCAAAAATCAAAGTCAAGAAAAAAATGCGCAATTGGGAAGTTTTTTTCCGTGGTGAAAATAGCGCGCACTGAATTTTTTTGTTGTGAGGGAATCAAAATCCAGTGAAGCGTGGAGGGAAATTTTGCTCGATACGCTCCAAAAATTGTTTTCTGATAAGGAAAAAATTTAAACGTGAAAAAAATGTCAGCACGCTTTTATGCAGGAATGATGCGGGGATGAGCAGGGTCCCTTGTTGTGTGTAGGCCGGGATTGTGTGTGTTTTGGAGTTTGCTTGAGCGGAAGTGCGGATCGTCACTGCGCAAGAGGCGCGAAGGATTTTGGATGTAGCGAGGCATGCGAAGTGCTGGGTGATTGGGAGTTCCCAGAATGATGCTGCGGGATATTTTCTTGATGGCTGGAGTGCTATACTCGCGCCACGGATCAGGGCCACTACTCGCATGCTCTTCAAAGCCCGCAGCGCCGCAGTGTATGGGATCGACGCCAACATCATTGATGTTGAGGTCGATTTTTCTGGCGTCAAATTGGCAGAGGATCGCTTCCACACCGTTGGGCTGCCGGACGCGGCGGTGCGCGAGAGCCGCGATCGTGTGCGTGCGGCGATCAAAAATTCCGGCTTTGACATTCCTCCCACACAGATCACCATTAACCTGGCGCCCGCGGATTTAAAAAAAGAAGGCTCCGGCTTTGACTTGCCCATTGCCATTGGAATTTTGGGAGCCTACGGCAGTTTGCAACTGCGCGACCTCAGCAATTTTTTGTTGATCGGGGAATTGGGTTTGGACGGCAGTCTGCGTCCGGTGCAGGGCATGCTGCCGGTGGCTGTGGCTGCGCGCGCGGCGGGCATCACCAATCTGCTGATCCCAGAGGCGAATGCGCGCGAGGCTGCGGTGGTGGAAGGCGTGCAGGTCTATGCGGTGAGGACGTTGCTGGAGGTGCGTGAGCTGTTGAATGCCGCAGCGAATGGAGGCATCCACGCGCAGCCGGTGCATGTGGTACCGCACGATCTGCTGGGAGAGATGCAGCACTTTCCGCTCGACTTCCGCGACGTGCGCGGCCAGCATACGGCCAAGCGCGCTCTGGAAGTGGCAGCAGCCGGTGGGCACAACATCTTGATGATCGGCCCTCCCGGCTCTGGAAAGACCATGCTGGCCAAGCGCCTGCCCGGAATTCTTGCGCCGCTCGCGCTGGAAGAGGCGCTGGAGACGACGAAGATTCACTCTGTTGCTGGTGTATTGGATGCGGACAAGGGACTCGTATTGCAGCGGCCCTTTCGTTCGCCCCACCACACGGTTTCGGATGCGGGCTTGATCGGCGGCGGTGTGATTCCGCGACCGGGTGAGGTTTCCCTGGCGCACAACGGTGTTTTGTTTTTGGATGAGCTGCCGGAGTTTCCCCGCAATGTTTTGGAGGTGATGCGGCAGCCGCTGGAAGACGGCCATGTAACGATTGCGCGCGCCAGCATGTCGCTTAGCTTTCCCGCGCGCTTTATGTTGGCTGCGGCGATGAATCCGTGCCCCTGCGGATACTTTAATGACAAGTCGCGCGAGTGTCTCTGTACGCCTCCGATGATTCAGCGCTATGTGTCGAAGGTCTCCGGGCCGCTGCTGGACCGCATTGATATTCACATTGAAGTGCCCGCCGTGCAGTACAAAGAGCTGCGCGGGGGCGCGGCTGCCGAAGGTTCCGTGGAGATACGCGCCCGCGTGTTGGCGGCGCGCGAACGGCAGGCCGATCGTTTTGCGAAGGCTTCCGAACGGATCTATAGCAACTCGCAAATGGGCACGCGCCAGATTCGTACGCACTGCGAACTCTCCACCGATGCCGAGCGCCTGCTGGAGCGCGCCATGCAACAGCAAGGCCTGAGTGCCCGCGCCCATGACCGCATCTTGAAGGTTGCGCGCACCATTGCGGATCTTGAAGGCGAAGCGCATCTCGCGGTCAAGCATATCGCTGAGGCCATTCAATACCGCACGCTGGACCGCACCTATTGGGCGTAGCTGGGGTCCAGGGCGTTGGGGTTGGCGCAAGGGCTGCAGTTCCCGTATACTTAAAAATGCTGTCAACGTTGTAGAAGCAAGCAGGACACCATGCCGAAATTGAAGACACATAGTGGCGCGGCCAAGCGGTTCAAGAAGACCGGAACCGGCAAGTTCAAGCGCGGCCAAGCCACCATGCGGCACTTGCTGACCGCCAAGACGACCAAGGTGAAGCGCCATTTGGGCAGCTCCGCTTTGGTCTCGGACGCGGATCACGCCAAGGTCGCCCGCATGATTCCCTACGCCTGATCGGACTTTTGAAAAAAAGCCGGGCCGCCAAGCGTTCGCGGCCCCCGGATGGCTTCCCGTGTGGAGCCTCCGCGCCAGTTCAGGATTGCAAGCCAGCGTGTGAAGAGGTACATCCGCAGCGCCCGCAGGGGTACTGCATCCTGCCTCCAGCCGCAGAAGACGAGCAACGCACAAAGGAGAAGCAACCATGCCTCGCGTAAAACGTGGCAATAAACGCAAAGAGTACCGCAAAAAGATTCTCAAACGCGCCAGTGGATATTTCCTGACGAAATCCAAGCTCTATCAGGCGGCAGAAGAAGCCGTCGAGCGCGGTTTAAAGTTTGCCTACACCGGACGCAAGCAGAAGAAGCGCCAGTTCCGCTCACTGTGGATCGTGCGCATCGGCGCGGCGGCCAAGCTGAACGGGCTGAGCTACTCGCAGATGATTCACGGCCTGAAGCTGGCTGGCGTGGAGCTGGATCGCAAGATTCTGGCCGACATTGCTTCCCAGGACGCTGCTGGATTCACCAGCCTGGCCAACCAAGCCAAGGCTGCCTTGCAAAAGGCCAAGGCCAGCAAGCCCGTCGCGGCGTAAGCAATCCGCACATCGAAACACACAAACGGCGCGGCTTTGGCCGCGCCGTTCCTTTTGTGGGGCGGTATCGTCCAGCGGCTCTGCGGTGATTTATCCTCAATACAAGATCATGTCGAACGAATCGATTCCGCAATTGACGGCCTACGATGCGGCAGCGTTGGATCACGCCTTTACAGCGGTGCTGCAAAGCGTCACCGCACAGGCCGCGCAGATCGTAACCGCAGAGGACCGAGAGCGTTTTCGCCTGGAGTGGCTGGGGCGTAAGCAGGGACGCCTGAAAACGCTGAGCGAAACTTGGCTGAAGACTGCGCCCGCGGATGCCAAGAAGGCCATCGGGCAACGATTCAATCAACTCAAAGAACAGATTGAGCAGGCGCTGGAGA
>DAHWKP010000207.1:0-4770 GCA_027343585.1 Acidobacteriaceae bacterium
CACAGGATGTACTGGAAGAATTGTCCGAACAACATGCGGTGCCGCAACTTGTACTCGAATATCGACAGGTGGCCAAGTTGAAATCCACCTATGCCGATGCGCTACCGCTGCTGGCCGACGCTCAGGGCCGCGTGCACACAACATTTTTGCAAAGAGGCACGGCCACCGGGCCCGTCTCCTCAGTCAATCCCAATCTGCAAAACATTCCCATCCGCACGGAACTGGGCCGTGAGATTCGCGCCGCCTTCATTCCCGCTCCCGGCAACGTGTTACTTTCTGCGGATTATTCGCAAATTGAATTGCGGCTGATGGCGCACTTCTCTGAAGATCCTCTGCTGCTCAAGGCTTACCGCGAAGGCGTGGACATCCACACGCTGACAGCATCCGAGGTCTTCGACGTGCCGGTGGGGCAGATGGACAAAACCACGCGCAATCGCGCCAAGGCTGTGAACTTCGGCATTGTCTACGGCATCTCGCCATTCGGTTTGGCGCAGCAGCTCGGCATCGAACAGGGTGAGGCGCACCGCTACATTCAACGCTACTTTGAGCGCTATGCCGGCGTGCGCACCTTCATCGACCGCACGTTGGACGAGGTGCGCCGCACACAGAGCGTGCGTACGTTGTTCGGTCGCGTTCGGCCCATTCCTGACATCGCCAGCCGTAACGCCCACCAGCGCGGCTTTGCCGAACGCACAGCGGTGAACACGCCCCTGCAAGGCACGGCTGCGGATATTTTGAAGCTGGCTATGCTGCGCATCGATGCAGCCATGCACGCGCAAAAACTGCGCTCGCGCATGGTGCTGCAGGTGCATGATGAATTGGTTTTCGACGTGGTGCCAGAGGAACTCGCCACCTTGGCCACTTTGGTGCGCGCAGAGATGGAGCAGGTCGTCCCACTAAAGGTTCCTTTAGTTGCCAGCCTGGCCAGCGGTAAAAATTGGCGCGATCTGAACAGTATTTAAGCGCGCACGCTCCACTGCACGCTGACCCAACTGAGCACCAGCGCAAGGAGCACCCAGCTTGCGCCCATCTGCGCCGCTTGATGGACCGCACGATGGGCCGCTTCCATGCCAGCCTGCTGCATGTCTGCGGGCAGATTCACCATAAGAGCCGCAAATCGTTCCGCCAGCGCAGTCATCGCCTGCGCCCAGTGCGGTTGCGTCGGCACTGGCACGCTGGTCGAGCCTGAATCGCGCCAGGCCAGTACCAACATGAGACACGGCAACGCCAAGCAGGCCGCCATGCCCGTTAGAAAAATGTGCCATGGAAATGGAATCGATGGCTCCGCTGCGAGGGGTGCGCGCAGAGCGGCTTCGACTTCGACAGCGCGCAACACGGAAGCAGCAAAGCCATCCGAGGGCTGCACGGCCTCATCCGTGGACAGAACGCGATCTATTTCTGCATCGTTCCAATGGCTTCTTTCGCGCATCGTTCCCCCCTTCCATCCGCGACGCTGCCGCCATCCCAAGCCTGCAACTTGCGTCGGAGCAGGTTGCGCCCGCGTGCCAGCCGCGCCTTGACGGTGCCTTCTGGCAAGCGCAAAATCTTCGCGGCAGCGGCCACATCCTGCCGTTGAAAGTAAAACAGCAGCAGCGCCTCTTTGTACTTTTGCGGCAAGGCCAGCACGGCACGCCGCACCGTTCTGTCCCGCTGCCGCTCCTCCAAACCGCTTTGCAGCGCCAGTCCAGAGGCGCGCACATCCACCGGCTCGGCGATCTCATCCATGGAAAGCGCCAACGGCGGAAACCTGCGCAGCTCAGTGCGGCAGACGTTGACAGCCAGCGCAAAGAGCCACGTGGAAAAGGCCGCATCGCCGCGCCACTGCCCCAGCCTGCGATAAGCGCGCAGAAATGCCTCCTGCGCCATCTCTTCGGCGCGGCCATGGTCGCGGCAAAAACGGTAGGCCAAGTTCACCAGTGGCCCCTGCCAGCGCTGCACGATTCCGGCAAAGGCGGAGGCATCCCCAGCCAGCACTCGTTGGACATCGGCCTGGTCTTCGCTGGCGCTCACGCTGGCTCCGCACTCTCCCTACTACGGTACGACAGCCTGCGGCGGGCGCGGGTTGCATTTTTTCTGCTCAAAAATAAATGCAACCGCAACCCATTCCCCCAGGTCTGACAGGTTGTAGCGAACAAACACGTCGCGCAATGTCCGCATATAAGGAGAACGCCCATGCACCCGATTTTGAACCCGGCCCATCTGGCCTTCGTTTTTCACGTGGATGAAAATTCCATCATCAATCCGGCCAATCTGGCCCTGACCATACCGATCATCAGCACCCTCGCCTTTTTTGCATTTCTGTCCATCTACTTTTGGGTGCATGCAAAGCAACGCGAGAAAGAGGCGTTCTACAAAAATGAGACGCTGAAGCGGATCGCAGAATCGCCCGACGGCACAGCTACGGTGTTGGAATATCTGCGCGAAGAGAAACTACAAGCAGAGAAAAAGCGGCGCGAACGGTTGCGCCTGGGTTCGCTGGTGACAACCGCTACCGGTCTGGGCCTAATGATCTTCCTGTTTGCCCTCAACCGTGCCGACCATGATCCAGATCCGAACTATCTGCTCGGGCTGATCATCCTGCTCATCGGCGCGGCCATGCTGGCCTACGTGTACTGGCTGGCGCCTAAACAGGACTAGAGAATTTTCGGTCTGAATATTCAGGGTCGAGAAAGAGATAGACCCTGAACAAAGACTGAGCGTTCCCTCAGCGACTGAACTGCACTGCAATGCTTGAACTTACGGCGGGACGCAAGTCCCGCCCCTTCGATACGCGGGCTGGTTCAGAGATTCCTTACGCGAAACAGCTCTAAAAATCTACACACCCAGTTCGTTGCGAATGGCGTCAGCGATGCGCGTAGCGTGGCGCTGCATAGCCTCTTCAGATTCAGCTTCGATCATGACGCGCGCCAGTGCCTCTGTGCCGGAGTAGCGCACCACGACACGGCCACTGCCATGCAACTCTTCTTCGGCAGCGCGAATGGAACTAACAACCGCAGGCAGCGACTCCAACGGCTTTTTCTCGCGCACGCGCACGTTGACGATCACCTGCGGAAAGACCTTCAAATCCTGATGCAGGTTTGCCAGCGGCTGCTGTGCGCGCTGCACAACATCAAGCAACACCAACGCGGTCAGCAATCCATCGCCAGTAGTGCTGCGATCTAAAAACAAGATGTGGCCGGACTGCTCGCCACCAAGCACGGCGTGGCTACGCTGCATCTCTTCCAGAACATATTTGTCGCCGACCGCAGCGCGGGCCATGCGAATGCCGCTGCGGGTGAGCGAGGCCTCTAACCCCATGTTGGACATGGTGGTGGCGACAACGAGCTCCGAGCGCAGCAGCTTGCGTGCCTGCAGATCGCGTGCAGCGATCAACAGCACCGCATCGCCGTTGACGACTACGCCATTGCCGTCGGCAAAGAGTGCGCGATCGGCGTCGCCGTCCAAAGTAATGCCGACATCGGCGTGGTGCGCGAGCACCTCTTTGGCGACAACATCGGCATGCAGAGCACCGCAGCGCTCGTTGATATTTTTTCCGTTCGGCTCGCAATGCGTCAAAATCAACTGGACACCAAATGCAGCAAAAAGTTCTGGGGCAATGGAGCTGGCCGCGCCGTTGGCGCAGTCGAGCACGACCGTCTTTCCATCCAAGCGCAGATTCGGCACGTTGCCGCGTAAATAGCCGATGTAGTCCGCGCGATACGATGGCACGACGGCAGGCAGTGCGGCTGCATCTGCGTCCGGCGTTTGCGCCACCGCCAATTGTTCAAAGATCTCCGCTTCCATTTGCAACTCAACAGCATCGGCCAGTTTGTAACCATCGGGGCCGAAGATTTTGATGCCATTGTCCTGCCAAGGATTATGCGAGGCGGAGATAACGATGCCGGCAGCGAAGCCGTGCGTGCGCGTCAAATAGGCAATGCCAGGGGTGGGAATCACGCCGGCGCTGGCGGCCTCCGCTCCACCGACACGCAGACCTTGTGCGAGCGTGGCAGCGATCCACGTACTGGATTCGCGCGTGTCCATGCCCAGCACCACACGCGGCACTGGCGTTTGCTTCTTCAGCGAGTGCGCCAAGGCAACGCCAATGGCGAAGATGGTTTTCTGATCGAGTGGAGATTGCCCTGCAACTGCGCGGATCCCGTCGGTGCCAAACAACTTTCTCATTGCGAACTGCTTCCAATCTTGGGAGTGGTGGGCGCGCCTGCGTCCTCTGCCGTAACCACGCGGGCCGTAGCGCCGCCGCGCGCAAAACGCAGGCGCAGCATCGCATCCGGGTGCAGTTGGTTGGCGTCCTTTACCAGCATATCCCGTTGCCCGTAAACGAGCGCATACCCACGATCGAGCACGGCCAAGGGCGAGAGCGCTTGCAAGTGATCCCGAGCGCGTTGCCAGCGATTGCGCTCCCGCTCTAACCGGTTCGCACCACATTGCAGCAGACGCAGATGCAGGGTTTGCAGATGCTCCCGATGCAGCGCGAGCCTGCGCTCCACATCGCGCCGCCGCAGGCGATCTTCCAGCGTGGCCACACGCTGCCGGGCCTGCGTGCTCGTGCGATGCCACGCAGCATCCAAGCGAAAGCGCAGCGTATCGATGCGCTGTTGCCGTCGGGCAAAACTCTCCTGCAGTCGTGCAAAGACTGCAGTTGCACCCAGCCGTGTAAAGGGTTCGCGCGCCAGCAGCAATCGATAGCGCGCGGCACGCTCCAAACGATTGGCGAGCAACTGCAATTGTTCCTCGATGCCATAGAGCGCGTCGGTAATCAGCTCCGCC
>DAHWKP010000233.1:0-5255 GCA_027343585.1 Acidobacteriaceae bacterium
GGTGGACACGCATGTGCTGCGCATCGCGCGCAGGCTGGGGCTGACAAAGCACACCACTCCGGAAAAAGTGGAACAGGATTTAATCCGCATTTTGCCGCAGGAGCGATGGGTGGATTTCTCCCACCAGATCATTCATCTGGGACGGGAGATTTGCATTGCGCGCAAGCCACGCTGCATGGATTGTCCGCTGGAGAATCTGTGCGGGGCCAAGGACAAGACCTGGAGCAGCCAGCGGCGACAATCGACATAAAAGCTACGCTCCCTGCAAGCAGATATTGCGCTTCCTGCCCAATTTCCTATGGGTTGGATCGCATGGGCTTCCTTCCATGTGATCTCGAAAGATTCATTCCTCCTATTCGGCAGGTTGAATGTTAGGATGAGACCGAAATGCTCTTGTGTATTGCGTTTTTTGTTGGAATGCGTGCAGCCATTAAAAGGAATATATGAAGTCGGTTCGCTTTGCCACGCTAATTCTCTCTTTTGCTTCCTTGTGCGCGCATGCCCTGGGAACTCACGCCACTTGGCAAGGAACCTATCTGAGCGGCGGCGAACGGCATCGCATGGTTCTCCAAGCGGATGAATCTACCGACGGCCACTGGACTGTGCAATCTCTTGCTGTAGATTTTCTGCCGGAGGCCATTAACATCGATGCCGCCAGCTTTCAGAATGGGCGCATCCTGCTGACCACAAACGCAGGCAAAGGCGCTCTGGACGCGCACCTAAGTTCCGATGCTGCGAGCGTGGAGGGTACGTGGGCTTGGGAGAAGCTGCCGGTTGCGCTCCAGCTGCAACGTGTGCCGAATGAAGCCGCATGGCACACGCCGCTGGCTTATCAATACCACTACGGAGACATCACGTATGACCGGCCATTTCTCGAAGAGCCGAAGATCCCGTTTGCGCCCCGGCTCGCCGTGGACTATATGGAACAGGGCGCAATGGCGTGGACGGGCGAGCGTGGCTGCATTGCCTGCCACACCAACGGAACCTACATGGTGGTTCGTCCGCTGATGACACCGGAATTGGGTGCACCCCAGCAGGCCATGCGCGCATTCTGGCTGTCCGAGTTGAAGTCTGACCTTGCCGAGGATCCCCAACTGCACAATGGCAGCTTTGACGGAACGCAGGCGGTCTACCTTGCCGCAGGTCTCGCAATCTGGGATGCGCATGTGTTGCACCATCTTTCTCCGGAGACAGAGCAGGCGCTCGAACTGATGTTCCAGTTTCAACGGCCCGCTGGGGACTGGATGATTGAGGACGATAACAATCCTCCGCTCGAATCCAGCCCGTACCAAGTTGCAACGGTTGCGGCACGCGCTGTGGCGAATGCTCCAGGATGGTTGGCGCAGCAGCGCGGCACGGCGCTGGGCGCGCATGTAGAGCTACTGAAGCACTACCTGCGCACGCCCCAGAAGATGCAGGGAGACTACGATCGTACAGACCTGCTTTGGGCTGCTTCAGAATATCCAGGGCTACTGGATGCACGGCAAAAGCAGGATTTGATCAATATGATCTTCGCTCACCAGCAGTTTGATGGAGGCTGGTCCATGCGCTCCTTTGCATCCCCGGAGCAATGGGGCAAGGGAAATCGCGCCGCGAAACTCAGATCCGAACTGGATTTCGGTTATCCGCAAAGCGACGGACACATGACGGGCCTGGCCATCATCGCGTTACGCAAGGCGGGGGTTCCCAGCCGCGATCCTCGCATCCAGCGCGGCATTCTGTGGCTACTGGACAATCAACGGGCCTCAGGTAGATGGTGGACGCGGTCGCTGAACCGCGATGGATGGCAGTTCATCAGCTATAGCGGAACGGCATACCCCCTGCTGGCTCTCGCGCTCTGCAATGCCTTGCCAAAGGAGTAGTCTCTTTGCACGTAGGGAGGGGCGACTGCACCCCGAACATCGTGTGAGAAATCGGCGCTAGCAGGCCACGTGTTGGCGCGTGATCTTTACTCCACCCAGATTGCCCAAGAGCACGACGGCAATGGCCTCCGGCACAAAAAGCGACTGCGCCAGCGTGCGCATCTCCTCAGCGGTCACGGCGGCAATACGCTCCAATACCTCGTTGACGCCGGTGAAGCGGTCAAAGTACATCTCCTGCCGGGCCAGATTCGTCATGCGCGCGCCAGAGCTTTCCAGGCTCATCAAAATGTTGCCCTTCACCTGATCCTTGGCCCGTTGCAACTCCTCCGGCGCAACCGGCGCAGACTTCAAGCGCGCAAATTCCTCCACGGTGAGCCGAACCACCTGCTCCGCATTTTGGGATGAGGTGCCTGCATAGACGCAAAGCGAACCAGTGTCGCGGAAGGGGCTGAGTTCGCTGTAGATGGAATAGGCCAAGCCACGCTCTTCACGCACGGTTTGGAAGAGGCGCGAACTCATGCCACCGCCAAGGATCGTGTTCAGCAGAAATGCGGCGTAGCGGCGCTCGTCATTGGTCTGCGGGCCGGGAACGCCCAGGCATAGCTGCACCTGCTCCAACGATTTCTTTTTGCGCAGGATGATCTTGGCCTGCGAATCGGGCCGCTCTAGAATGCCGTCGGAACGTCCAGCAGGGATCGCGCCCAGCTTGGTGCTGACCAGATCGAGCATCGCATCGTGCTCCAGATGGCCTGCGGCAGTAAAGATCATGTTGCCGCCCAAAAACTGCCCGCCGTAAAAGTCCAGCACCACATTGCGATCAAAGCGGCTGACAGTCTCCTGCGTGCCAAGAATGGGCCGCCCCAGCGGATGATTGCGCCACAGATTCTGTACGAAGGTCTCATGCACCAGCGTGTCAGGATTGTCGGCGTCCATCTTAATTTCTTCCAGAATCACGCCACGCTCGCGCTGCATCTCCTCCTGCGCAAAGAGCGGATTGCGCACCAGGTCGCAGAGCACGTCCAGCGCGCCGGGCACGTGTTCATCCAGCACCTTGACGTTGAAGCAGACCATCTCTTTGCCGGTAAAGGCGTCGAGATTGCCGCCCATCGCGTCCACCTCGCGTGCAATGCCCTGGGCCGTGCGGGAGCGTGTACCCTTGAAGACCATGTGCTCAATGAAGTGGGAGATGCCGTTGACCTCGGCGCGTTCATCGCGCGAGCCAGCCCGAACCCAAATGCCCATAGATACCGAGCGCATGTGCTCCATGCGTTCGGTTAGAACAACCAACCCATTTGGCAAAACTGTGCGGCGAATTCTGCGCTCCTGCTCCACGTTGAACCTCACTTGTGCGCATCTGGAACCTGTTTTGCCGTCACGGTAGCGACCGGCCCAGCCCGCGTTCTCTGCGATTTTTTCTATCGCTTATGATTGTTACATACGCTCCGCACCTTTGCCGCAGAGCCGCAGCCCACACATGAGCCAGCCCATCCAAATCGGTCCAGCAACTCAGCCGCAACGTAAGACAGCCCTATTGGGCATGGATAAGGAAGCGCTGGCGGAAATTCTTTCAAGTTATACATTAACTTCTTATCGTATCAATCAGCTTTGGCATGCTTTATACCGGACACGCGTGTCAGAGATTAGCCAGATTGCACCGTTTCCAGTGCAGCTCCGCAATCAGCTTGCGGAGGCTGGCTTCTGTGTTGGGCTGCCGGAGATTGCGCAGGTATTCACTTCCGTGGACGGCACGGAGCGCTACCTGATTGCCTGTGCCGACGGCGCGACGGTGGAGACGGTCTGGATGCCCGAAGGCGATGGCGGCGAGCAGGGCGACGGCTCCGATGCAGCTGTCAGCGCAGCGGAGGAATCGGATGCAAAGACGGAGCGATATTTGCGAGCGACGATCTGCGTCTCCAGCCAGGTGGGCTGCGCGGTGAACTGCCAGTTCTGCCTGACGGCCAAGCTCGGGGTACAGCGCAATCTGACGGCGGGCGAGATTGCGGGCCAGGTAGTGGCCGTGCTCAATCGGCACAAAGTGCGCGTCGGGCGCGACCGCATCAATCTTGTGTTCATGGGTATGGGCGAGCCATTCCTGAACTATGACGCCTTCATGGACGCGGTGCGACTGCTGGTTGCGGGCGTGGGCATCCCAGAGTCACGCATGACGGTCTCCACTTCGGGCATTCTGCCGGGCATTGAACGCTTTGCCGCCGAGCCGGTACGGCCCAAGCTGGCGCTGAGTTTGAATGCGCCGAATGACATCATCCGAGCGGAGATTATGCCCATTACCCGCAAGTGGAACATTGCGGCGCTGCTGGATGGCCTGCGCGCAATTCCCTTGCGCGCGCGCGAGCAGTTGACGTTGGAATATGTGCTGCTGGGCGGCATCAACGATCGCCCGCAGGATGCGCGCGAGTTGGTGCAGCAGGTGCGACGCTCCGGCCTGCCACTCAAGGTAAATTTGATCGTGTGGAATCCAGGGCCGGATGTGCCGTACCAGATGCCACAGGCTGAGGATGTGGCCGCCTTTCAGCAGCATTTGATGGCAGCAGGTGTGCCTGCGTATATCCGCCGCCCCCGCGGACGCGACATCTACGCCGCCTGCGGCCAACTGAAGCGCACGACAGAAACGGCAGGCTAGAGAATTTCTCGCTGCGTGTGCACGTGGGAAGGAGTCTGCGCCTCCCACCCCTAGCAAAAGCGCAAAGGATGGGGCACCCGGAATTTTTTGAAAGTGAAGACAGGCGCGGGGCCGCGCTCAATTCACGCAGTCATCGCCAAAGAATCGCTGCATTCTTTTTTGCAGCACAATTTTTACCTGGGGCCACTCCTCGCGGGTGATGCCAAACCAGACGCTATGGCGGATGCCGCCGCCGGGCATCACCATGTGATTGCGAAAGACGCCCTCTGGGCGAGCGCCAATGGCGCGCATGGCAGCCTGCGAACGCAGATTTTCATGGTGAGTTTTCAGCGCCACGCGCATGGCTCCCCACTGTTCAAATGCGTAGCGAAGTTGCAGATATTTCGCCTCCGTATTCAGCCCAGTTCCCTGCCACGGACGCGCCAGCCACGTGGCACCGATCTCCAGATTTTTATGCGCAGGCTGGATGTCCAGGAAGCGTGTGCTGCCGACGATTTTGTCGCTGGATTTTTCGCGCGTGACCCATGGCAGCACAGTCCCAGCCTGTTGTAGGGCCAGCGCAGCGTCGATGTAGGCGTGCAGGTCGGCCTCCGTGGCCACCTGCGCCGTAGAGAGCCGCCACAGTTCTGGATCGAAGGCAATCTCCGCCAGGGCAGCAAAGTGGGCCTGCGTCAGCGGCTCCAACCGCACGTGTCGCCCTTCGAGCATAATCGGAGCGATCGGCATGCACCCATTGTAGCCAAGGAGCAACT
>DAHWKP010000243.1:0-14756 GCA_027343585.1 Acidobacteriaceae bacterium
ACTGGTGCCGAACTTGCCCATCCAGAGTGGGGGCCGGTTGCGCGAATTCAAATTAAGAACACGGGCCAGACCCCCGCCTACGACGTAGTACATTGGGCTGGACTCTATTACCGCGAGTATCCTTTGAAATCGCCGCTTCCTCCAATGCCGCTTAATGAGGAATCCAATAGGTCTCCAATGGGCCCAGGTATACCCATCACGAAGACTTTGTTTTTTGGTCCGCCATTGACAGCGGACCAAATCAAGGGGCTGAAGTCTGGCAATGCGGCTATTTATTGCCAAGGCATTATCCGCTATAGGGATATCTTTATGCAGCGACACTTCACTCGCTTTCGCCTCATGCATGGAACTATGGGGGGAAGAATTGGGGTCAATGCCGATTTTACGTTCTGTGAATATGGGAACGACACCGACGACACGCATATTCCACGGTGGAAATTTTGGAAGCGGAAAGCAGAACGCCACGAACAGACAGAGCGTCCCCAAAACCCAAATTAGGACACTACCCGACACGATAGCCCATCTTCCGCCCAGCATTCAAAAATTATTCGGGTGCCCCAGGTCTCGCTTCTGAGACCTGGATACTCGGCCAACGAAAATCTTTGGGCGCACCCTTCCAGCCTGTTGTTGGCTGGCGTGAAAGATCCCGACACATTCTCCACCGTGAACCTATGCACCGGAAAATGCTCCATCCCCGGCGCAATCCTATAATCAAACCATGGCGCTTTTGAACGTACGCAAGGTGGCCGAGGCTGATTTTCCCAGCCGCTGGGCACACTTCCGCATTCACGGCTTTGTCGGCGAACGCGGTGCGGCCGCAGCATCCCCCGGCTGCTCCCCCACGCAACAGGAGGAGATGGTCGCGCTCGTGCTCGGCGACATCCACACGCAGCCACCGCTGGTACGCATCCACTCGCAATGCCTCACTGGCGACGTGCTCGGCTCTCTGCGCTGCGATTGCCGCCTGCAATTGGAGTTGGCGCTGGATCAAATCGCGCAGGCGGGCGCAGGCATTCTTCTCTATGAAATGCAAGAGGGTCGCGGCATCGGCCTGATGCCCAAGCTGCAAGCCTACGCACTGCAAGACGCGGGCATGGACACCGTGCAGGCCAACGAACATCTTGGCTTCAAGGCCGACTGCCGCGAGTTTGCCCTGCCCGCCGCCGTGCTCAAGCTACTCGGCATCTCCGGCGTGCGCCTGATGACCAACAATCCCGAAAAAGTTGCCGCACTGGAATCCGCAGGCATCCGAGTCACAGAGCGCGTCTCGGCCAGCGTGCAGCCTGTCGAGAGCTTTGAAAAATATCTACAAGTCAAACGGGAAAAGCTGGGCCACTTGTCGGAGCAGTAGAGAATTTTTTCCTATCCACTGTTCCCCAAAATATTGGGTGTCCATACTGTTTTGGGTGCCCCAGGTCTCGATTCTGAGACCTGGGCTCTCCCCCAACGAAAATCTTCGGGTGCCCCATTCCAGCCTTCCGTTGGCTTGCGTGGAATGACGCTCTAGCCCACAGCTCTTTTCTGACCGGAACACGCTGCCGGATCGCGCACGAACCGTTCACACCCAATCATTTTTTCACTTGAAACACTACGGGCCAGAGAGTCTTCTCTCTGGCCCGCTTGTATTCCTGTCCGATGCCGCTCTAGGCCTGTGCGGCCTCTGCGCCATCGGCACCTTTGACGCGCACCACGGTGATCTTGCTGAAGCCTTCTTTGAAGCTGGGCGGACGCAGCCGCTCGGCCATGGCGCGCAGCGTCTGCTCGTTCACGGTGCGTTCGCGGCGCTGGTTGCGCTCCAGGCAGACCTCGATCGGCACATCAAAGAAGACCGCATGCACTTCAAAGCCAAAACTGCGGGCCATTTTGATCCACTGGCGGCGTTCGTGCGATGACAGATTGGTCGCGTCCACGTAATTCCATGGCATCTTGGCGATCAGACGTGCGCGCAAGAGCGAGCGCAACGTGGAGAAGACCAAGCCCTGATAGCGCTGTTCCGTGATGTCATCAAAGAGAATGGTGCGCAGCATGTCGCTCGACAGCGGCGTGACGCCACGGCGTTTGAACCATGTCGTTTTGCCGGAGCCGGGCAGTCCAATGGTCAACACGACATACCCCTTGGGCGCGTGTGCGGCCTGCGGTGCGGCGGGCAGTGTGGTCGGAGCGGCCAGCGATTCCGGCTGTGTCTCCACCACCAGCCTTCCCTCCACAGAAGCGCCAACCTCGCCTGCGCGTTCCTGGTCCAAGGCAAAGGCAGCCTCCCCGGAGGCGGCAGCTGTATGGTTGGTTCCAGATTCAGCACCCATATACGACGGCTGCAGGGGCGCGGGCTGATCCTGGGGCAGTTCCTGTCCAATTTTTCCAGTGGATTCCGAATTATTCGGTCCACGCTTCGTGCGACGTCTCATGAATCGGTCGCGCATCCAATTGCGCATACCGCGCTTGTAACACATTGCCGCCTCGGGCCGCAAATTTTCCTCTGGATTTCCAGATTTTTCCCACATGCCCCACCAGCCGTCCCGGGCCATCCCTATCGGCAAACAGGACGCCCGTCTGGGGCCAAATCACAGACGGATCCAGCCGCCGTCACACACAAACCGCGCCCGCTCCCATACAATAAAAGCAGACACAGGATCTGAGAATCATTCCCGCGTCCTACAACAAAGCTTGTACTGAGGAGAGAGCAAACACATGGCAGTGAAGGTTGGCATCAACGGCTTTGGCCGCATCGGCAGAAACGTACTGCGGGCATCGCTGAACAATCCTGATATTGAATTCGTCGCCGTCAATGACCTGACCGACCCCAAAACGCTGGCCCACCTGTTGAAGTACGACTCCATCCTGGGCAACCTGCCGCAGGACGTGGAAGCCGGCCCGGATTACGTCAGCGTCAGCGGCAAGAAGATCAAGGTCTTCGCCGAGCGCGACCCTGCCAAGCTGGACTGGAGTTCCGTTGGCGCGCAGATCGTTGTCGAATCCACCGGCCACTTTACCGACGCCACCAAGGCCAAGGGCCACATGCAGGGCACGGTCAAGAAGGTCATCATCTCTGCACCGGCCACCAACGAAGACATCACCATCGTGCTCGGCGTCAATGAGAACAAGTATGACGCGGCCAAGCACCACGTCATCTCCAACGCCTCCTGCACCACGAACTGCCTGGCTCCGTTGGCCAAGGTGCTGCTGGAAAACTTTGGCATCGTCAGCGGCCTGATGAACACGATTCACAGCTTCACCAACGATCAGGTCACGCTGGACTTTCCGCACAAGGATCTGCGCCGCGCCCGTGCCGCATCGCTCAACATCATTCCGACCTCCACCGGCGCAGCCAAAGCGCTGCACCTGGTGTTGCCGGAACTGAAGGGCAAGCTGGACGGCTTCTCCCTGCGTGTGCCCACTCCGGTGGTCAGCGTGGTGGACTTGACCGTCACCACGGAAAAGCCCATCACGGTGGAGTCGGTCAACGCCGCGCTGAAGGCTGCTGCCGAAGGCCCGTTGAAGGGCATCCTCGGCTACGAAACCAAGGAGCTGGTCTCCTCTGACTTCAAGAGCAACCCGCTGTCGTCCATCATTGATGCGCCGTCCACCAAGGTCATCGGCGGCAACATGACCAAGGTGATCAGCTGGTACGACAACGAGTGGGGCTACTCCAACCGCGTTCGGGACCTGATTCTCTTCGTCACCAAGAAGGGTCTGTAATTCCGGCGTATTCCCGTTACACTACCGGAGGGGCTGCCGGGCAACAAGCAGCCCCTCGATCTCTGCACACTGGAACCATTTCTGCCTGAAGGAACAAACGATTCACATGCGGCAAAACTTCGCAGGCTCCTCCCCATACGAACCGGTCATTGGCTTTTCCCGCGCTGTGCGCATGGGCAACGTTGTACACGTCTCCGGCACCGGGCCGGTCGGCCTGGACACCACCAAGGCCGATGCAGCCGAACAAACCCGCCACGTGCTGGGCATCATTCGCAACACGCTGGCGCAGGCCGGGGCCAAGCTGGATGATGTTGTCCGCACCCGCATTTTTCTGGCGCACGCCGAGGATTGGGAATCCGTAGGCCGCGCCCACGGCGAGTTCTTCGGCACCATCCGCCCGGCGACCACCATGGTGGCCGTCCAGTTGCTCGATCCCACATGGCGCATTGAAATTGAGGCTGAGGCCATCCTGGCCAGCTAAGGAAGGCTGAACGGTACATCATCATGTCCAAACTCTCCATCCGCGATCTTTCCCTGGAAAACAAGCGCGTCTTTGTCCGCGTGGACTTCAACGTCCCGCTCTCAGAAGACGGCACCACCATCACCGACGACACGCGCATCCGCGAAACGTTGCCCACCATTGAGTACGCGCTGCGGCACAAGGCCAAGCTGATTCTGGCCTCGCACCTGGGCCGCCCCAAGGGCAAGCCCAACCCGAAGATGAGCCTGCGCCCCATCGTAGACCGACTGCGCCCGATGATCGACAAGTGTCTCGGCCAGGAGGTCAATGTCGGCTTCGCGCCGGACTGCATTGGCGAAACCGCGGAGGAGCTGGCCGGCCAGTTGGAATCGGGCCAAGTGCTGCTGCTGGAAAACCTGCGCTTCCACGCTGAAGAAGAGGCCAACGATCCTGCCTTCGCGCAAAAGCTGGCCAAGCTCTGCGACGTGTACGTCAACGACGCCTTTGGCAGCGCCCATCGCGCGCACGCTTCCACAGAGGGCATCACGCATCACGTGGCGCAATCTGCCGCCGGCCTGTTGATGGAAAAAGAATTGACCTACATGGGCAAGGCGCTCACGGAACCGGACCGCCCCTTTGTCGCCATCATCGGCGGCGCCAAGGTCTCCGACAAAATCGAGGTCATCCAGAACCTGCTCAACAAGGTGGATGCGCTGCTCGTCGGCGGCGGCATGGCCTACACGTTCTTGAAGGCGCAGGGCCAGAACACCGGCAAGTCGCTGCTGGAGGCCGACAAGCTCGACGTGGCCCGCCACGCCATGGAAACCGCCAAGGCCAAGGGCGTGCGCTTTCTGCTGCCCGTCGATCACATCCTTGCCGATAAGTTTGCTCCGAACGCCAAAATGCAAACCTTCGAAGGCACCGGCGACTTTCCCGCAGAGTGGATGGCGCTCGACATCGGCCCCAAGACCATCGCGCTCTTCACTCAAGAGATCGCCGAGGCCAGCACCATCGTCTGGAACGGACCCATGGGCGTTTTTGAAATGTCAGCCTTCGCGCGCGGCACCATGCAAGTGGCCCGCGCCGTGGCCGCCAATGCGGACGCCACATCCATCGTCGGCGGCGGAGACTCCGTGGCTGCGGTGCAGCAGTCCGGCGTCGCCGATAAGATTACGCACATCTCCACCGGAGGTGGTGCATCCTTGGAATTCCTGGAAGGGAAAAAACTGCCGGGCGTTGAAGCCCTGACGGAGAAAAAGTAACAATGAGCCAGCGCAAACCGCTGATTGCCGCCAATTGGAAGATGTACAAAACCGCCAGCGAGGCCACGGCCTTTGTGCAGGCATTCATTCCCTTGGTCAAGGGACACACCCGCGATGAGATCACGCTCTGCGTGCCGTTCTTGTCCATCCCCGCCGTGGTGGCGGCCACGCACGGCAGCCACGTCCATGTTGGTGGGCAGAACATGTACTGGCAAGAGGAAGGCGCCTTCACCGGCGAAACCTCCGCACCCATGTTGCACGCCGCCGGATGCACGCACGTCATCCTCGGGCACTCCGAGCGTCGCCAGTTCTTCGGCGAGACGGATGAGACCGTCAACCAGAAGCTGCACACCGCTCTCAAGCACAAGCTGGTGCCCATCGTCTGCGTCGGAGAGCTTCTGGCCGAGCGCGAAGGCGGCAAGACGGAAGAGGTTCTGCTGCGCCAGACAACGCGTTCCCTGGCCGGCCTCACCGCACAAACCGCCCGCACCGTCGTCATCGCTTACGAACCCGTCTGGGCCATCGGCACCGGCAAGACCGCCACGCCAGAGATGGCCGCGGAGGCGCACGTCATCATCCGCAGCCAGGTGGCGCGCATGTTGGGCCGCGAAGCTGCCGAAGCCATGCGCATTCTCTACGGCGGCAGCGTCAAGCCGGACAACGCCGCTTCCCTGCTCAACCAGCCGGAGATTGACGGCGCGCTCGTCGGCGGAGCCAGCCTCGATCCCAACTCCTTCGCCAAGATCGTCACCTACGCGCAGGCCTAACGCACCTGTACGCAGGCGCAACGAAGAGTCATTCTGAACGAAGCGTAGCGAAGTGAAGAATCCAGAGAATTTTTGCGGAGCCATTCTGCTACACTTCTCTGGATTCTTTTTCTTCTACGATCTGCACACCGTATGCCCTTGCGCGCTGTCATCTTCGATTACGGCATGGTACTGACCGAGCCAGCCAATGCGCTAGCCCATCAGCGCATGTTGGAACTGACGCGCCTCGACACCACCGCCTTTGAACACGCCTACTGGCTGCACCGGCCTGCGTATGACCGCGGCACGCTCCACGGCCTCACCTATTGGCCAACCTTCGCACGCACCGCCAACATTACGCTGGAGCCAGCAACGATCGCCCAGCTCATCGAGCTGGACATTCGCATGTGGACGGACTTGAACCCCGCCATGATGCGCTGGGTCGAGCAGTTACATGCAGCGAAGGTGCGCACGGCCATTGTCTCCAACATGGGCGCAGAGGTGCTGGCGCACATGCGTGCGAACTTTGACTGGCTGCGCGGCTTCGACCAGCTCACCTGGTCTTGCGAACTGGACATGCTGAAGCCGGAGCCGGAGATTTACCGGCACACGCTGGAGCGGCTGGGCGTGCGCGCGGAAGAGGCCTTGTTTCTGGATGACCGCGAGGAGAACGTCGAAGGCGCGCGCCGCGTTGGGATGCAGGCGCTCGTCTTCCGCGATGTTGCCACGCTGCGCAACGACCTTTTGCAGGCGAGCTGGAACACGCAGCTTCCTCCGCTGTAGAAGAACTCTGCACCCAAAAAATACAGCAGCACACGGCGGGGGCCTTCTTCAATGCGTCCTTCGACTGGAATGGGTGCGTACAAAAATTCCGCAGCCAGGAATTTTCGGATGCGTTCTTGTCGCACCCAATATCCAAAGGTCGCGGACTCAGTGCACATAGGCAACGGCAAGCGTAAGTGCGAATGCGACGACGGAGATCAGAGTTTCGCAAACCGACCATGTCCGCATCGTGTCCGCAACACTCATGTTGAAATACTCCTTCACCAGCCAGAAGCCGCCGTCATTCACGTGCGAAAAAATGAGGGATCCTGCCCCCGTCGCAATCGCCAACAGTTCTGGATGGACATTGGGACTATGCAGCGCAATCGGCGCAACGATTCCCGCCGCTGTCGTCATCGCCACGGTGGAGGAGCCGGTCGCCAGCCGCATCAGCGCGGCCAGCAGCCACGCCAAAAACAGCACGGAGATGTGGCTGTGCAGCGCAATCGCAATCACGGCCTGCGACACTCCGCTGTCCTGCAGAATTCGTCCAAAGCCTCCGCCCGCGCCCACCAGCAGCGTGATCATCGCCGTGGGCGCGAGGCATTCATTTGTGTAGCGCAGAATCGTATGCCGCGTAACGCCCCGCATTCTGCCCAACGTGTAAAAACTGAACAGCGTGCCAATTAGCAGCGCAATATCGTCATTCCCAATGAAGCCCAAAATCCCGTTCGTCGCGCTGCCCGTCTTTGTCACAACATTCGCCAGGCTCCCCAATAACATCAGCAGCACTGGCAGAAGAATCGTCAACAAGGTAATCCCAAAACCCGGCAGGCTGCGGCTTGCATCGCGCTCCGCAAATTGCTCTGCCATCGGGTTACTTTCTGGAAGCTGAATGTGCGGAGCAATCAGCTTTGCATAAATGGGACCCGCAATCGCAGCGGTTGGAATTCCAATGAGCAATGCGTAAAAAATCGTCCGCCCTACATCCGCATGAAATATCGTCACCGCCAGCATCGCCGCCGGATGGGGTGGCACCAACCCATGCACCACGGAAAGGCCTGCAACCATGGGCAGTCCGACTAGAACCAGAGAAGTCCGGGTGCGTTGGGCAACGGTAAACGCAATGGGAATCAGCAGCACAAAGCCGACTTCAAAAAACGCAGGCAGTCCGATGATCAGGCCAATCACCATCATCGCCCAGTGAATGTACTTTTCACCAAAGAAGCGGATTAGTGTGAAGGCGATGCGGTCCGCTCCGCCAGACTCCGCCATCATCTTGCCCAGCATCGTGCCCAGCGCAACCACAATGGCAATGTGCCCCATTGTGCCGCCCAGCCCCGCTTCAAAGGAATGGATCACGCGATGCAGCGGCATGCCCGCAGCTACTGCCAAAGCCAAAGAGGCCAGCAGCAGGCTAATGAAAGGGTTGATCTTCGCGACCGCGATCATCAGGATCAGCCCCACCACAGAGGTCGCCGCAGCTATCAGCAGAAACAGGCTATGAGAATCCATCCTTCACCGGGCCTTGTACGCAATGCAGTCAATTTCTACCTTGCAATCCACCACCATGCTGCTGACCACGCACGCACGCGCCGGTGGGTTCTCCCCGAAATACTCACGGAACACAGCATTGAACGCCGGAAAATCACGTGCATCCTCAAGCCAGACGCCGCACCGCACAACATGCTCTGCCCCATAGTCCGCCTCTTTCAGAATCGCGAGCAGATTCTCAATCGCCTGCCGCGACTGCACGCCGATGTTGCCCGTGATCACCTCACCCTTCACCATCGGCACCTGTCCAGAAACATACAGCCATCCATCCGCCTCCACCGCACGCGCAAAAGGCAGATGCTGCCCACCCGTTCCCTTGCCGCCTTCAACGCCATATCTCTTTAGGTCCATGAGTCTCTCCCTCCCCTACATCCTGCTCGCGGCAGAAACCTTCCCGAGCGCGCTCTTGTTGCTCCCCGGGAAGTGTACGCAAGGCTTCCGTTGACCCAAACTGCCTCAATCCCCCGCGCAAGCTGCTCCGGCTGGTCGAACGTCGCAGTATCGCTAACCGTGGCCGGATCCAACAAAACCAAATCTGCAAAGTAACCTTCCCGAATCAGCCCGCGCTCTGGAATGGAAAACCGCTCTGCCGGTAATTTCGTCATTTTGCGTATTGCCTCCGCCAGTGAAAAGAGATTCTCCTCGCGACTGTAGCGCCCGAGCACTCGCGGAAATGTCCCCCACAGCCTTGGATGGGGGTGCGGATCGTGTGGCAATCCATCCGAACCAATCATCGTTGCCGGATGACTCAGGATCCGCCGCATGTCTGCTTCCGAAATGCTGTGATAAATCGCCCCCGCTGGTTGGAGCCGCTTCGCCGCATCCACTTGCGACAAACTCCACATCGCCGCAATCTCAGAGAGACTCTTCCCGGAAACTTCAGGATGCGGCGTGCTCCAGGTAATCGTGATTTTCACCCGTTCATCCACCTGTCGCAAATCCAGCGTGCTCGATCCAGCAGCGTAGGGATAGCAGTCCCATCCCACCGTCTGCAAACTCTGCGCGGACTCAAGCTCGTTTAAAACCTCCTTGCTGCGTCCCCAATTTGCCATGCCCGCGCACTTCAAATGGGAAATCACAACCGGAACCTGCGCAGCACGCCCAATCGCAAAGGATTCGCGCAGCGCATCCAACACCGCCTCAGCCTCGCTACGCATGTGCGTTGTATAAATTGCACCGGCTGCAGCCAACGGCTTGGCCAGCGCGATCACCTCTTCCATCGGCGCGGAATTCGCCGAAAGATATGCCAGCCCCGTGCTCAGCCCCAGCGCACCGTGGTCGAGCGCCTCCTGCAACTGCGCGCGCATCGCGCGAATCTCGTCCTCCGTCGCAGCCCGGTCCAGTCGATCCATATGATTGTTGCGCAGCGCCGTATGCCCCACCAACGCGGCCACGTTGACCGCAGGTTCGGCATCTCCAATGGCAGCAACATAGCTGGCAAACGTTGGGTATTGAAATTCCTGGGCCGCGCCCAACAAGTTCATCGGATCCGGCACCGCTCCGCGCAGCAGCACCGGTGCAGCGGATATGCCGCAGTTTCCTGTGATGACCGTCGTCACGCCCTGAGAAATTTTCGGCAGCATGGCCGGTGCGCGCAGTACCGCCATATCGTCGTGCGTGTGCGTGTCCACAAATCCCGGCACCAGTGCAAGCCCATCGCCCTCCATCACGTTCGCTGCAGATTGATCGCGCGAAACACCAATAGCAGCGATGCGATCCCCACGAACAGCCACGTCCACAACCTCTGGCGCGCCGCCGTTACCGTCATATACGGTTGCATTCCGAATTAGCGTGTCATAACTTGCCATGCCTTGGATCAGCATACTAGAGCATACAAAGATGTAGGCTGGAGTGATGGAAGCATCGCGCATCCTGCAAACATTGATCCACAAAGGCCTCGGCGCTGGCGCGCACCAGGATTGGAACCTGCTTCGCGGGGACCTCAGCTTCCCCTGCGCTGTTCTATATCAGGACCGCCTCCAGCAGAATCTCCAATGGATGCAGCAGTTCATCGCCGCATACAAGCTCAACCTTGCCCCCCACGGAAAAACAACCATGGCACCACGACTGTTCTCCATGCAACTCAACGCGGGCGCGTGGGGAATTACGCTGGCAACCGCGCATCAAACTTCCATCGCGTATGCCCACGGCGTACGGCGCATTTTGATGGCAAACCAGCTCGTCGGCAAAGAAAACATGGCGACCATTTCCCGCTTGCTCGCCGATCCGGAGTTCGAGTTCTACTGCCTTGTCGATTCCCCCACACTGATAAGCCAGCTCGCTGACTTTTTTTCTGCCCACAATCAACGGCTGCATGTTCTTGTGGAGCTTGGAGTGCCTGGCGGGCGCGCTGGCGTCCGCGATCAGGCGCAATTGGACACCCTGCTCGTTGCTCTCACACAGCATCGCAACACAATCGCGCTCAGCGGAGTGGAACTTTACGAGGGAGTGCTCGAAGACGAAACATCCATCCGTGAGTTTCTTCGTCGCGCCGTCTCCGTTACGCGCGCACTCCTCGATGAGGAACGATTCGCGCGTACGCCTGCGCTGCTGTCTGGCGCTGGCTCCGCTTGGTACGATGTGGTCGCTGAGGAGTTTGCTGCGGCAGACTTCGGTGGCGCAGTCGAAATCGTCCTTCGCCCGGGCTGCTATCTTACCCACGACGTTGGCGCATATCGCCAGGCCCAGCAGCGCATTGAAGCGCATAACCCTGTCGCGCACGCGATGCAATCCAAGTTAAAGGCCGCGCTGCAAATCTGGGCCTGCGTGCAGTCGATCCCAGAGGACGGACGCGCCATTATCGGAATGGGAAAACGCGACGCTGCTTTCGATGCAGGTCTGCCTGTGCCAGCGCTGCATTACCGCGCGGGACAAAAACAGCCCACGGCCACACCCGCGCACTGGACGCTCACCAAAATGATGGACCAGCACGCCTACATGCAGATTGCAGCAGGGGATGACATCCGCGTCGGCGACATCCTTGCCTTCGACATCTCGCACCCATGCCTCACCTTTGACAAGTGGCGTGTGCTGAGCGTCGTCAACTCAAATTACGACGTGGTCGATCAAATCAAAACGTATTTCTGAACCAATCGCACGCACCCTATAGGAATCACACCGTCTTACACAGGGATTCCGCCACAATGGGTACGCGCTCGACGATCTCCAAAGCAAAGCCCTGCAGCGCGGGCACATGCGTTGGCGTATTGCTAAGCAGGCGAATCTTGTGGATCTGCAAGTCCGAGAGGATCTGGCCGCCCAGCCCCACCTGGCGCAGCGTGCGCTGGTGGCGCTCGGCTTGGCCTTCGCGCTCGCGCAGATCACGGTGGAAGATGAGCCGGTGCTGTGGCCCCGTTCGATCAATGCCAAATCCTTTGCTCGCGTTGTGCAGGTAGACGAGCGCGCCGCAACCGGCCTCGGCGATCATGCGTAGCGAGTTGCGCAACAGCTCGTGGCAGTCGCAGTGCGTTGCGCCAAAAACATCCCCGGCCAGGCAATGCGAGTGTACGCGCACCAGCACTGGCTCCGTGGTCTGGGCCACGTCGCCGCGCACCAGCGCGATGTGGCTCTCGCCGCCTTCCACTTCGCTTTCATAGGCAATCATGCGGAATTCGCCAAAGGGCGTAGGCAGCATCGACTCCGCCACGCGATGGATGTAGCGCTCATGCTGCAACCGATAGCGGATCAGCTCGGCAACGGTCAGCATTTTGAGTCCGTGCGTTTTGCAGAACTCGATCAGATCGGGCACGCGCGCCATCGTGCCGTCGTCCTTCATGATTTCGCAGATAATGCCGGCGGGAATCATGCCCGCCATTCGTGCCAGATCCACGGAAGCCTCGGTCTGTCCCGCGCGTACCAACACGCCGCCGCGCCGCGCGCGCAAAGGAAAGATATGCCCGGGCCGCGCCAAATCCGCAGCCGTGGAGTGTGGATCAATCGCCACGCGAATTGTGTGCGCACGATCCTGCGCAGAGATTCCGGTGGTGACGCCCTCGCGCGCTTCAATGCTCTCTGTAAACGCCGTGCCAAAACGCGAGGTGTTCTCCTCGGTCATCGGACGCAGGCGCAGATGATCCGCGCGTTCCTCGGTCAGCGTCAAGCAGATCAGCCCGCGGCCAAAGCGCGCCATAAAGTTGATGGCCTCTGGCGTAACGCACTCGGCGGCCAGCGTCAGGTCGCCTTCATTCTCGCGGTCCTCGTCATCGACCACAATGATCATGCGCCCGGAGCGCATCTCCTGCAACGCAGTGGGAACATCCACAAAGCTGTCGTGTGTGCTCATCAGCATTGATTGTATGGCGATTTGCCCAACTCTTGCAGTGCCGACGCACACAGACCCAGCCCGCCCATACGAGTGCGCACGATTTGGATACATCATCAAAAAAAAGGGCAGAGCGGTTGCCCGCTCTGCCTCCGCAATAAAACCGTGGGACTTAGGCGCTGCGGGTCACCAGGGTCGTTCGCCCAGTGGCCTTGCTGGAGCGCACAAAGTAGATGCCTCCATAGACCGCCCAGACGCCTGCAATGCCCAGGGCCAGCAGTGGCTCCATCTTGGTGCCGTAGCCCATGAAGGGGCCGATCAAGTAGAAGACCATGCAAGCCAGGTTCGCCAGCAAACCAAAGACCGGGATCAGCAGGTGCTTGACCACGCTGAACTTCGGGTGGTTGTGGTAGGCGACGATGCAGGTGACGCAGCTCAACATATAGAGCAGGAACGTTCCAAAGTTGGAAGCCAGCGTCACCGTGAGCAGCGAGTTGGGCAGCGCGGCCATCTTGTCGTGCGTCGTGTAACCGAAGCTCGACCAGAAGCCGTGTGGGATGGCTTGGATCACGGCATCTGCCGGTGCGCCAGCATCCCCGAAGACCGCCATGACGCCAATGACGCCGATGACAGCCGAGATGATGGCCAGCAGCCAGATGGCGCGGTGCGGTGTGCGGTTGGCCTCATGTAGGCCGCCCAAGTGATCGGGCAGTTCCTGGTCCTTGCCCATCGCATAGGTAACGCGCGCGCCTGTGTTCATGCAGGAGAGCGTGGTGCCAATGATGGCCAAAAAGACCGTGAAGGCCTCGATCAGCATGAAGGTGCGTCCATGCCCCTGGCCAAAGAGCGCATCGCCGATGACGATCATCATGTCACCGATCGGAGCCGCAGAGGCCGAGGCATACGCCATGGGGTATCCGGTATTCAAAAAGTAATTCGCAGCGAAGTACTCAATGAGATAGCAGAAGGCCCCCTGCACCAACAGGGATGTGATGACAGCGATCGGCACGTCGCGCTTCGGATTCTTGGCCTCGCCGCCCATCGCGGTGACGGACTCAAAGCCAACCAGAATCAGAATCGCAACCGTGGCCTGCACAAAGACCCAGCCGATCTTATGCACACCGATGACCGAGGCGGCATTCGGATGGCTGACGAAAGCCCCCGTGCTGTCACTCGCCGGATAGGCGATCTGGAACGGCACCGGCTTGCCGCTGGCATCCAGCAAAGGCTGCGGAATGCCGTTGGCGTCGCGCACAATGGTGGTCGTCGCCGTCCCGCCCGTGGTGGTCGTGGTGGTGGCGAACTGGTAAGTGTAGGCATCGCCCGATGTCGGATCGAACTGATACGCCACACTGCCCGGAGCGTGATTCATGCGATAGCCCAGCGCCAGCACCGCAAAGACCAGCAACGCCGAAATCTGAATCACGTTAATGGCGATGTTGATCGAGGTGGAGCCGTTGACGCCGCGCTGTGCGATGTAGGCGATGAAGAACGAGAAGAGCACCGCGATGACCGCCATGAACATCGGCCCCGGATTGGAGGCGCTCATAAACGTCGGCCACAAGGTTCCCGTCAGATAGCCGCAGAGCACGCCCATCACAGCCACCATCACGCCGGGGTAGATCCAGTAGTACAGATGGGACCCCCAGCCGACGATGAACTTGGCCAGACGCGCCAGTCTCCACGCCTTCTCATGGTTCAAGAAGGACTGCTCGGCGAAGTAGTAGGAGCTGCCCGTGCCGGGGTAGAGCTTGGCCATCTCCGCATAACAGACCGCAGTCGCCAAGCAGAGCAGCAGCGCCACCACGATGCCCAGCCACATCGCTGGCCCAGTCACTCCGGTGTTGGCCTGGATTGCAAAAGTGAGCCACAGGAACGCTCCGGGCGCGATCAGCGCCATCGCATTCATCGTAAGTCCGGTCAGGCCTAATGTGGCCTGCATTTCAACTGGCTGATTGTCCGCCATACCGTAATCTCCTTCCAGATTGGTATTGCACCTGATTGCAGATCGAATC
>DAHWKP010000256.1:0-1500 GCA_027343585.1 Acidobacteriaceae bacterium
GCGCGGCAACGTCAATGCCAGCGACCGCGTGGACATTCGCAGCGAAGGTTCGCTGACCGGCGACGTGATCGCCCAGCGCATCAGCATTGAAGATGGCGCCTACTTTAAGGGTGGCATCGACATTCGCAAGCCGGGTGGCAATAATCACGTCAAGGAGCAGCAGGAGCGGATCCTGTCCACGCAGGCTCCGGCACCCTCGCCTGCACCGGGGATTTCATCCCAGATTGCCGCCTCGGCGATGTAGGTGCCGTGAGAGCGAATCTCTTGCAGGGCTGACGCGCAATCAAGCGTGTCAGCCCTTTTGTGTCGAACTACTGTGCAGCGCTGGTAACGGTTACGCCGGAGGCTTTGGAGAGTGCGTCCAACACTGCGCGGTACTGCTTCTTGTCCGCTTGGAACTCCAAGGTGCCGCCCGTTCCGTGATTGTCCCACGTAACCGTAATGAAGTCCTTTTCCAGTGTTGTAAACATGACAGGAACTCCCACGGGCCAGAGGAACAAGGAAATGATCAGGCCGGTCATGATTCTGTGGTGCTTGTACTGTTCCCAGGTGATGGTTTTGATCGCGGATGTGGGTATGGTGTAGGGCTGATTCCAGTTCGAGATGGATTGGAAGCTGTCTTGGGAGCATTTCTTTTTCGGCTGCGTTTTTCCGTCTTCGTTGGTCACAGTGCCGGAATCATCGCAGGCCATGTAAACGCTCAGGCTGGTGTTAGAGACAGCAACTCCAACGGACTGGTACAACTTGGCGTCGGCAAGACTCCCGCCCCGATAGGTGGCAACCGTGTGCGCGGTGGCCGTATCCGGAGCGGCAGGAACAAGCGATGCGGCGGGCGCACTGCTCGCTGCGGCAGGCATAGTTGTGTCACTGGTTGCGGCCAAGGACAGTGGAGTGGATGTGATCGTAAGCAACGCAAGGATGCAACAAGTCAGAATCATTTTCATTAAATTTGTAAAGCCTCCTGTGAGATAGACGTGCGGAAAATAATTTGTAATCAAGGACTGCAACGTTTTTACACAAAAACACCACTTCCCGACCGGCCCGCAAACATCGGGTGTCGGACGCAGACTCGTCTGCATAGAAATTGGGGCAGATAGCGACGGCCATCCAACATCAGGTAGAAATAGGGGCAACTCTTGTGTCTGAGTCAGCGTAATGAATGGAAGGGCAATTGGCAATCATAATCGTAGATGGATTGTTGCTGAGTCAGCGCTTTGCGCAATCTGAATCGTTTTTTATGGGGAATACATCTACTTTGTTGGAGTGCTGGGAGGGTACATGTTAAATATTCGTTACAACAAAGATCGTGGTCACGCCAATCATGGCTGGCTGGATACGCACTACTCCTTTTCCTTTGCGGATTACTTTGATCCCGGGCAAATGGGCTTTCGCGCACTGCGCGTTATCAATGAGGATCGCATCGCGCCCAGCAAGGGATTTGGCACGCATGGTCACCGCGACATGGAGATTCTCACCTACATGCTGGGCGGCACGCTGGAG
>DAHWKP010000293.1:0-1211 GCA_027343585.1 Acidobacteriaceae bacterium
GGCTCATCCGCAGGCGTCATCCTTCCGAAAGAGGCCTTGGCTCGCCTCAAGGTGAAGAAGGGCGACACGCTCTATCTCACCGAGTGTCCTGACGGCAGCTACCGGATCACGCCCTACAATCCAGAATTTGAACGGCAGATGCAGTTGGCCGAAGAGATCATGCGTGAAGACCGCGAAGTCCTGCGGGCGCTGTCCCGGTGACACCACGCACCGGCAAGCGTTGGCATTGGCTTTCGCTGGAAGTTCTCTACGCAGTCCATGACCAGCAACTGGCCGAGCATGGCGGACTGCAAGGCAACCGCGACGCCAGTGCGCTAGAGTCAGCCATGGCGCGGCCTCGCAACCTGGCGCTCTATGGCGCACCCGATGCGGCTGCCTTGGCCGCAGCATACGCTTATGGACTGCTGCGGAACCACGCCTTCTCCGACGGCAACAAGCGTACGGCCTGGGTCATGGCGCGCTTATTTCTGGCCAGAAATGGCCACCGGCTGCACTTCCATCCATTGGAGGCAATCTTTGTAATGGAAACCGCAGCAGCCGGTGAGATGCAAGAAGATACCTTGGCTGCATGGTTCCGTGCCCGCTTGCAAGCCTAGTCCAATTGCACAGTACAACCAAACTCAACACAAAAACGAACCGGGCCGGGACGCACGTGGCAGGAGCTTCCACGTCGTATCCCAGCCCGCTTTGCTTCAGAGCGCGCCCGCGCGCGCCCCAAGACAAACCCATCCGCTGTGGCCGCTGTGTCTACTTGGCGCGATCCACGGTGTCGAGCGCGCGCGTCGCCACAAATGCCGGCAACAGCACCATGCTCAAAAATGCCAGCCCTTGCAAAATCCCTACGACGATTGCCATCGTTCGCCTCCCCGCGTGCTCGTTCGCGTGCGCCCTGTCCTGACTGTCCAGTGGCGCAGCCTGCTTCTCCCTACACATTCATCCTGCACCCAATCTGGGAATTTGAAAACCGTACTTTGGTCACTTTTCATTACCTTTTCCGCCTAAAGTCCGCAGCAGCAAGGCCGATGCCGCAGCCAAAGCGATACTCCACTGCTCCACGCTTCCGGTCGGCGCATCCGGTCGGCGCTTCCAGTCGGTGCTTCCAGTCTCCCTGCGCCCAAACTTGGACTGCCTTCCATAACATTCCCGCAACCACGCCTCCCAAGCTGCGAAAAAAATTCTTCTTGCCAATCGGAATTTTATCTGTTATAACA
>DAHWKP010000310.1:0-2409 GCA_027343585.1 Acidobacteriaceae bacterium
GTGAGCCAGCGGCAGATCGTCGATGCCATCGCCGCCGGCCTCGGCGGTGTCAGCGCCACCTACCTGCAGGACGGCGCCGCCAAGCACGCCATACCGGTGGTGCTGCGCCTGCCGCAGCGCGATCTTGGCTCGCTGGACAGCGTGCTGACGCTGCGTGTGCGCGCGCAGAACGGCCGGCTGGTTCCGCTTTCCGAGGTGGTGCGTGTTGAAACCACGCGGTGGTCCGACGCGGTGTATCACAAAGACCTGCTGCCGGTGACCTATGTCACCGGCGACGATGCCGGCCGCGAGGACAGCCCGTTGTACGGCATGTTCAAGCTGGTTGCCGCGATCAACGACACGACCTTCGACGGCCAGCACCTCAACCAGCACTTCATCGGTCAGCCCGCTACCGGCACCGATTTCTCGATCAAATGGGGCGGCGAGTGGACGGTCACCTACGAGACCTTCCGCGACATGGGTCTGGCCTATTCGATGGGTCTGGTGCTGATCTACCTGCTGGTCGTGGCGCAGTTCCGCAGCTACCTGGTGCCGCTGGTGATCATGGCGCCCATTCCGCTGACCGTGATCGGCGTGATGCCCGGCCACTGGCTGCTGCACGCGCAGTTCACCGCCACTTCGATGATCGGCATGATCGCGCTGGCCGGCATCATCGTGCGCAATTCGATCCTGCTGGTGGACTTCATCAACCACGCCGTGCGCGCCGGCCGGCCGCTGGAGCAGGCGGTCATCGAGGCCGGCGCGGTGCGTGCCAAGCCCATCATCCTCACCGCCGTCGCCGCCATGCTAGGCGCGTTCTTCATACTCAGCGACCCCATCTTCCAGGGCCTGGCGGTATCGCTGATCTTCGGCATCCTGGTCTCGACCGTGCTCACGCTGGGGGTGATTCCGCTGCTGTACTACGGGTACCTGAAGCGCTACGGCATCGCGGCGTTGCAGCATCCGGCCTGACCGTGACCAATGCAGTGCATTGGCCTGGAGGCTTCAGCCTGAAAGCGTGATCGGGAGCACGTTTTGAGGCCTTGCGCTCCGTCCATCTACCGGGCACGGCCGTCGGTCGGATGGATATGACCCCCCATGGCAATGCGCTGTCAAAGTGTAGGTGCGGTCTTGCAGCCGCAGGGGGCGGACATGGGCAGCAAGCGCGAAACGCGCGGGTTCACGTTGCTGGAACTGATGGTCGTGCTGATCATCGTGGCGATCGTTTTGACTTTCGCAGTTCCCAGCTTTCGCACGTTGATCCTGAATCAGCGTATCAACGGGCTGACCGAGAACCTCTTCAATTCGCTCAGTTACGCGCGCAATCTGGCGCTGAGCAACGATGAGCCGGTCACCGTATGTCCGTACGGCACGCCCGGCAGCACAGCTTGCGGAAGCAATTGGAGCGCAGGCTGGATCGTGGTCAAGCAGCCGCCACTGGGCACCAGCGCGGTGCTCAACACCACTGTTCTCAGTGCAGGCGGACCTACCTTGAAGGCGGTTGCCTACGGCGGCAGCGCCAGCGTTCCGACGATCACCTTCAATGGCCGCGGCCTGCTGAGCACGTCCCAAGTGCTGCTGACGGCCTGCGATTCGCGTGGCGCCGCACAGGCGCGCTCCATCCTGGTCTATTCGACCGGCAGCATGCAGACGTCCAATAAGCCCGGCGTCGCCGCCGACGGCACGACCCAGCTGAGTTGCCCCTGAGGAGAACACGATGAATCAGCTCCGCACGCGTGCCGGATTCACCCTGCTGGAAGTGCTGGTGACCGTCGTCATTCTGTCGCTGGGCATGCTGGGCGTGGCCGGCGTGCTGTTGCTGGTGCACAAGAACAACGCATCCAGCTACATGGAGCAGCAAGCGGTCCAGCAGGCCTACGACATTCTCGATCGCATGCGCGCCAACCGCTCGGCGGCATTGCAGGGCTTGTACGACAATGCGCCGCCATCTTCCGCTCCTGCCAACAACTGCTCGTCAGGCGCATGTACTCCGCAACAAATGGCGGAGTACGACCTGTGGCAGTGGCATTCCGATCTGGTGGGCGCTCTGCCTGCGGCCACATCCAGCATTTCCACCGCGACTCCGGCGGGAGTGTCTTCCGCCAACCAGGATGTGCAAGTCACGGTCACGCTGCATTGGAGCGATGCGCCCGCACTGCAGGCGCTGAAGCAGGCAGTCAAGCCTGCCAGTTACACACTGACGACGGTGCTGTGATGAAGCGCGTACGGGGATTCTCGCTGGTGGAGTTGATGGTGGCCATTGCCATCGGCCTGGTGGTGCTGGCCGGCATCGTCACGGTGTTCGTGGCACAGCGGCAGGTGTACGGCACCGCCACGGCGCAGGCTTCCATCCAGAATGCCGAAAACGCCATTGCCGCGATGGTGGCGCCGGCGGTGCGTGGGGCCGGCTTCGCCGGCTGCGGGGCGTTT